>JBILPR010000087.1:0-13576 GCA_044373795.1 Algoriphagus sp. | reverse complement strand
AAAATAATTAGTACTTATGTTGAGAAAGTTGTATCGACCAAGTTTGAAGGATTGAATAGTGAGCCTGCTAATTTATATTACAATATCTTCAACTCTATTGGAGGTATTTTAGAAATAAGCCCAAATTTTTTGATATTTAAAAGCCACTCTTTTAATCTTAAAAATGAGTTAATCCAGATTCCTTTTAAATCAATCAAAAGAGTTGAGCCCTTCTTCTTGTTCGGGCAATTAAAAGGACTAAAAATTTTCACTGAGGAAAAATGTGTAAGGTTTATTTTAAAAAGCAATCGTGCTTTGCCAATTCTTGATGAAATAAAAACAATTCTAGAGAGTGCCGTTCTTAGGGATATGAAGTAGAAAGTGGAGGATAAAAAGGTTTTGATCGATGCTTCGAAGTTCTATTGCAGAGTTGGAGACTTCGTGCAGGCTAAGGTTTTTGAGGCAACGGAATTTGATTTGTTCGCGCCTGTGGAGGGGTGATTTTAAAAACAAGAATATTTGGATAGCCCTGGTATAAATTATTCCCGGGCAATTGGTATTTTCAAAGGTTATCAAACTTTTATTTAACGTGCTGACATCCCTTCTTTTGATTTTTGGTTTTCTTTTTAATCTGCTCGACCTGGAAACCGGGTACTTCTTTTTTGGGAATACCAATCTAATAGGAGTAGGCTTGTTGGAAGACAATGAAAAGGTAGGAGAGTGGAAAGTGTACACTAAACACAAGCCGGAGGAAAATCCGGAATCAAGCCTTTTAAGAGTGGATCCAAAGGTTTTTGATGAAAAATATGATCAAACGAAGCCCGTTTTTACTTTAAATTTTAAAGCAGATGTCCCGGATGGTATTTTTCAGCAGTTTTATCCAACAGGTCAAATTAAGCGCTTGGCAAATTATTCCATAGGAGAATTTGAAGGTGAATATTTTGAGTATTGGGAAAATGGAGAACTATCTGTATCCGGTAATTTCCAAAGTGGAAAGAAAAACGGGGAATGGAAGGAGTTTTTTCCCGGTGGTGCTGAGAAACTGGTGATGGAATATTCCATGGATACATTGGATGGTAGCGTAAAGACTTTTTTTCCGAATGGAATTGTAGAAGCATCGATTCCATACAGGAGAGGGAAAATAGATGGAGAGTACAGCCTTTTCTTTTCTGATGGGAGCATTAAGGAAAAAGGAGCGTACAGAGAAGGAGTTTTGGATGGGCCATTTTCGGATTATTATGAAGGGGGAAAGACCAGAAGTTTCGGATTTTTCATTAATGACAAAGCAAGTGGTGAATGGAAATTTTGGAATGAGGAAGGGGCATTGGAAACAGTGGGAAATTATCGAGTTGGAGAAAAAGTAGGGGAGTGGACCGAGAAGGATGATCTCTATCCAAAGTACTCTCGAAAAGGAGAATATGTAGCAGATAAAAAAGAAAGGGTTTGGCAACTTTTGGATGAGAGGGGAATAATACTTCAGGAAGAAATTTATCAAAGCGACAAACTGATTTCTTTAAGTGCTTTTAGACTTAACGGAGTTGAGCTCCCAGATAAAAATGTCTCAAAAGGAAAAGGTAAGCGGATATACTACGATGAAAATGGAAATAAAATAGCTTCAGGTTCAATTTCCAAGGGCATTCGATCAGGGTTATGGTACCATTACTTTCCAAACTCCGGCAAAGTTTTTAGTAAGGGAAGGTATCAAGGAAATGAGAAAATCGGCACATGGGAGTTTTATACAGAAAGTGGAGAAATCAAAGAAATCAAAAGCTTTGATAAAGTCGATGACTCCATTAGCGGTGATTTTGTGGCTGACTCACCTTACCGATACAAAACTCCTGATTTTGGGAGTGCTCAACGAGAATTTCAGGAAAGGATGTTATCCATTCAAAACAATCCAAGTAGTCAATTACTTAAGTGATTATGAAGATTTTTCTCAGTTAAGTAATAGAACCAATCTGATTCTCCAGATGGAATCATCAAGTAGGCAGGGTTTGATTTTTTTGCAGACTGACTTCATTGCTCTAATTTAGCGGTCTAAATTCACCCGAATGAACTTGATCGAAGTCAATACCCCGGCACATGAGAAAGAGTTTATCGAGATGGCCGTCAGGTTGTATCGAAACGAGAAAAATTGGATCAGGCCGCTCGACGCTGACATCGAAGGACTTTTTCATCCGGAAACCAACAAGCTTTTCAGAAACGGAGCAAAGTCTAAGCGTTGGCTTTTACAAAATGAAAAAGGTGAAACCTTAGGACGTGTAGCTGCTTTCATCAATCCAAAGATCAAGGAAAAGCAACCGACTGGCGGTTTGGGTTTCTTCGAATGCATCGATAATCAGGAAGCGGCATTTTTACTTTTCGACACTGCAAAAGCCTGGCTGCAAAGCGAAGGAATGGAAGCAATGGATGGTCCGATCAACTTTGGCGAGCGGGACAAGTGGTGGGGATTACTCGTGGACGGATTTACTGAGCCGAATTATAACATGCCCTGGAATTTTCCCTACTATCAGGCTTTTTTCGAGAATTACGGTTTTCAGCTCTATTTTAAGCAATTCACCTACGCCAGGAATGTCCAGAATGTTGGGTTTGATCAGAAACTGATCGCCCGGGCGAATGTGATTCTTGCTAATCCGGATTACACATTTCGCTGCATCAAGGGAAAGGAACTGAAAGAGAAAGCTCCGGAATATTTCATGACTGTATATAATAAGGCGTGGGCCCGGCACATGGGCAAGTCGTTGGCTTTGAAAGAAGCTCAAATGATGTTTGCCAAAATGCAGCCGATCATTGACTGGCGCTTGATCTACTTTGGGTTTTACAAAGGCGAACCAGTTTCCTTTTTTATTCAGATTCCCGAGATCAATCAGATTTTCAAACATGTGAATGGAAAGATGGACTTGATAGGAAAGCTGAAATTCCTTTGGTACAAGACCTTTTCTCCACCCAACAAAATGCTCGGCTTAGTCTTCGGAGTGATACCTGAGCATCAGGGAAAAGGAGTCGAGAGCGCCATGGTCGTGGAGTATGATAAGATGAGCGGAAAAAGTGATTTCCAGTATAAAACGATTGAGATGAATTGGGTCGGGGATTTCAATCCCAAAATGATGCGGGTTTGCGAGCAACTTCTTGCGTATATCTTCAAGACGCATCACACCTATCGGTTCCTGTTTGATAGAACGAAACCGTTTGAACGCCATCCTATTTTTGAGTAAAAACGAATTACTAAGGGATTTTGAACCAAAAACCTGATTTTCTCAATTGAAATAGATGAATTTTAACATTGAATTTCGAATGTTGAAGTAATAATCAACCTCCAAACCAACTTTACAACCTTCTAACTTTGCAACTTTCCAACTATTGAAATGAAAAAATACGACGTGACCGGGATGGGCAATGCCCTGGTCGATATTGAGTTTAAAGTGCAGGATCAGTTTTTCCATGACCATGGTGTGGAAAAAGGGCTGATGACCTTGGTGGATGAGGAGAGACAAAACACATTGATGGGCGTCATCAGTAACCATGAAGCCAAAAAACAGTGTGGAGGATCAGCCGGAAATACTGTGATCGCAGTAAGTCAGTTTGGAGGGAATTCCTTTTACTGCTGCAAGATTGCAAATGATGAGTTGGGCCATTTTTTCATGAATGACATGAAGAATTCCGGGGTTTCTCATAACCTGAATGAGGGCGGCCTTGAGGAAGGAATTACCGGAAAGTGTCTCGTAATGGTGACAGAAGATTCTGAGCGAACGATGAATACATTCTTGGGGATTTCGCAGAATTTCTCGGTGAAGGATGTAAGCGAATATGCCATCAAAGACTCCAAATACTTGTTCATCGAAGGATATTTGGTGACTTCTCCCAACGGAAAAGAAGCTATGGCTTTTGCGAAAAAGACAGCAGAAAACGCCGGGACAAAAGTAGCGATTACTTTTTCAGATCCCGCGATGGTGAAGTATTTCAAAGCAGGTTTTGATGATGTGATCGGGCCTAGTGTGGATCTGCTTTTTGCAAACGAAGAAGAAGCCATGCTTTATACAGGAAAAAGCAACCTGATGGAGGCAAGAGAAGAATTGAAAAAAGCTGCGAAACATTTCGTGATTACTCAGGGTAAAAATGGGGCGATGATATTTGATGGTGATACTTTCATCGACATCGAACCTTATCCTACGACTGCAATTGACAGCAATGGTGCCGGAGATATGTTTGCCGGAGCATTTATGTATGGTATCACAAACGGTCACAGCTATGCGTCCAGTGGGAAACTTGCCTCTATGGCTAGTTCAAAAATTGTAAGCCAGTTTGGTCCGAGGCTGCAATGGCATGAAGTGAAAGATATTTTAGCCAAGTTGAATCCTTAATATTCTAAAGCCCGAACCTCATCTTTCGGGCTTTTAATTTTTCTTAAAATGAAGTTGAAAAGATTGTAGTTGTATTAAAAAACTATTAATTAGCATCACTTTAAGAATAAACAGTTTTATTGGATCTGGAGATGAACTTTGTTGTTCAAAACCGGACACGCGAAACATTAACTTATTTGAAGTAGTATTAACAAAAAATAAAGACTAACCCAATTACTTTAATATGAGAAAATTTACTGCCTTAGGCCTGTTGGCGGGTATGCTCAGCATTCCGGCCTTGGCCCAAAACAAGATCGAGTTCAAGGAATTCACCCTTGACAATGGATTGCATGTGATCATGCACCAAGACAATACCACTCCGATTGTGGTTACGTCAGTATTGTATCATGTAGGTTCAAAAAATGAGAACCCGGAGCGTACAGGATTTGCACACTTTTTTGAGCACCTGATGTTTGAAGGATCCGAAAATATTGAGCGTGGCCAATACATGAATATCATTCAGGCGCGCGGCGGAACTCTGAATGCCTACACCTCTAATGATATCACCTATTACTATGAGTTGCTTCCTTCCAATGAATTGGAATTGGCGCTTTACATGGAGAGTGAGCGAATGCTTCATTCCAAAGTGGATCAAATCGGTGTGGACACCCAGAGAGAAGTAGTAAAAGAAGAAAGACGTCAGCGATATGAGAATCAGCCTTACGGGACGATTTTGCCTGAAACATTGAAAAGAGCCTACGTAGCTCACCCCTACCAGTGGGCCCCGATCGGTTCGATGGACCATTTGAATGCAGCATCGATAGAAGAATTCCAGCAATTCTACAAGGATTTTTATGTACCAAATAATGCCACGTTGAGCATCGCAGGTGATTTGGATTATGATCAAACCGAAAAATGGGTCAGATCTTATTTCGCGGAAATTCCAAAAGGTCAGAAAGCTATTTACCGTCCGGACACAATCGAACCCAAGAAAACTGCTGAAACCCGTGATATCATCTATGACAACATTCAGATTCCTGCAGTGATCCAGGCATACAATCTTCCAAAGAGAAATCACCCGGATTCTTATGCTTTATCTATGCTTTCTACTTACCTGACCGGTGGCAATTCATCATTGATGACAAAAGAACTCGTGGATAAGCAGCAGAAAGCATTGGTTGTGGCTGCAATTCCTTTGGAATTGGAAGATGGAGGAGTATTTATTATGTATGGAATCACCAACATGGGAGTGGAAGCGAAAGATCTGGAGACTGAAATCGACAAGCTGATTAAGCAGGTTCAGGATACCGGAATCAGCGATGATGACTTTGCGAAGCTTCAGAATATCATGGAAAACAATATCGTAAGTGGTAATTCAACAGTTGCGGGTATTGCCGAAAATCTGGCTGAAGCACATGTGGTTTATGGAAACACCAATTACATCAATCAGGTAATGGATGCATACAGTAAAGTGACCAAAGCTGATATTCAGCGCGTGGCCAAAGAATACCTGGACCTGACTGGTCGGGTTGTTTTGTATTATTTACCTAAAGCCTCTCAGCCTACTGAGTAATTGTTTTACCTAAACGATCTAAAAAAATGAAAAAAATAGCGATATCATTTGTATTGAGCCTTTTGATTGCCACTGTGGGCTTTGCTCAGGTGGACAGAAGCCAATTTCCAAATTCGGGACCGGCTCCTGAGATTAAAATTGGCGAGGCAGAGACTTTTACCCTTGAAAACGGATTGAAAGTCTTCGTAGTAAAAAACAACAAACTTCCCCGCGTTTCTTTTACGCTTGTGTTGGAGAGAGATCCGATTTTGGAAGGAGACAAAGCAGGAATGACAAGTTTCGTCGGCGAAATGATGACTGCAGGCACAACCAATCGAACCAAAGATCAGTTGGACGAGGAAATTGATTTTGTAGGAGCAAGTCTTTCTGCATCTGCAACTTCGATGTTTGCTTCTTCCTTGAAAAAACATCAGGGAAAAGTGTTGGAACTGATGGCTGATGTGCTTTTCAATCCTGTTTTTCCGCAGGGAGAATTGGAAAAGTTGAAAAAGCAGGCATTGACAGGTCTTGCTCAAAGCAAAGATAATCCGGATGCGATTTCGGGAAGACTGACCTCAGCTTTGGTTTATGGAAAAAATCATCCTTATGGTGAAGTGTCTACAGAAGCCACTATCAATAACGTAACTGTAGAGGATGTAAAGACTTATTATCAAACCTATTTCAAACCAAATATTGCCTATCTGGCGATTGTTGGGGATATGGATAAGGCAGAAGCTGAAGTAGTGGTGAAGAAGTATTTTGCAAACTGGAAGGAGGGAAAAGTCCCAACTTTCACGTATCCTGTTCCTCAGCGTCAAGCCAAAAATACGGTTGCAATCGTGGACAGAAGCACTTCTGTACAAACAGTAATTGACATTGCTCAGCCGTTGGAAATGAAAATCGGAGATACGGATTATATCTCAAGCAGGGTGTTGAATCAGATCCTTGGTGGAGGTTCTTCTTCTAGATTGTTCATGAATCTGAGAGAAGACAAAGGCTATACCTACGGTGCTTATTCCTCGATCGGTGCGGATAAATTGATTGCTTCTTTTTCTGCAAATGCTTCTGTGAGAACGGAAGTGACTGATTCTGCGGTGTATGAGTTTATGAATGAGATCGTAAATCTTGTCGATAAAGGAGTGACCGAAGAAGAGCTTGTGAAAGCAAAATCAAGCCTTGCTGGTTCATTTGGAAGGTCTCTGGAAAGCCCCGCTACTATAGCAAACTTTGCTTTGAATACAGTGAGATACAACCTGCCTAAGGATTACTACGCTACCTATTTGCAAAAAATGAATGCTTTGACGGCGGAGGACATCAATGTTACCGCGAAAAGATTGATCGATCCGACCAAGTTGTATGTGACTGTAGTGGGAAATGGAGCTGAGATCAAAGAGAAATTGGCTCAGTTTGGCGAGGTGGTCGAGTACGATAATATGGGTTTCGTGGCAAAGAAAATTGAGATGGCAGATGCCAGTATGACGGCTGATAAAGTTATCGAAAACTACATCTCTGCAATCGGAGGTTCTGAAAAGGCAAGTGCAATCAAAGCGGCAAAGGTAACCATGAGTGCAAGTGTGATGGGAACAGCCTTAGGTTTGTCATTTGTATATGATGATGCAAATATGAGGTTTGCTCAAAAAACATCCATCGCCGGAAATGTGATGCAGAGTTCGGTACTGAAGGATGGAAAGGGAACTGTAAGTGCGCAAGGTCAGACGATTGAAATGACCGCAGATCAAATTGATGCCGGGAGATTAAGTTCTTTCTTCCTTCCTGAATTATACTTTGGATCTATGTCCTATACGCTTGCTCTTGACGGCATCAAAGATGTGGAAGGGACACAGGCTTACAAAGTAACCGTAACAAGCCCTTCAGGCGCGTCAACGATTAATTATTACGCGGTGGAGTCAGGTTTGAAAATCAAGAATGAAAACGCGCAGGCTGGAGATACTTTCTACAGTGATTATCAGGAGCGAAATGGAGTTTTGATTCCGATGGCCTATACGATCAAATCACCAATGATTCCTGTTCCGCTTGAAGCGAAAGTTGAATCGCTGGAGTTGAATCCGACTCTGACGGATGCAGATTTTAATTAATAAAAAAGGGGTCGAAAGACCCCTTTTTTATTTCATCCATTTTTTACGTAAGCTGGTTTCTTGCCCTATTTCGATTGAATTAACAGGAAAGAATTCTTTTTCAGCGATCGGGAAATCGAACCTGTATTTTTTGCCATTTATTCGAGAGGCTTCGATTTTCACATTGTCTGTTGAAAACTCAGCCATTATATGATCTCCGACCATCAGACATGTGTAAGCCGCTGATTGAGGATGAATTTTTGTGATTACCTCTTTTTGTAAAAGGATTCCAAGTTTGGAAGTTAGTGGCTCAGGGTTTGGAAGTAAGTGGAGTTCAAGTCCCAAACTTGGTATTAATGATCCTAAATAGTTTACCAAGTCTTCGTTTCCTGAGATGAAGCTTTCATAAAAGGAATTGAATTTCTCTTTATCGGCTGCACAGTCCAGGATTAGATTCCAAAGTCCCATTTCATCGTAGCCTCGGAATGGTTTGCCATATTTTTCCCAAGCCATTCTCATTACTTCCGGAAGACCAGAGCCGTCACTCCGGAGCATGATATCTAGGCAAAAGCAAATTATGGCACCATGAGAATAGATATTGACTTTTCGATCCGGAATCCCGGCTTGATAACCATCCAGCCAGAGATCCATGCTGGATTCCAGAATCGAATAATTCCTCCAGCCTTCATTAAGAGATTCTCGGTTGAGGATATCTTCCACTTCTTTCAGGTAAGCGGGCAGATCGAAAACACCGGATTTCAACAGATATAAATCCCCCATGTAAGTGGTGATTCCTTCCAGCATCCAGCCGGATTTGGTGTAGGTTTCCCGGGAGAAATCATAGGGGAGAAGCTCTATTGGGCGGATTCTGCAGACATTCCAGGCGTGGTAAAGTTCATGGGAACTTACGCCCAGGAGTTCATTCATGTGGACGGATTCTTTCAGATTTTCCGCAGGTCCAAAGGTAATAACCGTTCCTTTTCGATGCTCTACTCCGTGAAAATGTGGATAGGCAAGAAGCTGGAAAATAAAATGATACTCTGATTCCGGAAATTCCCCAAAATCAAGGATTTGAGTTTGGGTGAATTTTCTGAAGTTTTCGATAAAGGGATCTTTTTCGAAATGAACTTCTCCATGGATACAAATATGAAAGAGGGTTCTTTCGACGGAATACTCCCAATGAGTGATCTTTTTCGCCGCCAAAATGGTCGAGTCTGCGAGCTGCTGGAAATCTTTTGCCCGAAAGAAATCGGTTCCGCTTTCCGGAAGTGTGGAAACCACAATCGGATAATCGGGCAAGTTCAACTCTAGTTCAAAAGGCAAGTCAGCCATTTCTTTGACCCCAAAGCAGCAGCTTACAAGGTTTATGTAGACTTGCTCTTCATCTATCCATGCACTTCCTGCATCCATCTTTGCGGCAAAGTATTCATAGCTGATAAAATATTCTTCAGAGTTTTTGGATTTAAAAACCCAGCAATCTTTGGTTATTTTTTGAAAGTCAACCCTTTGTCCGGATGAGTTTTTGATTCGGAAATTTCGAATATTTTGGGCGTAATTGGCCAGCTGATAGCGTCCTGCTCTCCATGAGGGCAGTTGAAGATGGGTTTCACCGTTATTTTGAGTAGTGATTCTAAGTTCAAATTGGACAAATTGTGATACGGGATTTAAGCAACTGATGCGGTAATGAATCATTGTTATTTGATTTGTGCAGAACAAATGTAGAATGCTGATTTGTATTTCAGAAAATGGTACTTATCTTTGCATTCCTTTTTGGAACCAGTATCCAAGAAGTTTGTCCAGGAAGCAATTAGTTAAAGATATTCGATCATGAAAAGAACATTTCAACCTTCTAATAGAAAAAGAAAAAATAAGCACGGCTTTAGAGAAAGAATGTCTTCTGCTAACGGTAGAAGAGTATTGAAAGCCAGAAGAGCCAAAGGAAGACACAAGCTTAGCGTTTCTTCAGAAAAGACACTTAAGAAGTAATTCTATCTGCTTGTTTTCGTATGTTCACATACGATTACATTCCTGCGATGAATTATCAACTTCCCAAAAGTGAGCGTCTTCACGCCGAAAAATCAATCAAGGAACTTTTTAACGAAGGTTCCTCTTTTTTTTTATTTCCGTTCAAAGTCCAGTTTTTTGTTAAAAAGGGTGTCCCAACGGGAACCCCACAGGTCCTGTTCTCCGTTTCCAAGAGGAAGCTAAAAAAAGCAGTTGATCGCAATTTCGTCAAACGGAGAATCAAAGAAGCGTTTCGCTTAAATAAGCATCTGCTTTCTCTGGAAAATATCGAACTCAACCTGGGTCTGGTTTATGTTGCCGGCAATCTCATGGAATTTTCAGAGATTCAGGCCAAAATCATTCCTTGTCTTAAAAAGCTTCAAACCTTACTTTCTGAAAATCATCATCAGCATGAATAGATCATTTAAAAAATCACTTCTCATTTTTTTTCTGGGCGCTATTGTACTCACTGGGTTCTTTGCCTTCCAGGCCAAAAACGATAAGCTTTTTGCCCTGGCAAAGAATATTGACATTTTTGCAACCCTTGTCCGTGAGTTGGATTCCTATTATGTGGATGAAATTGATCCTAGTAAACTGGTGACAATTGGTATTAATGCCATGCTGGAGGAATTGGATCCCTACACAGAATATATTCCGGAAGAAGATTCGGACGATTTCAGAGTTTTGACTACCGGAGAATATGCGGGAATTGGAGCTTTGATCGGAAATAGAGGAGATGGAAATATGGTCATCATGCCTTATACAGGTTTTCCTGCACAAAGTGGAGGCTTGAAAATCGCGGATTACTTGCTTTATGTTGATACGGTCAACGTTACCGGAAAAGCTACTTCTCAAGTGTCTGATCTCTTGAAAGGTCCCGCAAACACGCCAGTTTATTTAAAGGTGAAGAGGGGAACTGATACGTTGGAATTTAACCTGATCCGGAAAAAAATATCAATCAAGAATGTCCCATACTATGGCAAGCTGGATGACAAGACTGGATATATTAAGTTGGGAGATTTCACCACCAATGCTTCCTCAGAAGTTAGAAATGCACTAGTTGATCTCAAAGCTCAGGGAGTAGAAAGACTTGTACTCGATCTGAGAGATAATCCAGGTGGGTTGCTCAACGAAGCTGTTGAAATAGTGAACCTTTTTATTCCGAAGGGAAAAGAGGTTGTAAAAACTATCGGAAAGCTTGAAAATGTGAATTTCACTTATAAGACTTCCAAAACTCCGATTGACAAGGATATTCCCTTGGTTGTTTTGATCAATGAGCGAAGTGCGTCAGCGGCTGAGATTGTAGCCGGTGCTTTGCAGGATTATGATCGAGCAGTTTTAGTAGGTAGAAAGTCCTTCGGAAAAGGTCTTGTGCAAACCACAATTCCTTTGACTTATAATTCCCAGTTAAAAGTAACCACTGCCAAATATTACATTCCAAGCGGAAGATGTATTCAGGCAATCGATTATGCTCAAAGTCGTGAAAACGGCGAGATTACTTCTGTTCCTGATTCTTTGAGAAAGGCTTTCAAAACAATGAATGGCCGGACTGTGCTAGACGGCGCTGGTATTGAGCCTGATGAAAAAACGACATCTCTTAGCTATGCGCCTATCTCATATAGTCTTGTTGGTAGAAATCACATATTCGACTTTGCTACGCAATATTTCTACAAGCATAAAGAAATAGGAAATCCAGGCTCATTTTCCATTACGGACCAGGATTACAACGAGTTTGTAAGCTGGCTGAAGGGGAAGGAGTATGACTATACTACTTACTTGGAGAAGTCAGTCGATGATTTACTCAAATACGCAGAGAAGGAAGCTTACTTCGATGAGATTAAAGCCCAGATCGAGGCAATTGAAAAAAGGGTGAATCACAACAAAGAGCAGGATTTGGTGACTCATAAAACTGAGATTAGAAAGATTCTTTCTGAGGAGATTGTTTCCCGATACTATTTTCAGGAGGGAATGATTCAGGCAGGATTAAGTCAGGATGCTGATATTAAACTGGCTAAGGAATATTTGTCTCAGCCTAAAAAAATGGAATTGGTGTTGACAGCCTCTTCGAAGTAAAGCAATGGCGATCATTTTATCGATAGAGACATCAACTTCGATTTGCTCGGTCGCACTTCATAAAAACGGAGATTTGATTGGTCTTCGTGAAATAGAGGAAACTGGAGCACACGCTCAGAAGCTGATGGGCCTGATAGATTCCCTGCTTGCTGATCAGAAATTAGATACAAAAGAATTGAGTGCGATTGCAGTTTCTGAAGGCCCTGGTTCCTACACCGGACTCAGGATTGGAGTTTCGACAGCCAAAGGATTGGCTTTTTCCAGCAGCCTACCCTTGATAGGAGTTGGCGCATTGAGGGCATTAGCTCTGGGTGCAAAACATCAGGTCGGTCATCAGGGACTGATTGTATCTATGCTGGATGCCAGAAGAATGGAAGTGTACAGAGAGATCTTTGATTCCGATCTGAATATCACTAGTCCTATTGAAGCTGAAATTATCAACGAAAGCTCATTTCAGAATCAATTAGAAAAAGGAAAAGTCTACTTTGTGGGTGATGCAATAGATAAAGTTTCTCAAGTCATCAGTCACGCGAATGCAAATTTCCTGCGAATTGCAGTTTCTGCAGATCTAATTGGTAAAGAGGCATTTGTAAAATACCAAAATCAAGAATTTGAAAGTTTAGCCTATTTTGTCCCTAACTATTTAAAGGAATTCAAGGCGCTTCATTCCAAAAAGAACTTATTGTTTTCATGAATGAGATTGTAAATCGGGTTGCTCAAAGTCCAATCATTACCATTGATTTGGAAGAAATATATCCTAGGGAGGAGCGGATGACTTTTGACCTTAAGTCTTTTCTCTTTCAGGAATTGATTCTAAGAGAGAAAGATTTCAGGGAGGCGTTGAAGTTAATTGACTGGAGTCATTATGCAGAAAAATGGGTAGCTATTTACTGTTCGGCAGACGCGATTGTACCTAATTGGGCTTTCATGCTCGTTGCCACTTATATAACCCCTATTGCAAAAGGGTATGTAATAGGGGACCTGAAAACTTTGGAAATCCTCGTTGCAGAATCTTGTTTAAGTAAAATAGATCCGGAAATATTCAGAGACAGACCTATTGTGGTTAAAGGATGCAGTAAAATAGACATCCCCCTTTTTGCGTATGGAAGGATAATTTCCATTGTTCAGGACAAAGCCAAATCCATTATGTATGGTGAGCCCTGCAGTACCGTTCCTCTCTATAAAAAAGCAAAGAGCTGATTCTGAAAGAGGTGTGATAAAAACGTAAAAAGATTAAACTTTTTATCACAGTAGCCCTTGCGAATTCATCTTATCTCTCCTATGTTTGCACTCCCAATTGAGGAAAAGTCTTCAGGGAAATAGGTTGAAAAGCGAGAGAAATAAAGATTTTAAAATAATTTTTATTTAGTGTTTGAATCAAAAATAAAAACACGATATTTGCACTCGCTTTCAGGGAAACGCCCCTGACAAACTCTTTAAATAAAAGAGAAAAGTTCTTTGAAGTGATGTAAGGCAAAAAAAAGTAATAACCTGAGAAGAGTAAGGGAGAACCATTTGTGCTTCGGCTGAATGAGTTCAAAAAAGTGTATAGA
>JBILPR010000086.1:0-13623 GCA_044373795.1 Algoriphagus sp. | reverse complement strand
CCCACAAACCAACCACGCGTGAAACCGATGACGACGCCATTCGCAAGAGCTCCATTTTTGTGGATTCACGTGCAGGTGCACTTCATGAAACTGGTGAACTTGCAATCCCTATCGCTGACGGGATCATCACAGAAAAAGATGTCAAAGCTGACATCGTTGAATTGATCAAAGGGATTCATTCTGGAAGAACGTCGAGTGAAGAGATAACGCTTTTCAAATCTGCAGGATTGGCTATTGAAGACCTTGCAGCAGCGCTACTTGTGTATAAAAGCTATAAGCTAAGTATCGGTTTGGAATAGGCGCTGGAGTTGGCACAATCCTCCGGCCATTTGCAAACAAACCTCCTTCAATCAGCAAGGTTTTCCTGGCATTTGGATTATATTAAGACCAAGAAAACCCACCATCCATGAAGAAACTATTTCTTGCTCTGCTACTCGCATTAGTCGTGGTCGTCGCCATTCTATTATTCAATACGCTTCGGCTCAGTTCCAAACAAGTCGAAGCTGAACCCCTGAAAAAAGTCAATTTTTCGGATCAGGTGTTCCAAAACTTATCCAAATCCGTTACTTTCCAAACTATCTCGGTTAGCGAGGATGCCATCCCGGACTCGGCTGCATTCTTGGGTTTTCATCGCTTTTTGGCAGAAACGTATCCCTTGACGCATGCAAAGCTTTATCTGGAAAAAATCAACACCTACAGCCTGCTTTACAAATGGGAAGGTTCCGATCCCTCAAAAAAACCGATCATTCTCATGTCCCATCAGGATGTGGTACCGGTGGACCAACCTACTCTGGGAGATTGGGAAGCTGCACCTTTTGAAGGGAAAATCACCGACACGCATATCATCGGTCGCGGAACTATGGATGACAAAGGCACTTTGATTGGGGTGCTGGAGGCAGTGGAAAAGCTCCTCTCTGAAAACTACGTGCCTACCCGAACCGTCTACATTGCATCCGGACATGACGAAGAAGTAGGCGGGACAAATGGTGCTGCAAAAATCGCAGCTCATCTGAAGGCCCAAGGGGTTCAGGCTGCCATGGCAATCGATGAAGGAGGATATATTGCTGAAAATATGGTTCCTGGCGTAACAGCCCCGGTTGCAATTATCAATTTGGCTGAAAAAGGTTTTGCTTCCTTTCACCTGATTGTGGAGACAAATGGTGGTCATAGCTCCGCACCCCCTCGTGAAAACACCATCGGGATTCTTGCCCAAGCTATTGTGGACTTGGAAAACAACCAGTTACCCTATAAGCTGGTACCACCGATCGATTCCCAACTGGAGTACATGGGTCCTGAACTTCCTTTTTTGACACGGATCGCATTTGCCAATCCCTGGCTTTTCAAAAAGCAACTTTTGGAAGGCTTAAATGCCCATACCACGACTGCCCCAACGATTATCGGTGGAGGAGTCAAAAACAATGTCATACCTACCGTAGCTGAGGCCACGATCAATTTCAGAATTCTTCCCGGTGAGAGCATTGAAACTGTAAAGGCCCATATTGAAAGTATTGTTTCTGATAAAGTTCGAGTGGAGCCTGCAGGCTTCCTGACCAATCCTTCCCCCGTATCCAGCGTAGACTCTGAGTCCTATAAAACCTTGGAAAAAACCATCCGGGGACTATATCCAGGCACTGTGGTTGTACCTGGCTTGGTCGGTGGCGGTACGGATGGACGCTATTTCTATGAAATTGCTGAGGATGTCTACCGCTTCTATCCGATGCGAATCAATCCAGAATCCATGACTCGCTTCCATGGGATCGATGAAAAAATCAGCAAGGAAAACTTCATTGAAATCCTTGAATTCAGCTACCATCTGATTAAGAATTTTAATTAATTCCTGTTTTTCCGAAATACGATCCGAACAAGAATTACAAAAAAATACTGCCCCGTCGATATTGATAATTCCATGTTAAACGACTTTGACGATTCGTGCGAAAAACGAACTTGTAAAAGCCCGCATCGATCCCTGCAACAAATTGATCGATCCTGTTTCGGATGATAATATGTTCAATGTAGAAATGCTTTAATTTGAGATATGCTTAAGAAAATTGGAATTGCAGTTATTGTCCTGATAGTAGCGATCCTTGCCTTTGTCGGATTCACCTTCCAAACAACCGGATATTTTAGAAAGATTGACCCAGCCAATACTTTTGGCGAGGTTTATTCCACCATCAATCTTCCCGGGGTGGAGGATATCGCTTTAGCCCGGGCTGACAGCTTGTTGATTCTATCAGTCGATGACCGTGCGGCAAGAAGAGACGGGGAAGAAGGCCTTCACGGACTTTATCTGGTGGACCTGCGTGATAAAAATTTTACTCCGACATCTCTTACTGAGGAAATTGATTTTCCGTTTTTCCCTCATGGAATCAGCATTTACCAATTGGACTCTGCGAAATATGCGTTGATGGCGATCAATCATGTCGGTGGAAAACATACGGTAGAATCTTTTCTTTTGGAAGGGAAAAAACTCACCCATCTCAAAACTATCAAAGGCACGCTTCTTATCAGTCCAAACGATCTGGTCATGATGAGTGCCGAGGCTTTTTATTATACCAATGACCACGGCTATACTTCCAAATCCGGTGTTTTTGCAGAAAACTACTTGGGAGTAAAAGCTTCAAATGTGGGCTATTTCGATGGAAATTCTTTCCGGATTGTTGCTGAGGACATTGCATACGCAAATGGAATTCAATATGATTTTGAAAAAAATCTGCTCTACGTAGCTTCCCCTCGAGGATTTCTGGTTCGTGTTTTCGAAGTATTACTCACCGAAGATTTGAACTTGATTGAGGACATCGATGTGGGAACCGGCGTAGACAATATCGAACTGGATGAATCCGGAAAGCTCTGGATTGGATGCCATCCAAACCTGATGACTTTTACAGCATACGCCGCGGGGAAAAAAGAAATTGCTCCTTCGGAAGTGATTACGATTGAGTATCAAAAAGGAGAGGCTGCTAACATTGAATCCGTTTGGGTAGATTCCGGTGAGACAATGTCTGCGTCAACCGTTGCAGTTCCCTTTGGAAATTACCTGTTCATCGGAAATGTAATGGATCAAAAAGCACTTATCTTAAAAAAATAAGGGGCCAAATCCCGAAGACTCGGCCCTTATTTGTTATCCAATTCTCTTGCCGTTATTTTTCAAAATCGCGACCAAAATCAGGATGAATACTGCAGCTCCTGCAGCTACTAGAAGCCAAGTTTGCTCGTACCAAACCGGTTCCGGACTCAAATCAATTTTGATGTCAAGACCTTTGTCCTGAGCAAATGATCCCTGGACTAGCAGTAATGCCATTAAAAATAATGGTAATACATTGGCAATCAATCTATATGGCTTGTTCATAGCTGTAAGAGTTTTTGACTAGTTAAATCTGATGTTGTAAGTCATTGCAAGACCGATGCTCTGGATATCGATGGTAGTTTCAGGTCTGAAAACGTGATTGTAGTAAGCAAACACATTCCAGCTGTAGTTATGATAGCCTACCTGAGGTCTTACATAAGCTCCACCTTTGTTTTCTGATTCAATTCCCGTGAGAAACGTGTAGCCCAAATCCGTTCCTACAAACAAACCCTCTGACTGAGGATAGTATCTAAACATTAGACCCAATGGGATAGCACCGAAACCGTCGTTCAACCCCTGATAAGCGGGAGCCTCTGATTTTTTAAAATAGTTTGAATACCCAGTCGCGATACCAAGTCCGAAATTGTCGGTTCTCATCAATTGAGCAGCAAGATCAAGTCCAAAAATAAAAGAAGAGTAATCAGCCGTGGTTCCTGCAGGTGCGCCGATCAGCAATCCTGCTTTTAACCAGGAATTTTTTTCGCTGATATCCTCAAGACCACGTTCCGTTTGAGCGATAGAAGCTATGCCACTTAGTAGCAATGCCAGAGTAAAGTAAATTTTTTTCATTTTTTCTTATTTCGATATCCATATCCAAAGGCAGTGCCTTGATGGCTCAAAAATCGAACATCAAAGCCTATAATATTGATATATAATAGCTTACAGAAATTTGAATTACATATTTTCAATTCTCGGGATGCAAACCAACTTCTAAAAAGAAGCTTTCCCCCACAATTTGGGGAAGTATTTACCAAAATACCTGAACATGCCTTATTTCCGAAATTCCCTTGGGGTGGTTCCCAAAATAGACTTGAAAGCACGGTTGAAATAGGAAAGATTCTCAAATCCAACCCGGAAAGCGATCGTGGAAACACTCAAATCAGTTTCCAGAAGCAGTTTTTGGGCTTCATTGATCCGGAGTTGCTGGAGGTATTGAGTAAATGTCTTGCGGGTTCGAAGCTTGAAAAATCTGCAAAATGCCTCCTTGCTCATATTCGCTTTATCCGCTGCTTCCTGAAGTGAAATCGGCCGATTTCGTTCCTTAAGCAAAAATGGGATGACCTGATCCATCCGGTTTCCGTCCCGCTCTGATAGAGAAAGATTGATGGGATTTTGATTCAAGGTTTGAAGATCGACAGAGTCATTTTGGACCAAAGCCAATAATTGAAAAGCCTTTTGCAGGCGATTCAAACCTGAACTCTGACCAAAGTCCTTGAAAATCCGGATGACTTTTTCCCGGCTTTCTCCCAAAACCCGGAAACAAGTTCCTGTTCGATCATGGAATTTTTTCAGTTCCTGCAAATCCTCAATCTCTTCCAAAGCATGACCCAACGCCTGAAAATCAAAGAATACAGTCTTTCCAAAAGAGTTTAAATCTGGCTTTCCCTCGAAGTATTCCGGATCGCTTCTAAACACATGCGGAACATTCTCCCCTACCAAAAAAACATCCCCTGCCTGAAATCGCCCGACATAATCCCCGCTCAGAAACTGTCCTTTCCCCTCTCCGATCATCGTCAATTGCCATTGCGGATGCTGATGGAGTTTGTCATAAAAATGGTTTCCCTTGTCTTCCTGATAGCGCACAAATTCCTTTTGCGACTTGGGAATCTGGAAGGATATTACTTTGGCCATGCCTAAAAATAATAGCTGATTGAAGCATTACAAGTATAAAAGTTTCAATTATTGTCAATATTGTATTAGTTAAAATTAATCCAGTGGGAGAAACAGACAATTGGACAAGCTAGTTTTGAAATAAAAAAGCTAGGAAACCGAGCTTGACGAAGAACGTCACTCAGTGGGATGATTATTCACCATGCGAGATTCTCCCGAAGAAAAATCGGGTCAGGCTATCTGACAACTTAAAAACAATTATAAACAGATGAAATCGAGCATGACTGTAACATCACACATCGAGATGATTATCAGTTCAGCGAGATTCCTCCCGATAGCTATCGGGATGGCCATTAAAAATCAATTATAAACACATGAAATCAAGCATGACTATAACATCACACATCGAGATGATTATCAGTTCAGCGAGATTCCTCCCGATAGCTATCGGGATGGCCTTAAAAAACAAATAATAAACATATGAATTGGAAAGGTGTATTTCCCGCAGTCACGACCAAGTTTCATGCAGATGGCAGTCTGGACATGGACTTATTTTTCAAAAATCTGGACTTCCAGCTTTCCTCGGGCGTCCACGGAATTATCCTAGGCGGAACGCTTGGCGAGAGCAGCGCGCTGACTCAGGAGGAAAAAATCACGCTCACGAGAGACACCGTGAAACATGTGGCGGGGAAAGTTCCTGTAATCCTCAATATCGCCGAAGGTGCTACTCAGGACGCACTATTCTGGGCAAAGAAAGCTGAGGAACTTGGAGCATCCGGTCTGATGATCCTCCCTCCAATGCGCTATGCAGCCGATGCCCGCGAAGTAGTCACTTATTTCAAAACGGTGGCAAACAGCACTTCCTTGCCGATGATGATTTATAATAATCCGATCGATTACAAGACTTTGGTGACGTTGGACATGTTTGCCGAATTGGCAGAATGCCCGAATATCCAGGCAGTGAAAGAATCTACCCGCGATATCTCCAATGTCACGCGCATGGTCAACCGCTTTGGGGATCGTTTCCAAATCCTTTGCGGAGTGGATACGCTTGCTATGGAAGAATTACTCATGGGTGCTGTGGGCTGGGTAGCCGGATTGGTTTGTGCTTTTCCGCAGGAAACCGTGAAAATATACCATCTGATCCAGGAAGGAAAAAACGAAGAAGCGCGCGAAATCTACAGATGGTTTTTACCATTATTGGAACTCGATATTCATCCCAAACTCGTGCAATACATCAAGCTTGCTGAGCATCATTGCGGAATCGGAAGTGAGCACGTTCGCGCTCCAAGACTTACTTTGATCGGGGAAGAAAGAGTCAGAGTCGAAAAGATAATAACTGATGGACTGGCGAAAAGACCGGTTCTTTGATGTTAGATTTAAGATATAAGATTTAGGGCATAAGATTTTTGACAGAAAATCAGACTTTAACCCATCTTTATCAAATCTTTGAACTTTACCATTTAAACTATTCCCAACTCCATGATCTACGACTTAGATTCCATTTTCAGTGCTTCCCAAGAAGCTTTCTTGTTTTACAAAAATGTATCTGGGAAAGAGAAAAGCGAGTTTCTGGAAAAATTGGCTGCAATCCTGGAGGAAAATCGGTCTTCAATCGTGCCTTTGGCTGTGAAAGAATCCAATCTTCCTGAAGGCCGGATCAATGGCGAGCTGGGAAGAACAACCGGTCAAATCAAGCTTTTTGCAAACCTCCTGAAGGAAGGAAGCTGGGTGGAAGCGACCATCGATCCGGCAGATCCTGCCCGCGCTCCTCTGCCGAAAGCGGATATCCGGCGCATGCTCACGCCTCTTGGTCCGGTAGTGGTTTTCGGTGCGAGCAATTTCCCTCTCGCATTTTCCACAGCCGGAGGCGATACGATTTCAGCTTTGGCTGCAGGCTGTCCGGTAATTTACAAAGCGCACCCGGCGCATCCCGAAACTTCCCGGAAAGTTGCCGAGTGCATTCATCAGGCAATTTTGAAAGCTGGTTTCCCTTCCGCCATTTTCACGCATGTCGAAGGCGGAATTGAGATCGGACAAGGATTGGTGAAGCATCCGACTGCGAAAGCAGTGGCATTTACAGGTTCGCATGCAGGAGGAAAAGCCCTCTTCGATCTTGCAAATCAGCGGGAAGAACCTATTCCTGTCTATGCAGAAATGGGCTCGGTCAATCCGATTTTCACGTTTGCACACAAGCTCGAAAAAGAATTATTGCCTTTGGCAAAAGCTTTCATCGGCTCGTTGACTATGGGAGTTGGACAGTTTTGTACCAATCCCGGTTTGATTTTCGTGCCCGAATCTCAGGCAAAAGCCTTTGAAAATGCGATAGCTGCTGAGCTGGAAGACATTGCTTCTGCGCCCATGTTGCACCCCGGAATCGCTCAGGCTTACTACGATTCTATCCAATATCTGCAATCCCGAGAGGAACTCAGATGGGTGAAAGTGGCCGATCCAAAGCATTTGTTAAATGGAAGTACGGCATTGGCCGAAATCAAAGCTTCCGATTGGCTGAAGGATACCGTGTTTCAAAAAGAGGTTTTCGGAGCATTTGCTATGATGGTGGTTTATAAAAATCAGGATGAACTTTTGGCCATCGCCGAAAAGCTGCACGGACAATTGACAATCACCGTCTGGGCAGAAGCCGAAGAACTGAAAACCCAACTTTTCCTGCTGAATCTTCTGGAAGAAAAATGCGGTCGTTTGCTTTTCAAAGGTGTTCCAACAGGGGTCGAAGTAGGTTATGCGATGCAACATGGCGGACCTTATCCTTCGACCACAGATTCCCGAAGCACCTCAGTCGGAGCTTACGGAATCAAGCGTTTTGCGCGACCGATAGCTTTCCAGGATATGCCTTTAGAATTGCTTCCTGATGCTTTGAAAGATGACAATCCCTTGGGAATTACGAGGCTGGTGAATGGGAAATATGAAGGTTAATTTGAAGGATGAAGTCTGAAGGTTGAAATCTGAAATCTTATGTCTTAAATCTCCTGTCTCTTGTCTCTAATATCTTGAATCTAACTAATGCGACACACATTTAGCTGCATTGATGCTCATACCTGCGGAAATCCCGTACGGGTAGTTTCCGGCGGAGTACCTTTCCTTGAGGGAAATAACATGCTGGAAAAGCGTCAGTTTTTCCTTGAAAACTACGACTGGATCCGGACCGGGCTGATGTTTGAGCCACGCGGTCACGATATGATGTCGGGCTCCATGCTTTTCCCCCCACATGATCCTGAAAATGATTTCTCAGTTCTATTCATCGAGACGAGCGGTTGCCTGCCTATGTGTGGTCACGGGACGATTGGAACCATCACGATTGCGATCGAGGAAGGTCTGATCTATCCAAAAACTCCGGGATTTCTGCGAATGGAAGCTCCCGCCGGATTGGTTTTGGTGGAGTACAAGCAAGAAGGCAAAAAGGTAAAATCCGTTAAGTTGACAAATGTCAAGAGCTTTTTGGCCGCTGAAAATCTCGAAATCGAATCCGACGAATTGGGAAAACTGACGGTGGATGTCGCCTATGGTGGCAACTTCTATTGCATCATTGATCCCCAGGAAAATTTTCCGGGTTTGGAGCATTTCAAAGCCGAGCAATTGATCAGCATGGCGAGATCGCTTCGCAAAAAGATGAATGAGAAATACGAGTTTGTCCATCCCGAGCATCCATCGATTCGGGGACTTTCGCATATTCTCTGGACCGGGAAAACCCTCGATCCAAGCAGCACCGCCCGAAATGCGGTTTTCTACGGAGACAAAGCAATCGACCGCTCCCCTTGCGGCACCGGGACCTCCGCCCGCATGGCTCAGTGGCATGCAAAAGGCTGGTTAAAACCTGGTCAGGACTTTATCCACGAAAGCTTTATCGGCTCCAAATTCACAGGAAGAATTGAAGAGGAAACCGAAATCGCAGGCAAACCGGCCATGATTCCAAGCATCGAAGGCTGGGCAATGGTGACAGGATACAACACCATATTCCTGGATGACGAAGATCCGTATGTGCATGGATTCCAAGTGATTTAAGAAGAAGCAAGAGACGAGAGACACGAACCAAGAGTTCTGAATCAAGAGACAAGAACTAAGACCAAAATTCTTCTTAGTCCTACTTGGAAAATTTCTTTGTAACATGAACCAAGAAATGAAAGGACTCTATCTTTCCTTTAATTTATCTCCAGAAAATAAGATTCAAGAAATAAATCACTCTACCATTGGTCTGACAACAAAAATTTTCTTTCCAAAATGACACCAAAACACCGTTTTAGAACCAAGCAACGTTCTGACTCTCACTCTTTACTCTAGATTCTTGCTTCTTTACTCTTGTCTCTAAAAAATGAAACCTACCCTCATCATCGGCGGCGGCATCGTCGGTTTATTTTCAGCTTATTTTCTTCAGAAAGAAGGAATTGAGGTTCAGATTATTGACAAAAGTGACTTGCAGGACAATTGCTCAACGGGCAATGCCGGGATGATCGTACCCAGTCACATCATTCCTTTAGCCGCTCCGGGGATGATTAGCAAGGGGATTTCCTGGATGTTTTCTTCCAAAAGTCCTTTCTACATTCACCCTCGGTTAGATTATAAATTGCTGCAATGGTGCATGCTTTTCTTTCGTGCAGCCAATGAGGGACAAGTAAAACGAAGCATTCCTTTTCTCAAAAATCTCGGCTTGATGAGCAAGGCTCTCTATCAGGATTTCCGACAGGAACACCCGGAATCTGCGATAGCGCTTGTAGAAAAAGGTCTGATGATGATTTACCAAACAGAATCTGTAGAAAAAGAAGAGATTGAGTTTGCCCATCTGGCGAGGAAATATGGACTGGCTGTAGATATTCTGACACCACAGGATATTCGCAAAATTGAGCCAAATCAGCAAGTAAAAGCCCGTGGCGGAATCATTTTTCCCGGAGATGCGCACTTGGATCCCGGAGCCCTTTACGGATTTTTGAAAAGTTACCTCGAGAAAAAGGGGGTCAAATTCCTGTACAATACCCATGTCTTGGGCTTTGAAAAATCCGGGGGTAAAGTTGACGCAGTACTGACTGACAAAGGTAAAATTGAAGCAGAAAAAGTATTGCTTTGCGGAGGATCCTGGTCAGGAGAGCTCGCCAAAATGTTGGGATTTTCCCTTCCCATGATGGGAGGAAAGGGGTATAGTTTTATTCAGGAAAACAGACCTGAGCTTAAGCAAGCGACTATTTTGACCGAAACGAAAGTTGCCGTAAGTCCCTACGGAAATAAAATCCGCTTTGGCGGAACGATGGAAATCGCCGGCACCAATCAAAAAATCAATATCAATCGGGTAAAAGGGATTTTCGAATCTATCAACCGCTATTATCCTGATTTCGAAGCGAAATTTCCGCAGGAAAACCAAATCTGGAAAGGATTGAGGCCTTGCTCTCCCGACGGTCTTCCTTATATTGGATTTGCACCGGGTTACACAAACGTGCTGGTAGGAAGCGGACATTCCATGATGGGAATAAGCCTCGCGCCGGGTACCGGAAAAATCCTGGCAGAATTACACCAGCAAAAGGATTCATCCCTGGAAATTCAGGGGTTTGAGGTGGGGAGGTTTAATTAGTAATACTGTAGGTTCGCTTTTCTAACAGAAGTCGGATTTACTTTAGGTAACGGGCTGGAAGACCGATGACGGAAGACCGAAGAAATCCAAAATCAAATTAATCTTTGAGGTTATAGCTCATATATCTCCACGACAGATGGAAACTGTAAGTTTTAATGATGCTGAAAAGTGACTCCCTTCGCCGCAGCGGAGGGCAAGGAGGATTTTTTAATTCAAGCCCCATTGGTCTTTCAATTTCAGCTTTTTGTATAAAATCATCTGATCTGGATTGGTCCTTGCCCTATATTGAGGCTGAAAAATCAGACCAAAATGAAAGATTCTAATTTAGATCACGCAGCCAAACTACTGATCCGACTCGGTGCCGGTGGCATGATGCTTACCCATGGCATTCCAAAAATCGGAAGGTTGTTTGGAGAAGGTCCAGTGAAATTTGCGGATCCTTTCGGTCTCGGTCCTGAGATTTCGTTGGTACTGGCGATTTTCGCAGAAGTCATCTGCGCAGGTTTGGTAATGGTTGGTTTTAAAACCAGGCTGGCTACCTTTCCATTGATGCTCACCATGCTGACAGCAGCTTTTTACGCGCATTGGAATGATCCCTTTGGCAAAAAAGAATTACCTCTTCTATTCTTTCTGGTCTTTCTGGCGATTTTGATAATGGGGCCAGGGAAATATGCATTAGATGCTATCAGGAAAAGAAAATAAAGCGGAGTCAGACTTTTGTCCAAAATACGATCTTGAATTTCCCTCTTCCAGAGAGTTTTAATCAATCTGTGTCCGCATTTCCCTTTAATATGTTCAGAAAGTTGGGTTTTAGTTTTTGTTAACTTTCGCAAACTCTTATTTTCTGAAGATTAAGGATTTTGCTCCCAATATCTTTAACACCGTTTGCTCATTTACTGAGAGCTGATCCGGGTCAGTCACTCCTTTCAGTTTACGCTTTTCATAGCGTTTCAAGGAACCATCGAGCAATACTTGCATCACCTTTGGATGAATGTAATATTGACGGCATACTTTAGCGGTGTTTCCCAAAACTTCGGCTACTTTTTTCACAATCGTTGCGTCAAGTTTTTTTCTTGGAAAATTGCTGACAGTTTCAATGCTTTCTTCGTAATGATCTACTGCCAAGACAGTACCTCCCCACGTTCTGAAGTCCTTGGCAGTAAACGACTCCCCGGAAATTTGAAGCAGATATTGGTTCACATCATGAGATTGGACGCGCTGATACCTCCCGGTTGAATCCTGATATTTGAAAAGTTCATAGCCAGGAAGTTCCGATACCTTTTTGATCATACTGGATAATTGCCTGCTTTCAACATTAATCTTTCTTTGCTTTCCGCTTTTTGCTTTATAATGGAGGAATAACTTCCCGTCCTCTTCTACAATATGCTTTCTCCGCAACGTCGTCAGCCCATAAGTCTTATTTTCACGTTCGTAAAATCTATTTCCTATTCGGATGAAATATTGGTCCAACATCATGACGATAAGAGCCAGTATCTTTTCTCTTGGCCAACCTTTCTTGCGTAAATCTGCTTCTACTGATTTGCGGATTTTGGGAAGTTTCTTCCCGATTTTCTGCATTTTCCCAAACTTTGTCTCTTGCCGAAAGCTTGTCCAATCCGGATGGTAAATGTATTGTTTCCTTCCCCGAGCATCATAGCCTGTCACCTGCAGATGGCCTTTTGCATTTTTACATATCCATACGTCTTCCCACATTGGCGGTATGGCTAGCATCTGAAATCTCTGTAAAACCCTTTCTTTAATGATTTTATTACCCTTACTGTCAAAATACGCAAATTGCTCCCCGCTCTTTTTTCTGAGAAAACCAGGGAATTCTTCCCCAACATAAATTAAATTTTCCGGGCAGTCTGACATAGTAGATAGTGTGAATGATCCTCACCAAGTCAAAAAGTATACGAATTCTAAAATGAAATACTGGTGGGTAAAAATTGAGATCAGTCAGTTGGTTTTAAACCAGTATTTAAAACGGTGATCGACGTGGAATTTTAATGGCTGGAAATTTCACAACTTTCAAAATGACTCATCTAAACAACTCCAAAGCTGTAATTCACTAAAGAATAGGCATAAAAAAACCAGCCATTTCTGACTGGTCTTCGGAGTAGCGGGAACAGGGCTCTATTAACTTGCTGTATTTTAGCTATTTATAATAAAAGTAGGACAGATTCGGGGACAGGTTCATTTTGCATCAAAAAATTTAAATTTATTTGACCTGATTTTAATCCAGTCTTGAATTTGTCGGACAAAATCTCGGTTTTCGAGGCCTATGAGGGGTTTGCATTTTGAATGATATTTTTTTCTTTTTGATGTTAAAGTTGATAAACATCCCTTTTCTCAGCTACGCTAATTGATAATCGAACCTTCATTTTCTATGAAATTTAAATTCATTTGAATTGTTTCAAATTCGAATCCTCGTAAAATTCGTACGGTACGAGGTGTGCGAGGCGTACGAACAGTACGATTTTCAAATATGATTTCATTTAAAAATTCAACCCAATTTCAACTTCAAAACTTCTTTAATCATAAGAGCCCCTTAAACACTTTTTACAGGATTTTATTTGTTTGCTACCTTTTCCAGGGCCAAAAATAAGGGTCAACCACTTAGAGTAGGAGACCATCAAAGAGTTGATTTGACCGTTTTTTTCAAAGTGAGTCCAAAGGGATTTTTAGCTTGAATTTGAAAACATTTCCAGCCTTGAACGAACTGCAATCATAAGGAGAACAATCCCTCCCTACCCAGTGATATGATCATATCAAGATTATAGAGATATATTTTAAGTTTTCACCGTCTGCGGCAACCTGTTCCAAAATGGACAGGTTGATCCTTTTTGACAAAGCACAAAAAGTAGAGGAAATGAGATTGAACTTTGAGAAAATTGGACCGTGGAAATTAACTACCGAAAACTTGAAATTGGTTTAACGGATATTCTGGACAATATTTTCACCACTTCCTTACTCATTGCCAAAAGAACCAAAAACTCCATAGGACCGGACAAAACAAGATTTACGGAACCCACCACCGGAATACTGAGATTTGAAGGTTTCTTGATTGCCGAAAACTTCAAAATTGAAGGTGATA
>JBILPR010000085.1:0-13677 GCA_044373795.1 Algoriphagus sp. | reverse complement strand
TTCAATCTGCTGGCCTGAGGTGCTTAAATATGGATTTGGGCTGGCAAGTCTGATCGATTCAATCCTTTCCTCGGGAAGGTTCACCTTGATGGTAAAAGCTTCTGATTTTCCCAATTCCTCTTTTGAAAAAGAAACCGGAGAAACCCCTGACGTGGTCTGTACTGAGGTTTGAACTTCTTTCTTTGCCAAAGTCGGAGGCAAAGCAGGATTCAGAATTGTAACCAACTGCTGCGCAATTCCTGCTTTCAGATCCAGATGAGGACTGATCCGGGTAAAAACCCGAAGCAGGTAGTTTCCGGAAGGAATAGAAGCCGGCAGTTCCATGTAATTGAAAACCTTCCCTGATTTCAGCGGAAACTTGGAAATCGCCCATGATCTGTTCTCCTGATCAATTAACTCAGCGTAGAAAACTTGGGAAACGCCTGGTTTTCCTCCACTTTGAACCTCCCCGTTAACCCAGATTTTATCATCGGTAAAGAATAGCGTCTTGGGAATACTGAAGGAAACCACCTCGGTCTGGGATTGTGCCAAAGCCTGCAAAACAAAGCCCGTATTAATGCACACCAAAACGAGTATTCTCAAAGTAAATTTCATCGTCATTTTAATCCTCCCAAAATTCCGGTCGTTTCCGATCCGCATAAAGTGTACAATCTGCACAGCGCCGAGGCGTCGTATAATATCCAAGTGGGCCCATTGGTCCCGGAACCAACCTGGCCGGCAACACCGCCCCTGAAGCAAAAGCAGCCTGCAATTGAGCAGGATTTAAGAAAACTGTGTCAGGAGAAATGAAGCAATCGTCAAACTCAGGATCATTGTAATCCCAAGGCAAAACATCCATTCTGTCAATGTAAATTCTTTCTTGTCTTACTATCCCAAGACTGACAAAACCAATTACGGGTTTATCCGAATTACCTTCCATTTTGAAGTTCCCTCCTATTAATGACGGCAATGGGCTGAAAATGGATCCAATATCGTCGGTATTCTTTTTCAGGGTTTCCCAAAATTCTAACGATTCCTGAGGAATTGCTTTCTGCGAAATCAGAATGCTGTATCGCTGCATCAGCCTCTCGTCTCCCTCGGGAATTTCTGTAATCGTCTTCCTGAAAACCACCTGCTGTTCAAATCGCGAGGAGGTCTCCAGCAAAATGTCTGAATTAACTTCTGATGCGTAGCACAAATCGATTCGCTCTTCCTCTTTCATCGGGACCACATCCCTTTTTTCTGGTTTGTAGATATAGGTGACTTTAAATCGGGGAAGGAAAACCCAGGTTTCTTCAAATGTCCAAAGGAAATCATCCGCATTTTCATCTCCCTGAGTATTTACAAAGACTTCGATTCCCTGCTCATCCCGAACATATCCGGCTTCCTGGATCTGCGGAGTGATGATTGGCTTCAAAGTGCCGGAGACATATTTTTCGCCACTCGACAGAAGAATCTCAAGTTTGTATTCTTGATTTTCAGGGATATTTTGCTCGAAATAATAGATACCCTCTTTATCCTCCAAAAGTGGGAAAATGCTTCCCTTCTCACTGATCAGGCTTATCATTGCTTTTTTTACCGGAGCAGATTTTACAGTGTCTGAGACATTGGTCGTGATGCTTAGCTTCAATTCACTTTTGAGTCCTTCGGAATCCAAATATCCTTCCACCACAAGAACCCCTGCTTCCTGATTTTTAATTTCAGGCTCAAAAGGTTCCCTGCAACCCAGCGTAGAGAGGACCAGAAGTGTGAAAATAAATCCGAATCTATTCATCTTAATCCTCCCAGAAATCAGGCTTTTTACGAGTTGCATAGAGCGTACAATCTGAACAACGTCTCGGCGAACTATAGTAAGCAACGATCGTAGTTCCTTCCATCAGCTCCCTGGCAGGAAGTACTGCACCTGTCCCGAAATCGCTGAAGTATTGGGGTGAACCAATATATATTGGTTCGAGTGAGATAGAACAATCATCAAATTTAGGATCGTTGAAGGTCCAGGGGAACACATCTTTTTGGTTGATGTAAATCCGGGTTTGCTTAATCACTCCCAAGCTTACATATCCAACCACCGGCTGCTCATCATCACCTTCTAAATGAAGATTTCCGGAAATGACAGAGGGTAACGGACTGAAAATCGAACCGATATCATCCGTGTTTCTTTTGAGGGTTTCCCAAAATTCCACCGCTTGTTGGTCAATTGCTTTCTGCGAAATCAAAATACTGTACCGCTCCATTATTCGCTCATCTCCCTGAGGAATCTCAGTGATGGTCTGACGAAAAACAACCTGATCCTCAAATCGCGAACTCGTCTCCAAAAGCAAATCTGGATTCGTTTCCGATTTATAGCAAAGTGCGATCTGCTCTTCTTCTTTTCTCAATTCCACCACTTTCCTGTCATTCCGGTAGATATAAGGAGTGCGGATCACGGGTCGGAAAATCCAAGTCTCCTCGTAAGTCCATAAGAAATCATCAGCCACTTCATCCCCTTGAGTATTGAGGTATACCTCCACTCCCTCCTCGTCTCTCACGTATCCTGCATCCAAAATTTCCGGCGTGATAATGGGCGTAATGGGATCAGAAAAGTACTTTTCCCCATTCCTCAGCAATATCTCAAGCCGATAAGATTGATTCTCCGGGATATCCTGCTGAAAAATGTATTTTCCATCTTTGAGCTCCGTCAATTTAAATAGCTGACCGGAATCCGCAATCAGGCTGACCAGAGCCCCCTGCTCGGGAATTATTGATTCAACCCCGCTGATCGGAGCGGTTCGGGAAATTGTAAGCAAACTCTCCAAGCCGTTGGAATCCAGGTAACCTTCGACTACCAAAACTCCCCCCTGCACATTTTCAATTTCGGGTTCAAATGGCTCTCTGCATCCTGCAAATAGGAAAATCACAACAAGCAAAACTTGTAGATTCTTAAATCGCATCAGAATCTGAAATTATAAGTGATGAAAGGAATCGGCTCAGCAAAAATCGAAAGCTGATATCCTCTTAGCACACCAGCCTCCGGCGTGTAATAAATCGAATACGGATTGCTTCGGCCCAATACGTTGTAAATCCCCATGGACCAGGAAGAATGAGCCAGCTTATTCACTTTGTGATTTCCTTCAAGGTTTATCGAGAAGTCTAACCTGAAATAGTCCGGTACTCGTTGTGCATTTCTGTCAGAATAATAAACCCGCTCACTTCCTGCATACACAAACTTGGAAACTGGCAGGGTGATCGGCCTACCTGTGCTGTAGTTACCCGAGAAAGTCGCATTGAATCGCTTGCTCACTTCATAATTCATCACCAATACTGCGTGATGAGGCTGATCAAAATTGCTCGGGTATTCTGTTCCCTCGTTGATTTGCTCTTTTTGCTCGGAAGAATTCGTTTGGTAAAGTGATCTCGCATAGGTATAAGAAACCGATCCATTTAATTTCCCTGCACTTTTCTTCAGGAAGAATTCTACTCCATACGCTTTTCCATTAGTATTGAGCACGTCCTGCTCCACATCATCATTCAGGATGATAGTTGCTCCGCTTCGATAATCCAATAAATTGCTCATCGATCTATAATAAACCTCGGTAGAAAACTCCAATTGATTTTGAGCCATGCTGCGGAAATAGCCCAGCGAATATTGAATCCCTCTTTGCGGAGCGATAAATTCATCACTTAGCTTCCAGGTATCGGTGGGAGAAATGACTGACGAATTGCTGAGCAAATGCATATTTTGACGCATGGAGTTGACTCCTGCTTTGATGGAGGATTGATTATTCAGAGAATATCTTCCCGAAAATCTGAATTCCGGGCCGTGGTAGGTTTTGATGATTTCACCTTCTTCAGAAGTCTTCTCCCCGATCACATTCTCATTTGTGGTAGGCTGACCTTCCGGATACACGAACGTTGTTTGTGGTCCGAAATAATTGTAGAGATTGTACCGAATCCCTCCGCTGACAAACCATTTATCATTGATCTCAAATTCATCCGATATGAAAATGGAAGTCTCAAGCGCTCTTTCTTGCTCCACTTCATCCCGGATCACAATTGACTCAGCACCATAAGGAGTGATGAGTCCTGGATTAAGCGTGATTTGATTCAAATGAATACCATATTTGATGACATGCTGAAATCCTTTTTCCTGTCGAAATTCTGCTTTGACAAAATTCTGATCCAGTCCAAATCCGAATTCATACGAGTTGAGTGGATTATCCTCACCCAGGATTTGAAAATCGTACTTGTCTTTTCCAGCCGAAAATGAAGCTTCCAATTGATCATTGAAATAATGAGTCCATTTCAACGCGTAATTCTGATTTTGGTAAGAATAAACAGTATCAGGGTCAAACTGAAATTGATCCTGACTATAATAGCCTGTGAATTCTAAAATGTCTTTTTCGGAAAACTTATGTCTGACATTTAGATTGAGGTCATAAAATGATGCACGGCTCGCATTGAAATCCGCATTATCCTCCAGATAATCCAGCACCCAATCCGAATAGGTAGTTCTGCCTCCGGCAATGAACGTCGTCTTTTCACCGATCGGACCTTCCAGACTCAGTCTGCTTGTCAACAGTCCGATACCTCCTGATCCTCCGATCTTATCCGTCCGCCCAAACTTGGGTTTCATCTGAAGAACTGACGAAAGTCGTCCGCCATAGTTTGCCGGAATACCTGCTTTCATCAGCTCCACACTTTCAATCATATCTGCATTGATGGCAGAGAAGAAACCGAATAAATGTGATGGATTAAACAAGGTGGAATTTTCAAACAGAACCAGGTTTTGATCCGAAGCCCCGCCCCTTACATTGAACCCAACACTTGCCTCTCCAACCGTATTGACACCCGGTAAAACCAGGATTCCTTTCAACACGTCAACTTCTCCGAGGATCGCTGGAAGTTTTCTCATCTCGGAAACAGTCAAAGTCTGCACGCCCATCTCTGGTCGGGAGATTTGGTTGATCGACCCGGAATTTACCACTACTTCGCTGAGCGAATAAATGCTTTCCCCGATTGCCATATCAAGCACTCCGTCGCCACGCAAATCGATCAATCGCTGCTCGATGTATCCTCCCAAATTTTGAATGTAGATCGTATGCCTTCCCACTGGAAGTTCGATGGAGAATTTGCCCTCCCTGTCAGAGATAGTACGGGTGAAATCTATTTTCTCAAAAATGATGGCTCCCGTGATGACTTCCTGATTTTCCAGACTTGAAATAGTCCCGGAAAGAATGGCGGTCTTCTTATCGGGAGATGATTGTCCAATTATGAATCGGTTATTTCTTACGAATGCATCATCTACCTGACCGGACGAACCGGCTCCGGTATTTCCCACGTTGCTGAAGAATTCATCTGAAAGTGAAACCTGGAGTTTTTTCCCTTTGGAAATAAAAACCGAATAGTCCGCCCCAAATGAATAATGAAAGTCAGTTCCCTGAAAAACCGCATCCAGTAAGTCGCTGAGCTTACTATCACTTGCCTGCAAATTTACGGTCACGTTGCTTATTTCCTGCTCCTTGTAGAAAAACCGGTAAGGAGTATCTTTTTCCACTTGCTCAATAAATCTTTCCAACGAAATGCCGGGGAAAAACCCATTGATTTTTGACTGAACTTGATTTTGAGAGAAACTAACTGCACTGAATGAAATAAATAAAAGAAAGGTTAGTAGGTTTTTTTTCATATGATTACAATTGATTCTTATCGCCCATAACTTGTCCCGTGACGAAGGAAACGGGATGGAATCTCGAATGGCCTATAATCATACCAGTGTGTAACGCTTGCGTGATGCTCGATTTCATTTAGTCTTGGTTAGAGGGTTTTGGCTGGCCAGCTCAACCAATGTGATCAGGTATTTCTCAGGGGTATCCTGAAATCTGATTTTGCGTTCCTTGAGGTATTTATTTACTGTTTTTTTATCAAGACCTAAGACCTCAAAGGCCTGCTTTGACTTATTTATTTGATTAAAAATACCCGATTTCCAAATGAAAAAATCATTTTTCTCCACAAACTCATCTGTGTAAATACTGATGTCCCGATTGGACTTTGTCGCTTTAAAGCGTTTCAATAGAACCAGATTTTCTCCATCATTCAGAACCTGATAAAGCCCGTTTGAATTATTGGAGTAGCTTTCATTTCCTTCGAGGTATTTGAACCGTTCTCCATTGGAAAGAGAAAACTCATCGATTTTGTCTGGATTAATCAGGATTCTTTGATTGTAGATAGGATGAAAAGTAATGACCTGATCCTTGTAGATATCGTACATGAGCGGCACTCCCGGATAGGTGATCCCATTTATCATCAGCCTCCCATCTCCAAACTGTCTGGAAAAATGGAAAGGATGCCCTTCGATAGTTTTTCGGGCTTCCACATATTGCCCTCCTGTGATTAACTCCTGGAAATAGGGAAGTTCCTCTTTATAAGAAGCTAAGTACGTAACATCGCCGCCGACTATCTGTGCTTTTGCGGATATCACAAAAAACATGGAGGCGAAAAGAAAAAATATGATTCTTTGCATGTGTCAAATTACGATAGTTCTAAGCTTTCTATCGTAATTTCCGATAATATGTTTATTCGGTGCTCAAACCCTGTAAATGGAAAATATTCAGTGCAACTAATTACTCAGACCCTATGACATCCAGAAGAACCCTCCTCAAATCCCTTGCTTTGGCACCTTTAGCTTTTTCTGCAAATTCAGTTTTCGCAAAAACTGAGGAAGTAAAAGAAACCAAATTCATTTTTTCGCTAAATACGAGCACTATCCGGGGACAGAAATTACCACTGCCGGCTATGATTGAAATTGCTGCCCGAGCGGGTTACGATGGGATCGAGCCCTGGATGATGGAGATCGATGCTTATTTGCAAACCGGAAAAACGCTGGCTGATCTCAAGAAACATTTGACAGATGCAGGAATAATTGCCGTGGATGCAATTGGATTTGCTCCCTGGATGGCGCAAGATTCCGAAAAGAGTAAGGGAGGATTTACCCAAATGGAAAAAGAGATGGGGATGCTTTCAGCGCTGGGTTGCAAGAGAATTGCTGCACCAGCAATCGGCACAGACAATCCGATTGACTTATTAATTGCAGGTGAGAAATACGCTCAATTGCTGGATCTTGGAAGAAAAACTGGGGTAATGCCACAGTTGGAATTTTGGGGTGCATTTCCACAATTTCACCATTTGGGGCAAGCATTGGCGGTAGCAGCAGCTGCGAATGATTCCGATGCAAAAATTCTTGCCGACATCTATCACCTTTTCAGAGGCGGATCGGGATTCGAAGGACTCAATCTTATCAACAGCAACGCCATCGATATTTTTCACCTCAATGATTTCACAGATCAAATCCCCCGATTAGAGCAGCAAGATAAGGATCGGGTTTTCCCCGGAGATGGAGTTGCTCCCCTCAGGGAAGTTGCAGAAACTTTCAAGGCAATGGGAGGAACGAAGATTCTTTCGCTCGAACTCTTCAATCCAACCTACTATGCAATGGATGCATTCGAAGTTGCGAAGACCGGTTTGGGAAAAATGAAGCAGTTCTTCTAAACTCAACCAAAAAGGTCAGAGCTTAAATAGCGGTCTCCTCTGTCGCAGGTAATACAGACAATCACGCCGTGATCAAGAGTCTTTGCAAGTTCGAGGGCTGCGTAAAGTGCGCCACCACTGCTCATTCCCGCAAGGATTCCTTCTTCTTTGGCCATTCGTCGGGTCATTTCAGTAGCTTGAGTCTGACTTACATCGATTACCTGATCCACTCTGGACGGATCAAAAATCTCCGGTAAAAACTCTTTGGACCATCTGCGGATTCCGGGGATATTGGAGCCATCAGTTGGCTGTGTTCCTACTATTTGTATTGCCGGATTCACTTCTTTCAGATACATGGAAACACCCATAATTGTACCGGTCGTGCCCATCGCAGATACGAAATGGGTTACTTTTCCATCCGTATCATTCCAGATTTCCGGTCCTGTGGTTTTGTAATGGGCCAGGTAATTGTCAGGATTTGAAAATTGGTTGAGCATGAAATAGCCCTCTTCATCCCGCATTTGCTCGGATAGAGTTCTCGAGTATTCGATCGTCTTTGCAGCAGGAGTCAGGATTACTTTGGCACCATAAGCTTCCATAGAAAGAACTCGCTCTTTGGTGGAATTATCCGGCATGATCAGCGTCATATCCAGCCCCAGCACCTTCGCAACCATCGCCAATGCGATGCCTGTATTGCCGCTTGTAGCTTCGACTAATTTATCACCGCTTTTGATATCTCCCCGGTCAAGAGCGCTTCGAAGCATGTTATACGCCGCGCGATCCTTCACGCTTCCGCCCGGATTTTGACCTTCCAGTTTACAAAGGATTTTTACGTTGGGATTTACAGGAATATGTTCCAGTTCAATCAGAGGGGTATTCCCTATCAATTCAAATAGCTTCATTCGAATCGTTTTTAAAGACATACAAATCAGTCACCTCGCTGTCGGCGTGATACATTTGAGTTTGATAATAAACCTTGCTTCCGGCAGGCACACTCTTGGTAAGCCATACATTTCCTCCGATCACGCTATTCTTTCCGATTGTTGTATTTCCTCCTAAAATCGTAGCTCCCGAATAAATAATGACATTATCCTCGATCGTTGGATGTCGCTTCAAATCCGCATCCGCTTTATCCACACTCAATGCACCAAGCGTGACACCCTGATAGATTTTGACGTGATTTCCGATCACAGTGGTTTCTCCGATTACTACTCCGGTACCGTGATCGATGCAGAAAGAATGGCCGATTTGAGCACCTGGATGAATATCAATTCCGGTTCTGCTGTGAGCGATTTCAGTGATCATTCTTGGAATAAGTTTGATCCCTAGTTTGTGAAGAAGGTTTGCAATACGGAAAGCTGCAATGGCATAAAAACCCGGATAGCTTCTTAAAATCTCTGTTCTTGATTTTGCGGCCGGGTCACCTTCATACATTGCATCCACATCCTCGTGAACCATATCAAATACTTTCTCAAGATCTTTGAAAAATTCGTATGCAAGGGCTTTTCCATCACCGCCATGCAGATGAAAATTTCTCTCTAAAATGATGGAAAGAGAATTTCTCAAGCGGTCAAATTGAGCTTCGACTTCGGTTTTTTCTTTGATCTTGTTGACAGAATATTCAGGAAAAAGTAATCCGAGTAGTTCCTCAAAAAAGTTCTTGATCACCTTCGGTGAAGGACAATCAGTACATTCCTGATGTGCCTTATGTATTTTGGAAATGAATGATTGCATGGTTTGACTTGTGTGGACTTATCACATGACAAAACCCACTCGAATCACATATGGTTCACCATAGGGAGACTGAAGATTATCATGCAATACATTATAGAGGAAAGTAAAATTTGCTCCGCCTCTGGAACCAAAAGGAGCAAAATAACCACCTCCTAAAAACAAGGCATCTGACCAGATTCTGCTAAACCGTTCTGTCAAGAAATTGTAGTTGTCATAATTTAGTTTTTCATACTCACCATGCAGAAAAATATTTGGCAAAACATTGAATCGGGAAAAAACTCTTCCTCCATATGCATTGGATTCTCCTCCGGAATAACGTGAATCGTTGAAATACTGATAGGTGATACCTAGGCCTGAAGAGAATCTTGGGGTGATCATTACTCCAGCCAAGGGAGAAAGATCTATTAAAGTAATGGTGCCGAACTGCATCCCGAAATTCCCTCCTAAATACAAGCGATCTTTGAAGGGAATGGAGTCAGAATCCGTGTAAATCTCCCGCTGAGCAAATGAGTTGGTTTGTAAAAAGGCGAAGGCAACGAAAGCCAGAATTGCGAATTTATTTTTTAACGATGACATAGAGATCTTCAGTCTTTTTCTTCATTAAATACTTTTCACGTGCGAATTTCTCCAAAAGTTCGGGGTTGCTCATCAACTCTTCCCGTTCGGCCTGAATTTTCTCTTTCCGCTCAATATAAAAATCTTTTTGATCCTCAAGCTGATTCAGTTTACTGCTCAGTCTGAACTGATTGACCACGTTATTTGAATCAATAAAAATCATCCAAAACAAGAAGAATGCAGTGGAGAGAAAATAAAAATTCTTGGTGTATTTGAAATACTTTCTCATACGAGCTTGGGTGAAAATTCTAAGTTCAAGTTACAAAAATGATGCAAAAAAAAGACAGCCTCGAAAGACTGTCTTCTAATATTGAAAATCACTCGATATTATTTCAATCTACCGTTGAAAACAGCTGATTCGCCCAATTGCTCCTCGATTCTAAGCAATTGATTGTACTTAGCCATACGATCAGATCTTGATGCAGAACCGGTTTTGATTTGTCCACAGTTTACTGCTACAGCTAAATCAGCGATCGTGGAATCTTCTGTTTCACCTGATCTATGTGACATGACAGCAGTAAATCCTGCTTTATGAGCCATGGAGATGGCATTAAGTGTTTCAGTCAATGTACCGATTTGGTTAACTTTAACCAGGATTGAATTTGCCGACTTCTCTTCGATACCTCTCTTCAAGAACTTCACGTTAGTAACGAAAAGATCGTCACCTACAAGCTGCACTCTGTCACCAATTTTTGCAGTGAGCATAGCCCATCCAGCCCAATCCTCTTCCGCACAGCCGTCCTCTACAGAATCAATTGGATATTTTTCGGTCAATTCAGCCAAATAAGCAACTTGCTCTTCGCTTGATCTGATTTTTCCAGTTGGACCTTCAAACTTGGTGTAATCGTATTTTCCGTCTTTGTAGAATTCTGAAGCAGCACAGTCCAATGCGATGGTCACATCATCACCGGCTTTATAGCCTGCTTTAGCAATCGCATCCAGGATACAACCCAAAGCCTCTTCTGTTCCTCCGGAGAAGTTTGGAGCAAATCCACCTTCATCACCTACAGAAGTATTTAAGCCTTTATCATGAAGGATTTTCTTCAGATTGTGAAAAATTTCAGCGCCCATTCTGATGGCTTCTGAGAAGCTCGGAGCTCCTATAGGACGAACCATAAATTCCTGAAATGCGATAGGGGCATCGGAATGGGATCCACCGTTGATGATGTTCAGCATCGGCACGGGAAGTGTATTGGCATTCACTCCGCCAATGTAGCGGTAAAGTGGCTGCCCGGACTCCATTGCAGCAGCTTTGGCTACTGCCAAAGAAACACCAAGGATCGCATTTGCACCTAATTTGCTTTTCGTTGAAGTTCCGTCCAGGTCAATCATGATCTGGTCGATGGTATTTTGCTCAAAAACATCCATTCCAACTAATTCCGGCGCAATGATGTCATTTACATTAGACACGGCTTTCAACACGCCTTTGCCCAGATATTTGCTTTTGTCTCCGTCTCTTAGTTCTACAGCCTCATTGATACCAGTGGAAGCTCCGCTCGGAACTGCCGCCCGGCCAAAAGCACCATTTTCTGTAAAAACATCCACTTCTACAGTTGGATTGCCTCTTGAGTCGAGGATTTGTCTTGCATGAATTGATTGAATCAACGTCATAGTTTTAAAAGGTTTATTAGGATTAGTTTTGATTGATCAATGAAATAAAATCGTCAAAAAGGTACCGCGAATCGTGCGGTCCTGGCGATGATTCAGGGTGGTATTGCACTGAAAACGCAGGCTTATTTTTCAAACGAATTCCAGCCACTGTATTGTCATTTAAATGCACGTGGGTGATTTCCACTTCAGGATGATTCTCAGAATCCTCTCTGGAAATATTGAAACCGTGATTTTGTGAAGTGATTTCACTTTTCCCCGTTAGAAGATTTTTAATTGGATGGTTGAGACCTCTGTGCCCGTGGTGCATTTTGTATGTTGAAATCCCGCAAGATTCCGCCAAAATCTGATGTCCAAGACAAATCCCGAATAAAGGCTTTCCTGTCTCCAAAATATCTTTGGTCACCTCTACCGCATATTCCATAACAGCCGGATCACCGGGACCATTTGAAAGGAAATAAGCCTGAGGCTTCCATAATTCCATTTCAGCCAAGGTAGTTTTAGCAGGGAATACTTTACAGTAAACACCCCTTGAAGCAAGATTCCTCAAGATATTTTTCTTAATACCAAAATCAAGGCAAGCGACTTTTATTGGTGCATTTTCGTCTCCGTAAAAGTATGGCTCCTGAGTACAAACTGTAGAAGAAAGCTCTAACCCATTCATATCAGGGACCTGATTCAATTTTTCATTAAGCCCTTGAAGGTCTCCTTCAAATTCTGAGCTTATGATTGCGTTCATGGCACCTTTGGAGCGGAGATGTCTAACAAGTTTACGTGTATCAATATCTGCAATTCCCGTAATTCCGTTCTTTACAAGGTAGTTTTGCAAAGATCCGGAGGCATCCAATCTTGAATAAACATCTGAAAAGGAGTTTACCACGATACCTGCAATGGTAGGATTCTCAGATTCTACTTCTTCTATGTGAACCCCGTAGTTTCCAATATGAGAAGTAGTAGTGACAATAATTTGACCTGTATAGGATGGATCAGTGTAGATTTCCTGATATCCTGTCATTCCTGTGTTAAAGCAGATTTCGCCGCCATTGGTACCCGGATTGCCAATAAGAGATCCATGAAAGACGGTTCCATCCGCCAAGAGTAAAGTTGCCTTTTGTCTAATCATTTTTTCGAAAGTTGCCCAAAGTTAAAGATTTATTGGGAAGGAGAATGAATGGTAAGGGTATAAAAAAAGGATTGAACGTAAGTCCAATCCTTTTATCTATAAGTGACTTCTCAACTTATTTTTCTTCTGATTCTTCAGTAGATTCAGCAGAAGCCTCTGGAGCACTTGGCTCTTCAGATTTAGCTTCAACAGCAGGTACTTTGGCAGCAATTGCAGCTGCAGCAACTGGAGCAGAACCAGTTCCTCTTCTGGATCTTCTCGTAGTCTTCTTCGCAGGCTCTGCATTTTTCAGCATCAATTCGTTGAAGTCAACCAGTTCGATGATACACATTTCAGCATTATCACCCAGACGGAAGCCTGTTTTGATAATTCTGGTATATCCTCCCGGACGAGTTGATACTTTCTCAATCACTTCACCAAAAAGAACGATGATCGCCTCTTTGTTTTTCAGATAGGAGAAAGCCATACGTCTGTTGTGAGTCGTATCGTCTTTAGCTCTGGTAATCAGAGGCTCGACGTATTTCTTCAATTCTTTAGCCTTGGCAAGCGTGGTTGAGATACGCTTGTGAAGAAGCAGAGAGGTAGCCATATTAGAAAGCATTGCCTTCCTGTGAGCGGTCTTTCTTCCAAGGTGGTTAAATTTCTTACCGTGTCTCATTGTTATTTATTCTTCGTCAAGTTTATACTTTGAAATATCCATGCCAAAAGTCAGACTTTTTTCCTGGATGAGTTGCTCCAATTCAGCGAGAGATTTCTTTCCAAAGTTTCTGAATTTCATCATATCAGAAATTTCAAGTTTGGCAAGATCACCCAATGTCTTTACATCAGCAGCTTTAAGACAATTAAACGCACGAACAGAAAGATCAAGATCGCTCAAAGACGTCTTCAAAAGCTTTCTCATATGAAGGAATTCTTCATCAATTGGCTCTGGCTCGGCTACACCGGTTGAATCAAGGACCATAGTCTGGTCAGAGAATAACATAAAGTGCTGGATCAAGATTTTTGCAGATTCCTGAAGTGCTTTCTCCGGATGGATAGATCCGTCCGTAGTCACTTCTAAAATAAGTTTCTCAAAGTCAGTTTTCTGCTCAACTCGGGTATTTTCAACACTATACTTC
>JBILPR010000384.1:0-4050 GCA_044373795.1 Algoriphagus sp. | reverse complement strand
ATTCATGAGAATCCGGTTAGAGCAGGAATTGTCGAAAAGGAGGAAGATTATTTATATTCAAGTGCTCGGAATTACTCAGGACTAAAGGGCTTGATAGAAGTGGATTATTGGTAATTTTAGTTTAATTCCCAATTATAAATTGGTAGGGATATTAGGGTGTAATTGCAAATTACACCCAGTCCATAGCAATTATTTGACTACGCCGAGCGGGGTATTGTTCCATAATTTCTCGCTGGAGCAAATACCTGGAGGACAAGAACCAAAAAGTCAATGCGGGAAGCTTTGCGACCCAGGGGGTCAACATCATCGGAAAAAAGTGGTCAACATCACCGGAACAGGCGGTCAAGATGAATCGGAATATACTCAAAGTCCTTTTCGGATGTTTAATTTTCTGTTGCTCATAACCATCTATACCTTGTCAGATGTCGATGTTGGGCAGCGTTCACTTTATGACATATCGTTCAAATATTTTTTAGAAATGTCCCCCGAAGAAGAGGTCATTGGTCCAATTCTTTGACCAAGTTTCGAAAGCCCCCGCTGGACGCAAAAAATCAATGTGGCGACTAGATATAGATTGCATCTACACCTTTACATAAGTACAAATTTGCAATCTGCTTCAGATGATGAAATGATATCCCAGACGATCAAACCAATTGCAAATTGGTAAGAATATTAGGATGAAATTACAAACTCGCCCAGTGGCAAATCGAGATATAAAGTGCTAAGGTTCTACTAAGCGGAGAGTGGGAATATTAAAATAGTACTTCGGGGATTAAGGTCTAAAATCGGCTTGTTCAAAACTCATGATTTTTTAAAAGAGCGTCAATTTGTTCTGCTCAGGTAATGAGCAAAACACGCGGGACCAATGGTCAGGCAATTCCAAAAAAGTCAGAAAATAGTAAAATGGCAGGAACTTTATGAGTTGGGGTTTGATTGAACGTTCATTCAGTCAGAAAAAATGGAGCAAATCTCAAATAAAAAAGTTCAGATTCTCGAAAGCGCTTTAGAACTAATCCGGGAAAATGGTTTCCACGGTTGCCCAATCAGTCAGGTTGCGAAGCATGCTTCCGTGGCTGCCGGGTCGGTTTATACTTACTTCGAAAGTAAGGATGAGATGATCTTAGAACTTTACCGCTATGTGAAATCGGAGGTATTGAAAGAAATAAGTGAAAAAGATGATCCCAATAAGCATTTTGAAGAGCGTTTTTTTGATTTCTGGAACAACCTTACTTCGCTTTACCAAAAAAGACCGGCATTCCAGAGTTTTTTGGATCAGTTTACAAGCAGCCCTTTTAATACGGATGAGCTGCAACTTGAGAACGATCCTTGGGGAGAATGGACCGTTGCTTTTTTCAAAGAAGGAGTCGAGTCCGGACATCTGAGGCCTCTCAATCCCAGGATTCTTTCGATCATGGTAATGGGAAGTATTATTTCCCTGATCCGATTCAAGGTTTATTTTAAAACCAAATCTGCTTCCGCTTCCGAAGATCTCCATCTGATTTCCAAAATGGTGTGGGACGGAATCAAAAATCAGTCAACCAATCCTTAAACCAACTTTTATTACATGAAATCGAGCATTACGCAAGCGACACACACTGAAATGATTATGTGCCATGCGAGATTCCTCCCGATAACTTTCGGGATGGCCTTTAAAAAACAGATAATAATCATATGAAAAACGCAGCAGTCCTTTTATTTATACTCTTGTTTCGGCTTGTGCCGGAATCAAAGGCACAGGACTCAACAGGGCAAAATTCCACCATGAATCTCGAAGAACTGGTGGATTTTGCCCTGAAAAACAGTCCCTTGGTTCTGCAGTCCGGACTCGATCAGCAGATTGGAGAAAGGCAGATCAAAGCCAATCTCTCGGGTTGGCTTCCGCAGGTTTCAGCTAATTTTCAGGCTGCTAATAACCTTAAACTCCAAACTCAACCGATTGGTGGAGAGCTGATCACTTTTGGACAGCCTTTCGCAAGTAATCTCAATTTTGAGGTCAATCAGACTCTTTTTAACCGGGATCAGTTTTTTGCGTCAAAAGCCGCTGGATTAGTCCGAACGGAACTCAGTCAATCTCTGGAGACAAATCGAATTAATACGGTAGTTGCGGTAGCGAAAGTCTACTACGACATCTTACTCACACAAGAGCAGGTAAGGATTTTGGATGAAAATCTTCTCCGTCAGGAAAAGCAATTCAAAGATGCCAAAAGTCGGTTTGATGTAGGGCTTGTGGATAAGACTGATTACCAGCGTGCGAGTATCACATTGGCCAACTTGAAGAGCGATAAAAACCGATTCCACACTTCGCTCAAAGCCACGCATGCCTACCTGAAAGAACTAATCGGATATCCCGTAGATCAGAATTTGGAACTAAGCTACGACTACGAAAGAATGGAGGAGCGGGCAAGCCTCGACACACCGATGGGCTTTGAACTGGAAAACCGAGTTGAATACCTTCTTGCAAAAACTCAGTTTGCAACAGCCGAACTGAGTACCAAGTATTCACAATGGGCTTATATCCCTGAGTTTAGTGGCTTTTACACTTACAACTATTTGTTTTTCAACCCGGAACTGGCCGAATTGTATTCCCGCTCATTTCCTACCTCAGCACTTGGGGTTCGGGTAGCTATTCCGCTTTTCCAGGGAGGCAAAAGGAATCAGGAAGTCAAACTGGCTCAATTACAAGAAGAAAGGGCTGAAGTCGGATTGAGAGATTTTGAAAAGCAACTAAACACCGAATATCAGACCGCGACTGCCAACTACGAAGCAAGCTATTTTGACTGGCAGACCTTGCAGTCAAATGCAGAGTTGGCGGAAGAAGTCTACAATACCATCAAATTGCAATACGATGAAGGTGTCAAAGCCTATGTGGATTTGATCGTGGCGGAGACTGAGCTTCGCACAGCACAACTCAATCTTTACAATGCACTTTTCAATGTGCTTTCCAGCAAACTAGACCTAATGAGAGCTTTAGGTCAAATCCAACCTTCATCCATCGATTCATCACTTTGATTTTAGCATGAAAAAATATTTTAATCCCAGCCTCTTATTCTTTGCAGCTTTTGGAGCAATTCTTACAAGCTGCGGAAATTCCGCTCAAACTCCCCCACCTGTGCTTCCTGCAGCAGTGACTGTCTATAAAGTAGCAAGCAAGTCTGTCAAAGGAATGGATACCTATCCTGCCACGGTAGTTGCGTTGAATGAGATCGAACTTCGGCCGCAAGTCAGCGGGTACATTACCCGGATTTTTGTCCAGGATGGTCAGCAAGTAGTTAAAGGCCAAAAGCTGTATCAGATTGACCAAAACAAATATGTCGCGGCCAAAAATCAGGCCTTGGCATCGCTTGCTTCGGCAAAGGCAAATTTGGCAAGAATCAAAAAAGACGTCGAGCGCTACGAGCGGCTCGATCAGAATGAAGCCATTGCAAAGCAGGTTTTAGACAACGCAAATGCGGAGCTTTTGGCAGCACAAGCACAGGTTCAGGCTTCTGAAGCGCAGGTTGCTTCTGCAGAAACGGATTTGGGATATTCCCTGATCACAGCCCCTTTTGCCGGAAGAATCGGTATTTCGCAGGTTAGGTTAGGCGCACAGGTTTCTCCAGGTCAGCCTTTGCTCAATACGCTTTCTTCTATAGATCCGGTCCAGGTTGATTTTGTGATCAATGAGAAAGAAATCCCTCGATTCACCGGATTATTGAATGCAAAAGATACCCCTGATTCACTTTTCACTTTGAAACTGGGTGGTGGCAGCATGTATCCGATTCCCGGAAAACTGGCCACAATTGACAGAGCTGTGGGACGTCAAACGGGTACCTTGAATTTGAGAGTGGAATTCCCGAATTCTGAAGGAAATCTCATTCCCGGAATGACTGGCACGCTCCAGGTAATCAACGCAGATTATGGAGATCAGCTCGTGATTCCCTATAAAGCTGTCACCGAGCAAATGGGAGAATACTATGTCTATCTCATCGGCCAGGACAGTACCGTCACTCAGCAAACGATTAAGCTGGGAACTGTATTTGGGCCAGAAGTCGCTGTAAGGGAAGGACTGGA
>JBILPR010000383.1:0-4057 GCA_044373795.1 Algoriphagus sp. | reverse complement strand
CATCGGTTTCAATGCATTTACAGGAACTGAAGAGAAGCTGATCAAGCATTTCATTTCCAAATTTGGAGCGGAAATTTACTGGGATTTGGATGGGTATTACCTCCATGATAAGAATCAGGAAGCCGGGCTTTTCTTCAGGGAATACAAAAAGGATAAAATCTTCGGCCCAACTTTTCCCGAGATTATCCCTTCTCAGATCCAGACGCGAAAGGCACAGATTCACACGTATGCCACGCCTCTGAAAACCAATCAGGCCAATTTGGTTGGTACCATTCTGGAAAAAATTCAGACCGGAGAAGACTGGGAGGAAACGGTCGTGATCTTGCCCGATGAGCAGATGCTTTTTCCGGTGCTCCATTCTTTGCCGGATCAGATTGACAAAGTGAACGTGACGATGGGTTATCCGGTGAAAAATGCACCGGTTTATGCTTTCCTCGAAGCGGTTTTGGAGATGCAGCGGTTTATCAAAGTGGAAGAGGGGAAAGTTCTTTTCTACCATCAACCTGTCAAAAATCTGCTTTCTTCCATTTACTTAAAATCTGCGAATCCGGGCTTTTGCAAGGAATTGCTGGCCGAGATTCAGGAGAAAAACCAGATTCATATTTTGCAGGAAAGCCTGCATCGGGGCGGAAAGTTCTTTGCATTGATTTTCCAGAAACTGGAAAGTGATCAGCTTTTCTCCTATCTCTCTACGCTGATCGAAGAATTGGCCGGGATGCTGAAAGACGAGCCTTTGCAGCGAAGCTATCTGTACCAATGTTTCAAACAGCTGACTCGCTTGCGTGAAGTTTTCGATAAGCAGGAGTCTCTGACTGTCAATCGGGAGTTTTTCATCCGACTTTTCCGTCAGGTATTCCGGGAAGTCAAATTGCCCTTTGAGGGTGAACCGCTTCAGGGTTTGCAGATCATGGGAGTGCTGGAATCGAGGAATCTTGACTTTCGAAGAGTCATCATTTGCAATATGAATGAGGAGAGCTTTCCGCCTTCAGGTGGGCTGAATTCCATGATTCCATTCAACATTCGCCGGGCGTTTAACCTGCCGGTTCAGGAGCAAAACGACGCGATTTATGCCTACACTTTTTACCGGTTGCTGCATAGCGCGGAGGAAGTTCACATGATCTACACGACCGCGTCGGATCAGGGAAAAGCCGGAGAGAAAAGCCGCTACATCCAGCAAATGATGGTGGAAATGGGCTTGGACACGAAAGAAGAAGTGATTTTTGTGCCAATTGATCAGAAGTCACCCGGAGATATTACCATTCAAAAAGATCCGGAAGTGATTCAACTTCTGGAAAGATATGTGGTCAGAAATGACGGAACTTCGCAGACTGCTTTTTCCCCATCGGCACTCAGCGTCTATCTGGATTGCAGGTTCAAATTCTATCTCCAATACCTTGCCGGAATCAAGGAAAAAGAGGAAGTGAGCGAAGAGATCGACGCGGGAGTTTTTGGAAATCTGGCTCACTACAGCATGGAAAACCTCTACGTAGGCTTCATGGAGCGGAAAAAGAGAAATGTGTTGGAGGCCGGAGATTTCAAAGAATTGAAGGAGAAATGGGTTTTCCCTGCGATTGAAAAAGCGATTCGGGCATTTTATCATCTGGAAGATGCTGCCGAAACCAAGCTGAATGGTCAGATGGCAATTGCCCGGGATGTCATTCAGAAATATATCATTCGGGTGCTGGAAATCGACGAAGAATCAGCGCCGTTCCGATTGGTTTCTTTGGAAAAGGGAAAGCGATACGAAGCCAAATTGCCCATTGTGACTTCGGGTTGGGTAAAAGAAATAGCGCTGCGAGGGATCATTGACCGAGTCGATGAACTGAATGGTGTGATCCGATTGATCGATTACAAGTCGGGAGGAGACAAGAAGGAGTTTCCGGATATTCCATCGCTTTTCGACCGTGACGACAATAAGCGAAACAAAGCTGCAATGCAGACGATGTTTTATGGGTTGATCTATCAGGCCACGCATCCGCAAAACACTGCTCCGCTGAAACCCACGATTTTCAATCTGAAGGAAATATTCTCGGATGATTTCAATCCTTATTTACAATTGAAAGAATCCCGAAAACCTGGAATCGAACTGACAGATTATCGAGATCATCAGGAAGAATATGAGTCAGGATTGAAAGGACTTTTGGAGGAAATGTACGATCCTGAAGTTCCTTTTTCTCAGACGGACGATCTGAAGAAATGCGAGTATTGTGCTTATAAGGAGATTTGCGGGAGATGAGGAGGTAGTATCCAGTGATCAGTCGCAGGGATCAGTCTCAGTGGTCAGTCTCAGTGATCGGTCACAGTAATCAGTCTCAGTACAAATCTCAGTATTCAGTGAGTGGTCAAATCAATTATTAGAATCCAATTCTTTTTAACTTAACGATATGAACCGTCTTGATTTTAAACCATTCCCAAAGGACCTCGATTTTGAAAATGGTTTTTATACCTATGCGGATTATCTGACTTGGGAATTTGATGAGAGAGTCGAACTGATCAAAGGGAAAATTTTCAGAATGGGAGAAGATGCTCCAAAAACGATTCATCAAAAAATATCAGGGATAGTTTCGTATTTCCTCTATTCCTATTTAAAAGGGAAACCTTGGGAAATTTATAGTGCACCTTTCGATGTACGACTTCCGGTCAAATCAAAAAGAAATGAGGATATCGATACGGTTGTCCAACCTGATATCTGCGTAATCTGCGATCCTGCAAAGCTCGATGATGCGGGTTGCATAGGAGCTCCGGACCTGATTGTTGAGATTCTTTCCCCGGGAAATAACCGCAAGGAACTTCGAAATAAGTATGAGGTTTATGAGGAATCCGGAGTGAGGGAATATTGGATCATTCATCCTGATGAGCAGACAATTATGATCTACACGCTCAAAGAAGGCAAATATCAACCATCCAGACTTTTTACTACCGGTGATATTGTCGAATCAAAATGCATTGTGGGTTTCAAACTGGATTTGGAAGAGGTCTTTTCTGATCTTTGATTACAGCGTCGCTTCCACAATCAGGGTCAGATGAATTGTTATTTTCAGGGTTTTTAATCAATTAATAATTAAGGCAACTGTGTCGGATTTTGTTCTCACTTTCAGCCAATCCTGAAGTTTTTTAATTTCTGCTCGTTGAGGGTTTGGCTGAAAAGATGCATAAGCGGAAATCAATGTGTCTGTTTCATTTTTTTCGAGGTCCGTAAAAATTGACCTTCCCAAACTGAATTTTCTCAAATTGGGATGATTGATTTTTGCTTCCCTTGCGACGTCCTGACTGAGACTGCGGATTTGGGCATCCTCGGAAAGTTCTCGCTCCAGCAACTCAATTCTTCTATCCTTATCAAGAATTAATCCCTCGTTTCTTTCATAAAGGTCTTTCAAAATATCATTTCGAAGGACATTGATATCTGTTCCATTACTTCCACTTTGATGGATTATCAGTTCAGTTTCCGTGAGGCCCAAAGCACCGATCTTATTCTTTAGAATTTCAATTTCTTCCCCGGTTATTAATTCACCGATCAGGCTGACCTCAATTAGGCGACTTGAATTCGAATATTCCAGATTGGAGTTTAAAACCTGGCTTTTGGGAAACTGCATTTCTAAAGCTACAAATTGTCTTGCCTGTTCATTCCAAATGGTCCTTTTGACAATTCCGTATGCAAGATAAATACTTGGAATCAGAGTCAGTATCGTAAAAATGGTGATGTAAGTTTGCACTCTTTTTTCCTTTTTTGCATCCAGAAATTGTTTTTTAGGATACCCCATAAATCGCACTATGAGGTACGTGGAAAGACTGATGAAGACTGAGTTTATAAAGAATAGATAAAAAGCACCGAAAAAATAAAGCAAATTTCCTGTCGCAATCCCGTAGCCTGCTGTGCAGAGTGGGGGCATTAGAGCTGTGGCAATCGCCACTCCGGGAATTGCATTGCTTTTTTCCTTCCTCGAACCTGCAATAATCCCGGCAAGACCTCCAAACAAAGCAATCAAAACATCCCATACAGTGGGCTCAGTTCGGGCGAGAAGTTCTGATTCTGCTCCATAAATAGGTGTAATGGTGA
>JBILPR010000084.1:0-13755 GCA_044373795.1 Algoriphagus sp. | reverse complement strand
TTCTTTTCTTCAGCAATTTCCAGGATACGACTTTAGTCACGAAAGAAATACCGGTCTATTCGACCTTGGAGGAAAAGCAATTTCTGACAGTCTCGTCCGATTACGGAGTTATGCATCGAATAGAAAGAGAAATGTTGATTTTTTCACCTGACGGACTCGGGCATGGTTTTACTTCATTGTTCTATGACAACCTGAATGAAGTCGTGAGTTTTGAAGCTGTTGTAACCGATCCGAAAACAGGTAAGGTGATTCAAAAAGCTAAAATTAAGGATATGAGTGATGCTGCTATTTATTCCACCTCTTCCGTTTTTGACGACAACAGGCATAAGTACTTCGAAATTAAAAGCGGAGTATTTCCTGTTAAAGTCAGGATAGTATCCGAAACGAAATCAAAGACTAATTTTCACTTTCGAGATTGGGTTCCGGTACGCCGATACAACCAAAAAGTAATTGAATCAACATTGGAAGTTTCTTACCCTATTTCCCTTGGGATGCGCTACAAAGAACTAAATCTCTTGGGAGAAAGGGATTCTGCTGAATCGGAAGGGACAACAAAAATTACTTGGATTGAGAAGGATTTACCAGTGCAATCCACCACTCTGAAAGATGAGGACGATCATAAATTACTCTTGGCTCCGGTAGGATTTGCGATGGAAAACTATGTTGGGAAAATGGAAGACTGGTCCGGTCTTGCTTCCTGGCAATATGAATTAAATAAAGGAAGAAATGAATTGCCGGAAGAGTTCAAGTCAAAAATCCGATCGATGGTAATGGATGTTGATTCTCCTTATGAAAAAATAAAAATCCTCTATAGTTACCTGCAAAAGAACTTTCGATACGTCAGCATCCAGCTCGGTATCGGCGGATGGCAGACTATGAAAGCGAATGAGGTAGTTGATTATTCCTATGGGGATTGCAAAGCACTTACTAACCTAATGCAGGCGATGCTTGAAACTGTAGGGATCCCTTCCAATTATACGCTGGTTTTTGCGGGTATAGATGTGGATGATATTGAGATTGATTTACCCTCCAATCAGTTTAACCATGTAATCCTTCAGGTGCCAATGGATGAAAATCCAATTTGGTTGGAGTGTACCTCAAATTTATTACCTGCCGGATACCTTGGCGACTTTACAAAAAACAGACATGTCTTAGTAACCAATGCTGAGGGAGGATTTCTGACCAAAACACCTCAATATTTTGATTCTGTCTGGAACCAGTTTTCAACCGAAAATCTTATCCAAATAGATAGTCTGGGAAATGCCCTTATTCACTCCAAACAAGTATTGAAAGGGAATTTTGCCGAACCGCTCTTTTATGTCAAGCAGGAAATAGATTCCCGTGGACAAAAGGAATATTTCCACAAAAAATCGTCGGTCAGCGGGTTGATTATTCAGCAGTTGGATTTGGAGGTTTCTGCCAATGATTCTGTTCCAAATGCAGAAGTAAGCTATGAAGGAGTAATTCAGAAATTCGTTCAATTCACCACCAAGAGGATAATTTTAAAATCATTTTTAGAAAAAATCACCCTTGAAAAACTAATTAACAATTCGCTTTTTCAAACAGATGAATATCGAATTGTTTTGTCCGATCAATGGATACCAGAACAAGAATTGAAAGATTTGAACTGGGAAGAAGATGGAATTAAACTTTCTCTTACCAATAAAATGGAAGACAATGAACTGGTGGTTACCCGCAAGTTGGAAGTAATTTTTCCCGAGGATTTGAATGAGGAAACAAAGGCTGATCTTCTTAAACAGATCAACACAAAGGCAACCAAAAACTATTATTTCACCAAATCAACTCTTTCTTTTAATTAGATCATGAATAAACATGTTATTTTTTTTCTCTTGTTTTTTTCTTTTTCCGGAAACATCCAAGCACAAAAAGTGAAAATGGGGGAATTTACTTCAGAAGAAATTGCATTGACAGAGGTTTCATTTGAGCCGGATGCTCCTGCCGTAGTCCATTGGGAAGAAGGAGATTCCAAGTTTCTGAGCGGATTGATAGAAACATCGTATCTGTTCAGAAAAAAAATCCTCAAAGAATCCGGCAAATCAGAAGCAGATGTGCGGATATCATACTATGTGGGAGAGTCCCGGACCGAAGAAATCAGTGGAATAAAAGCCCAAATCACCAATTTTGAAAATGGAGAACCATCCACTTTTAAATTGGAGAAGGAAAATTTCTACGATGTGGACCTCGGAAATGGCTGGAAAGAAGTTAGAATTTCATTTCCAAATGCCCAAGTCGGCTCTATTATAGAATACTCCTTTCGGAAAACTGACAAAAATCTCACTTTTCTTGATGGGTGGACTTTTCAAAATCCAATCCCAACACTGGGAAGTCAGTATCAAATTATCCTGATTCCTCAGTTGCAATACAAAATGATTGGTCAAGGTTCTAAATATCTCGCAACTACCGAAAAAGAGGAAGCCAATGGAGTTTATCGATGGACTTTGAGAAATCTATATTCCATGAAAGAAGAGCCATTCATGAAAAATTATGGAGATTATAAGGAGCGCGTTGAGTTTCAACTTTCAAGATATCAGCGAGCTGCTACCACGGCCGGACCAGAATGGGAAGATGTAATTGGAACCTGGGAAAAGTTGGGGGATGAGATCGTCGGAGAATATCAGGAAAAAGGATATTACCGGACAAACCCAATAGAAAAAGAGATGCTCAACATCGATTTGAGCGGGGCAACCCAAAAAGAGCAAGCAGAAAAAGCTTACTATTTTATCAGAGAGCATTTTACCATCTCAAACGCAAATGACTTTTGGCCCAATCAAACTCTTTCCCAATTTTTGAAATCTAAATCAGGTTCTGTTGTAGAGTTGAATCTGGCTTTAATGGGGATATTGAAGTCCGTAGGGATTGCTTGTGATCCTGTTCTGATTGGTAGTAAAGGAAATGGAAGGAGCGAACTGGTTTCTTTTCCTTTTTTGAATCAATTTGATGGAATTTTATTAATGGCTACGATTGATGGTAAAACTCAAATGCTGGATTTGGAAGACCCTTTAGCTCCCTTTGGATATGTTGGGGTCCAAAAACATGTAAAGGCTGGATTGCTGCTTGAAGAAGAGAAGAGCAGCTTAATTCCTGTAGAAATCAAACATGCTTCCAATACAATCTTCTTCACGGAAGTAAGCTTGAACGAAAGCAAGGACTTGGTTATGAAAAGCACATTGAGAACGTATTTTTATGAAGGGCTGGACATAGCCCAAAAAGTCCAGTTTCTGAACGAACAAAATGAGCCGCTCGAGAAATTATTCACTAATCCAGACGAATTGAAAATTAGTGGTGTGGAAGTAGTGGATGAGCTTCAGCAAAAGAATTTTATCTCCACCAAATTTGATCTGATTTTGGAAGGAGCGGGCAATGAAGATTTATTTTTATTTAACCCGCTTAAGTTTTCCAATTTTTCAAAAAATCCATTTACTCAAGAATACAGAGTTTTCCCGGTTGATTTTGAGTATCCTTTTACTGAGACTTATAATGCAAACATTAAGATTCCGGAAGGATATGAATTGGATGATTATCCTTTAGAGACCAGGATCACCATTGAAGGTAACGCATTGAGTTTTTCTTATACGCCCCAGATAATTGGGGACATGTTAAAAGTTACCGCAAAATTTGAAGTCAAAATTCCGATCATCGAAGCTCAGAAATATGGAGACTTAAAGTTTTTTATGGAATCTGTTGCTTCTAAGTTGAGTGAGCCTGTGATATTCAAGAAACTTGAAATCAAATAAATTTTGGGGATTTTTCGATCCCCCTTTTTTAGAAAAAAATTTGAAATTGTAATTCTATGTCTGCATACCTACATGGCTTTATTCCTGAAGAGCAACAACGTCTGATCGACCAAGCCGGGATCTTAGGGTCTTTGATTTATCCAGCGATTGATTTTTCTGATTGTAAATACCTTCTGGAAATAGGGAGCGGAGTCGGAGCGCAAACGGCGGTTTTGTTGGAGCTTTTTCCTGATTTGCATATTACCTGTGTGGATTATTCGGAATCTCAACTGAAAATGGCCCGGAAAAATCTCGAGGGATACTCAAGTCGGGTTAGCTTTATTTGTCAGGACGCTAAGCAACTGGAATTGCCGGGAAAATATGATTGTGTTTTCATATGCTGGGCTTTGGAACATATCTCTGAACCCGTTGAAGTACTTAAAGGAATGAAAAAATTCTTGACGGCGGGGGCTAAAATCCAGATCACGGAGGTTTTTAATTCCAGCTTTTTCTTTTTTCCGGCGCTTCCCGGATTGCAGCGGTTTTATGATGCGTATAATGAGTTTCAGATTAGCTTGGGAGGTGATCCAGATGTGGGTGCCAAACTTGGAAATATGCTAAAAGAGGCAGGAAACACCGAAATTGAGCTTTCCCATGGAGGATTTCATTTGGATCAAACAAAAGCAGATGATCTGAGCAAAATAATTACTTACTGGAAAGTGCTGATGAAAAGTGGTGCAAACGCAATGATTGAAGCGGGAAAAATTTCCGAAAGGGAAGTACTTGAGATGGAAAATGACCTGGATCGGATCGCCAAAGATGAAAATGCCGTTTTTTTCTACCAATTTGTGCAGGCAAAAGCGACTCTTTAAACCCTATTTATGAAGCTAGTTCGTACGATTTGGAGAATTTTCTGGAAAACCACCATGTGGTTTTTTATTATATCCATTGGCCTTACTATTATTTATCGGTTTGTACCCGTACCCATTACACCCTTGATGGTGATTCGATTGGTGGAGCAGACATTTGATTCCGAAAAGAAGATTCGATTGTACAAAGACTGGGTGCCTTTGTCAGAGATTTCACGGCATGCTCCTCAGGCTGTATTTGCAGCAGAAGATCAAAAATTTCTCACTCATAAAGGCTTTGATTTTGAAGCAATGGAGAAAGCCTGGGAAAATAATAAAAAAGGAAAGCGAATCAAGGGAGCCAGTACGATTACCCAGCAGACTGTGAAGAACGTATTCCTTTGGCCAGGAAGAAGTTACGTCAGAAAAGGATTAGAGGCTTACTTTACCGTTTTGGTAGAGTTGCTGTGGTCCAAGGAGCGAATCATGGAAGTCTATCTCAACGTAATCGAAATGGGAGATGGGATTTATGGGATTGAAGCAGCTGCTCAGGCTTATTACAATAAATCAGCTGCGAAACTTAACAGAAATCAAGCAGCGATGATTGCAGCTGTGCTACCGAATCCAATTAGATGGACGCCAGCCAAACCAACAGGCTATATCAGGGGAAGACAATCGTGGATTATGCGTCAGATGAACAATCTTGAACCCTTAGGATTTGGGGTTTGATTGCCATCATTATTGGATTTTCATTATTAAAATTTGATTTTTTAAGGATTTCTTGAAATGACGATCTGTTGGTTTTAAGAGTTCAATTTTTAAGGATTTTTGTCAGAGCGCTGAAAAATCAAAACCAAATTTTCTTCTAAATTCCAATCTGGATGCGAGTTTTTTTTGATCCGAATCTTATGAGATCTGAGCAAAATCATTTCTTGAAATCCTCATTTTCAGCCTGCATTCAATGATTATAAAATGCAAGATCTTTTTATCCACATTTTCATTTATTTATCCACACTTTTAAAAATCATATTCTTAAGACATTGATAATCAATAATATGTATGATGTTTTTTTAAGTCGAATTTGTGGATAATCATAGCTAACTTGAAAAAATGGATTGGAAAAAATTACCAATAAGGTGGATAATTCGATCTTCCAAATTTTATTTTAAAACCAGATTAATCGGTCTTTTGTCGTATAAGTTTTTTGCGATAGGCATTGAATATTCTGGACTTGGAAACAAAGCCCAAGTATTTACCATTTTCAATGACGGGTAGGTTCCAGGCCCCGGAATTTTCAAATTTTTCCATGGCTTTTTGCATATTTTCAGTTGCCAATAGAATTTCCGGGGGGCTATGCATCAGATCCCGGATGAAGACAGTGTCCTGTTTTTCTGGATCAAACATAATGTCTCTTATATCATCAAGTGTAATTATTCCGCGAAGAGATTTATGTTCGTCTATTACGGGGAAAATATTTCTTTTTGAAATTTTTACCAGACTTATCAAGTCTCTGAGTGTAGAGTCAGGATGAATTGGAAGCAGATCCCTCTCAATCACATGAGTAAGGTCTATCAATTCTAGGAGTTCCTGATCCTGGGATTCCGGAAGAGATTTGCCTTGATCTTTCAACTGCATTTTGTACAAGCTATCCTTTTGGTAATAAGAAGTGGTGATATAAGAAATCGCAGAAACAAACATTAGCGGGACAAATAGTTCGTACCCTCCGGTTATCTCTGCGATTAAGAATATTGCTGACAAGGGAGCATGCTGGACTCCGCTCATCAATCCGCACATTGCGACCAGCGTAAAATGTGCCAGTGGAAGAGGAATATGGAATCCCATCATATTTTTCGCATATGCGAAGACAAAACCCAGGATTCCTCCCACATACAGGGAGGGAGCAAATATTCCACCGCTTCCGCCCGCCCCAATCGTAATTGCTGAAGCGATGGGTTTCAAAAGAATAATAAACCCTAAAAAGACCAGAATAAACAGGGGATTATCAATGATTGAAAAGAAAGGACTTTTGTCCAAAATCTGATCGCTGTTACCTTCGATCAGCATGTTGAGTGTAGAATAGCCCTCTCCGTAGATTGGTGGAAAAAAGAAAACTATAAAACCTAAAAAGGCCCCTCCGATAAGAATTCTCATCGGTTGGGAATTCAAGTCTTTCATGACTCTTTCAGTGCTCCTCACCATTTTACTGAAGTATAATGAAACAAGCCCACAGAGTATTCCCAACAATAAATAGTAGGGCATGTGCGATGCCAGAAAAGTGTCTTTTAGATCAAAGTTAAACAGAGACTCATCTCCGATAAGAATCATGGAAGTGAGAGAACCCATCACAGAAGCAATTAAGAGCGGGATAAAACTAGCCGTGCTAATTTCCATTAGGATAACTTCGATTGCAAAAATTACCGCTCCAATCGGGGCTCCAAATATGGCAGAGATCGCTCCTGCTGCTCCGCATCCAATAAGAAGGGTTCTTTTTTTAGCATTCAGATGCATGAGTGAGCCGACATTTGAACCTATTGCCGATCCTGTCACGACCATTGGAGCTTCCAAACCTACTGAGCCTCCAAAGCCAACTGTAAGAGCAGCGGTAATTACCCTACTATAGGTTTTTACCCTGGGGATTAAGCTCTGGTTTTTGGAAATGTTGAACAGGACATCCGGAATTCCATGTCCTCCGACATCATTTAATAAATATCTTCCTACAAGATAGGCGGCTGAAATTCCAATCAAGGGATAAATTATGTACATAAAATTGGCGTACTCAGTGTAAAAATCATCGGTAAGAAACCGCTGAATCGAATGAACCAACTCTACCAACACAACCGCAGCTAATCCGGAAAATACCCCAATTATCCCGCTGAGAATCAGAATAAATGTCTGATTGCTCATATGACGTAATCTCCAAATTAGGAGCTTTGTAATGAGATCTGTTTTTGGCAAAATAGCTAAGATTTTTCGGCTGCCCTGCAAAGTAAAAAACAGTACAGGAAAATCGAATGGAATAGGTTATTCTTTAGGCAATTCCCGATCCAGAGCAAGGATAGACTTCAAAATTAAATTTGCGGCATTATAAAAGAACTCAGGCTGGATGTTTTTGAATTCGTCACTTGGCTTATGATAATCTTTGTGATCTTCCACCCCGAAATATATATGAGGAATACCTTTGTCATAAAAAGCACCATGATCCGAGGATTGGGTCCAGTTGTTCGAGCCGGTATTTGGGGTGTCATGGCCAAACATCAACTTTGGGGTTTGGCCAAAGGATGCCTTTTCAAGTATAGGCTTCAAGTTTGGGTTTTGATGGGTGCCTGACGCGTAAATTTCTCCTTCGTCATTTCTCGAAACCATGTCCATGTTGACATTCACCAGAATCTGATCCAAGGCAAAAGGAAAATCAAGCACTAGGGCTTTCGCCCCCTGAAGGCCCATCTCCTCAGCATCCAATGCGGCAAATATCATACTATGCCCCGGTCGGTTTTTTGCAAAATACTCTGCAAGAGCAAGCAAAGTTGCTGTTCCTGAAGCATTGTCATCTGCCCCGTTGTAAATAGAATCCCCGGAATTGTTTTTTTTGCCTACGCCGATATGATCGTAGTGTGCTGTGATTACAATCAATTTTCGGGAGCTGCTTCCGGCGATGAATCCAACCACATTTGTTGCATCCTCATACAGTTTATTTTCCCGTTGGTTTTCAAAGGAAAATTTTTGTTGAAAATTATGATATTGTGATTCAAGTCCAAGCGAACTGAAATAATTGACCAGGTATTTTCTTGCTTCTATATTCCCCTCGCTCAGTGTTTCTCGACCTTTTAACTCATCTGAAGAAAGATATTCAAGGTGAAGGAGTAATTTATCCTGGCTTACTGTCTGGCCACTTGCTATCGAGAAGGTGAAAAATAAAATACAGGTGAAAATTTTTTTGAAAGTCAATTGCATCTGTGGTTATATTATTCGTTATGTATATTCGTAAAAATACTAATCTAAGGGAATCGAATCACCCATCCGAATTCATGAAATATCTCTTTTTCGTTTTTGGTCTTTTTGGAGTTTATTTTCCCACCCTTTCCCAGGGGACTTTCCCGGAAACTTTTTTTGAGGGAAAGTCTGTAGTATTGGTTTCTAACGATCCCAGCTCAAGACCAACTTTGACTTGGCAACAATTAGCAGACAGCGTTCATATCGCTTTGGTTAAAGCAGGTGCAGATCCTATTGCCTATTTTGAATTGGAGCAGGTGACTCTTTCCGAGGAGATTCAGGCAGATTATGCAAAGGCATTTTTGCAGAGACAGGTTAAGAATATTGTTTTCGTCACCAGAAAAAAGTCTAATGTGAGCATTCATGTTGGTGCATTTAGTGGAGACGGAAAAATGATTAATTCGACAGCACTTTTTGGGGTCAGTGCAAATGATATTCCCGCGACTGGTGAACAAATGGCGGCCTTGGGAATAGGGAGAAAGTCTAAGAATTTATTGGTCATAGATGTGGCAGAGTTTCCTCGGATTGGTACGCAGGAGGCAGTTTCAACGCTCCGATTCCTTTCCAAAAACCCACTCAATTTGGAGATTTTCAAGTTGGGGATTCCGATCGAAGGTTCCTCAGCCCAATCGGGCTTCCTGAGTTACTTCAGATATGATTTGTTTGGGAAATCTCAGGAAGCAATTCTTGCCGAACAAGAAGCCCAGAAATCCGGAATTAAGCAGATTTTAGAACAAGAATACCCCTTCCAAACCGAATGGCTCACTGAAGCCAAGCCCGATGAGGAGTTGATCAGCAGCAAAATCCAGTTTGTGCTGATGAAAGTAGAGGGAAGAGAGGCTGATTTGATGAAAAGTATGGGATTGGATCCGGCAGGTCTTGCCGATCCATCTCGCAACGTGGTCAAGTATTATATTAAGTTTTTGGTACGGGATGAATTGTACATTGGTCCACTATGGGATGCTGATCCGGATTGGAGAAAAGCCCTTCGGGAATTCATGCAAAATTTAAAAAATTAAACCTCCCGAAGGAGGTTTAATCAATAGTTGAAAACAGGGGTGATTGAAACAACTTTTGACAATTAGATTAGATTTTTTGTATTAAATCATGATATTAAGATAAATAGAAGAAGAAAAATTGAATTTTCCAATATTTCATAATAATTAATGTAAAGGAAATTTATTTATAGAATTATTTATAGAAATGATCGAATTTAAAACAGATTCTTATTGAGGAATGGAATCAAAGCAAGGATGATTGCCTGTGTGTAATACGCCTTTCGATCTACTACTCCATGAGTCAAAATCCCAACTGATCCACCCTGTTGTTTCGAATTTTCCTTTGCGAAAAACTGATCATCGGCATGTCCAAGTTCCATTCCTGAGTTTATGAGTTGAGCGATACCTTTGGGAAGGTAAAACGTACCTGTCTTTGCTTTTCCACTCAGACCTGATTTGTCCTCAATGTAAATCCATGCGAAAGCATTCATTCCAAACTCATCATTCGCAATTCCTCCCTCGATTCCAATCCAATAATCTGCTTCAGGGAAAGCCATTTTCGCATTTTTGACACGATTGATAGCACCAAGGAGAGTTTCTGCATCTCCAATAGGCTGCTCCGAGACTTGGGAGGAAGCATTTACTCCATTTACCAGTAATTCTGTGGCAAAGGCCAGCGAAAAAGCCTCGTTGGTGCAATCCAGCTTTACTGGATTTTTACTGCCCACTATGACAAGCGATTTGTCTGAAGATGGAGAGGAAGTCTGGAAATTTATTCTTTTTGGAAAATTCATAAAAAAAAGCCTGGGCTTGCGCCTAAGCCATATTGGTGAAAACGTGGTTGACATCATCATCCTCGTCTAATCTGTCGATCAGTTTAAGGATGATTTCTTCCTGCTCTTCTGTAAGCTCGGTTAAGGTAGTTGGGAATCGCTGGAAATCTGCAGAGATAATTTCTATTCCACGTTCTTCAAGCGCTTTTTGCATCGTTCCAAAGTCCTCAAATTCTGTATAAACAAAGATTTCTCCCTCGTTTTCATCGATTTCAGAAAGTCCAAAATCAATCAATTCAAGTTCAAGATCTTCTACGTTGAAGTTACCTTTTGAGAAGCGGAAGACGGCCTTTCGGTCAAACATGAAACTTACGGATCCAGTAGTACTAAGGGTTCCTCCCGCTTTTGTGAAGTAGCTGCGGATGTTTGCGACAGTTCTGTTGATATTATCAGTGGAGGTCTCTACGATCATTGCCACGCCAAATGGTCCGTAGCATTCGTATACGACTTCTTCGTAATCTTTTTCATCTTTGTTCGAGGCTCTTTTGATTGCAGCTTCGATTCGGTCCTTGGGCATGGAAGCGCCTTTGGCATTTTGAATGACTGTTCTAAGCTTGGTATTACTAGCCGGATCAGGTCCTCCTGATTTTACGGCCATTACTATTTCCTTACCCAGTCGCGTAAATACTTTGGACATTTTGTCCCAACGCTTGAATTTTCTCTCCTTTCGGAATTCAAATGCTCTTCCCATGGTGTTCCTTGATTTGGGGGGTAAAAATAGTAAATCTTTTCATTCGGAAGGAATCAGAATCATCTGCTGATTATTTTGAATTTATTCGGCTATTCCTGTCTTTAAGATCTCATTTTTCGTTTGTTAAAAAAACTATACGCTATGTCTGCTATCCTCCAAAAGCCAATTCCCAACCTTCCAAAATCTGACTTGCCTAAACTCGTCATCCTGGGAGCCGGATTTGCAGGATTGAAACTTGCCAGAGCTCTTCGAGATCAGCCCTTTCAAGTAATACTTTTAGACAAGAATAATTTCCATCAATTCCAGCCTCTCTTTTATCAAGTAGCAACAGCGGGTTTGGAACCCAGCGCGATCTCTTTTCCGCTCAGGAAAATTTTTCATAACTCTATTAATGTAATCTTCCGGATGGCGGAAGTGACCCGGCTTGAGGCCAAAAAAAAGAGGGTTTTTACCGATATGGGTTACATAGATTACGATTATCTGGTGATGGCAATGGGGGCGGATACCAATTATTTCGGGTCTGAGACCATTGAGCAATTTGCTTCCCCGATGAAAACTGTTTCCGAAGCACTCTACATCCGAAATAAAATCATCTCCAACTACGAGCGTGCTATTAATATCGAGCGTATGGAAGACCGTAAATCGTTGATGAATATGGTTATTGTAGGTGGAGGGCCCACCGGAGTGGAGCTAGCCGGAGCGATGGCCGAGTTGAGAAATAATGTTTTCCCAAAAGATTATCCGGAACTCAGCTTTAAGAATATGAAGGTCGTGCTGATCGAAGCCGGTCCTGCGCTTCTGGGCACGATGTCAATAGAGTCACAGGAGCATGCTTTTTCCTATCTCATGGGACTCGGAGTCGAAGTAATGGTAAATACTAAGGTGAAAGATTACAATGGTAAGGTCGTCAGTCTGGAAGGTGGCGAAATACTGGAGACAGATACTCTCCTCTGGGCGGCAGGAATCAAACCAAATAAAATCAGTGGATTTCCGGATGAAAAATATGCTCCCAATGGGCGGATTGTAGTGGATGAGTATTCGGAAGTACCGGGAATGCAGAATGTGTTTGTGTTGGGAGATGGTAGTCTTTTGAAAGAAGAGCGCTATCCAAAAGGTCATCCTCAGGTGGCGCAAACTGCGCTACAGCAAGCTGATAATCTTGCGCAAAACCTGTTGAGAGTTCAAAACGGTAAGCCGATGAAGCCCTTTCGCTACAAAGATCTCGGGTCTATGGCGACTGTGGGCAGAAAACTGGCTGTCGTGGATCTTCCATTTTTTAAGTTTCAGGGATTTTTTGCCTGGCTTACGTGGCTCTTCGTTCACCTGATGGCAATCCTGGGAGTAAAGAATAAGCTTTTCATCTTTCTCGACTGGTCTTGGAATTATTTAAGTTTTGATCCGAGTCTGCGTCTGCTAATCAAGCCAAGGTATGTGAGGGAAAGTGAAAGGAAGGAGCTGATTGAGCAGAAAACAACCGATTAAGATTTGTTAACAAATATCTGAAAGGCAAGGATTAAACTGATCCCGATCAACTTGGTCTAACCCTTGAAACTAAAACAAAAACAGCATGAAAAAATTGATAATTGCATCAGGCCTCCTGATAATGATGAGCTTCAGCATTTTTGCACAGCAAGGTAAAGGGGGGGGGGAACCCAATGCGGAAGAAAGAGCAAAGCAAATGACAGATAGGCTTGCTACGGAACTTGAGCTGAATGAAGTACAGAAAAAACAAGTCTTGGCAATCAATATCGAATATGCCAAAAAAAGAGAAGCCGAAATGGTAGCCAGAAAAGCTGAAATGGAGGTGAGAAAAAAGGCTCGGCAAGATCAAGAAGCTAAAATTCAGGCGGTCCTGACTGAAGACCAAAAGGCAAAATTGGTTGAGATAAAGGATGAGCGTAAGGAACATCGAAAAGGGAGACCTGGAGGAGAAGTTCATCGTACAGGTGAAATGAGAGGAAAAGGACACCATGACGGCAAATAATCTGTTTTATTAAAAATAGGAAAGCCACCTAATGGGTGGCTTTCTGTTTTCGCAGGCTGTCAACTAAACAGGGATTCTATTGGAAATTGAGCATAAACTCAATTAATTCCCGCGATTTGCTCTTCTACCTGAAAGAATGACTCATCCTTTTGTGGCAGTGAAGATGAACCCATCAGATATTCATCCACTTTTACGGCTGCTTCTCTTCCTTCGGAAATTGCCCATACTACAAGTGATTGGCCACGGCGCATGTCCCCGGCCAGGAAGACTTTTGAGTTTGTACTTTGATAATTTTTTGATTTTGGAAGTGAGTTTTCCAGTGCTTCCACTCCGAAGGCTTCCAAAAGACCATTTTGCGCAGGGCCCATGTATCCAATAGCAATAAATGCCAAATCACATGGGACGGTTCGCTCAGTTCCCGGAACTTCTTCGAAAGTCATTCTGCCTCCTTTTTCCTTCCATTGGATATCGACAAGGGTAAGGCCAGTAACTTCTCCGGCTTCGTTTCCGGTGAATTCTTTGGTCAGGATAGAGAACATCCGGTCGGCACCTTCCTCATGCGAACTTGAAGTCCGCAAAGTCATAGGCCATTCCGGCCAAGGATTTAGCGTATTTCGTTGTTTTGGGGGTTTAGGTAGCAATTCAAGTTGGGTGACTGATGCGGCTGCATGGCGATT
>JBILPR010000083.1:0-13780 GCA_044373795.1 Algoriphagus sp. | reverse complement strand
GATCATGCTGATCGTCTGGGCGGTGGACAAGAATACTGAACCCAGCAAAGCTAATTGGGCAAAAGCAGAATTGATCGTACAACTAATCGGAATTGCCATTTTCGTCCTGATTGTAGCTGCGGTTGGGTTCTCTTTTCTAACCCATTTTGGAGACGAAATTGATTTGCCCGAATTTGAATAATGAAGTACAAAGCTATTTGCTCCGATATTGACGGCACTCTTCTCAACTCGGAGAGAGATCTTTCTTTACGCTTAAAGCAAGTCATCAACTTGCTCCCTTCCGAAGTTCCAGTGATTTTGGCGAGTTCCCGTATGCCCGATGCCATGAGGCATTTACTTGCAGATCTCAATCGTCCCTCCGAACCGTTGATTGCTTACAACGGTGGTTTTGTTCTCGATGGATTTGGGAATGTTTTGGACTCGGTCAGCATTCCCCTGGATTTGGTAGCAAAAATCCTGGAAATGACCAAAAAGACCTCCATCCACGTGAGTTTGTACCACGGAGAAAACTGGTATGAGTCTAAAAATGACTTTTGGGCACAGCGGGAAATCAAAAACACGAAAGTTGAACCAACCTGGAAAACCGGGGAAGAAGTACTTAACCTATGGTCAAAAAATAATCTTGGGGCCCACAAAGTAATGTGCATGGGGGATTCTCAGGAGATTTCCTGGCTTTTTGGGGAGCTGCATTTTGAACATTCCGGCGACTTGCATCTCTACAGGTCCAAGGATACCTACATCGAAATTGCTCCGAGAAAAATCTCAAAAGCAACCGCTTTGAAACTTGTTTTAGAGCAATGCTATAATTTTGGAATGGAGGATGTTGTCGCATTTGGGGACAACTACAATGACATCGATCTTATTCAATCTGTGGGTTGGGGAGTGGCGGTCGAAAATGCACGACCGGAAGTGAAGGCCGTCGCCAATGAAATCACGCTGCATCACAGGGAAGATGGAGTGGCAGTCACCTTGGAAAGGATTAGTATGTATGATTTGTGATATTAGATGTATAATTTCCCTACATCATAAATCTAAAATCTTACATCACAAGATCCCGCTCCCGTCTTCCACATCCTCAATTGCGTTGGTCAAAAAATCATGAAAAGGTTTCATCCTTCGGAAACCATCCAATGATACATTGATGAAATTGCCCGAATCTATATCACGATCAGAAACCTGCGCTGATAAAATGAAACTTTTCAACTTGAGGTACTCGATGTGAGGATTATCTGCTGAATAATCTCGCGGACTGGTTTTGAGTTTCTCGCCTTCAATTCCTTTGAAAACCTTCTTAACATCAGGATCCTGTTCGATTTTCTCAAGTTCAGCACCGGAGTAATCTATCTCCTTTCTGATTTTTTTCAAAGTCTCAGCCATCGGCATCCAAATTCCTCCTGCCATAAATGAACCTCCGGGCTGCACATGCATATAATATCCTGGCCCTTCGGACTTCTTTCCTTTCGGAGAAAAATATGCTGCGAAATTCGTCTTGTATGGGGATTTGTTGGCAGAAAAGCGCACATCTCGATTTTGCCTGAAGACGCAATCTTTTGGCTGAAAAGTAGAAAGTAACGGTTCCCAATCTGCCACTCCTTTAAGAATCACCGCCACATCTTCCAGAAATTCAGCCTTTGAATCCAGATACCATTTCTTATTTGACTCCATCCAATCCCGGTGATTGTTTTCGGCAAGTGCAGTGAGGAAAGGCAGGTATGGGCGCATGGTTTAAGGGAGAAAGTTAAAGTTAGAAATCTTAAGGCAGGAATCAGGAAGGTTAACTTATTTGCCCTCTAAGAGGTTTGCAAAAAAGGGAAATTACAACTTGAAAACATTAACAATTTTGATCTTTTTGGCTAACTTAAACGTGTTAAATTTCTGAAATCTACACGTGCAATGAATGCCAAATTAACACTGACGCTCGAAAAAGATGTTATTGAAAATGCCAAAGAATATGCCACCAGCCAAGGCCAAAGCCTATCTTCTATGGTAGAAAATTACTTCAAGCATCTCACGCTGGAGAAAAAAAAGGATCCCAAGAAAAAGATAAAAGAACTTCCCGAGTCTTTCCTTAAGCTGGAAGGATGCCTGAAATATGAGGGAGAATTTGATTACAGAGAAGAATTGACAAAAGCTTTGATGGAAAAATATGGGATCTAATTACTTTTTAGATTTAGATGTTATTCTTGATTTCCTCCTAAAGCGAGAACCCTTCAATGATTTGTCTAGAAAGATTTTTGATTTGGCATACAATCTAAAAATTGAGATTTGCTTGTCTTCATTAGCCGTATCCAACATTCATTATTTACTTAGAAAACAGTATGGAAATGTAGGCGCCATAAGCAAGATTGAAGAATTAGTTAGCTTCAGTAAAATCCTTCCTGTTACAGAAAAAGAAGTCTTCGCAGCAATGAAAAGTGGATTTCCTGACTTTGAGGACGCTATTCAGTATTTTACAGCTTTACAAAACCCAGACATAAAAGGAATAATAACTCGAAACGCTACCGACTATCGCAAATCCCAACTCCAGATTTTTTCTCCTGAAACCTTTGTAAGTTTTTTCAAATAAAATCCACCAATCCCTCAAGCTTCATCCCGCGGCTGCCTTTGATCAGAATCAGATAATCTTCCAGCTTGCTGTCTTCCAGCCAGTTTCTGAACGAAAATGGATCCGGGAAATAAAGCGCTTTTGGAGCTTTTTCCAAAGCTGAAACGATCAGGGAACCGGTGAAGCAAACCTTATCAATCTGGTATTCGCTTACGATTTCTCCTAGTCTTCGATGCTCCTCCTCTGCGTGATCTCCCAGCTCAAACATGTCTCCGAGGATGATCATTTTATGCTTTTTGCCGGTCATCTCTCCGAAAGTCCGGATCGCGACTTCCATGCTCGAAGGATTGGCGTTGTATGCGTCCAGGATAATTAAGTTGCTGCGCTTCTCGATCAATTGTGATCGCATATTGGCAGGACGGTAAGACACGATTCCTTCCACAGCTTTTTCCATCGAAACTCCGAAAAACTTCCCGACCGTAATCGCAGTGGCAATATTCCCAAAGTTATAGGCTCCGATCAGGGCAGTTAAATGAACTTCCTCCGAACCCTCCACACTGAACTTTACAAATGGATCCGCTCCGTGAAATGTCACTTCACAGAAATCGCCTTTCGTAGGATAGAGCACCGGATTCTCAAAGCGCTTAATCATATTCGCCAAAATCGGATCCTGAGAATTGATAAAAACAGTCCCATTATTGGTGCGTAAATGCTGAAAAAGCTCAGTTTTGGTTTTCAAAACTCCTTCAGGCCCACCCATTCCTTCAAGATGAGCCTTTCCAATATTGGTGATAAAACCATGGGTAGGTTCAGCAATTTCGCAGAGCTCCTGAATATCACCCTGCTTATTTGCTCCCATTTCAACGATCGCGATTTCAGCATCTTTGCCGATGGAAAGCAAAGTCAAAGGCACCCCGATGTGATTATTGAGATTGCCGACTGTGGCAACTGTATTGAATTTTTGCTTCAGAACCGCATTAAGCAATTCTTTTGAAGTGGTTTTTCCGTTGGAACCTGTCAATCCGATGATCGGAATCTTCAGCTGATGGCGATGGTGATTTGCCAGTTGCTGAAGCATTCGAAGTGCATCTTCTGCAATAAAATACCGCTCATCGTCTTCGAAAAAATAAGCCGGATCATCGATTACCACCACAGAAGCACCCATTTCCAAGGCTTTCGGCGCAAACTCATTCGCATTGAAATTTGGTCCTTTGAGCGCAAAAAAGATATTCCCCGGATCAATCTTTCTAGTGTCGGTGCTTACGCCTGTACTTTTGAGGAAAAGATTATAGAGGATTGAGACGTTCATTGGTGGTGATTTTTAATTCCCAAAATAAACGAATGATTCACATCTTTGAAGACGGTCAATCGTATTAATTTTAAGCAATGATTTGCTTACCGACATGAATAAAATCCTGATTCTACTTTTTCTGACATTCAGCTTCACCTCAACTGCTCAGGATATTTTTCAGTTTGATCAAAGTCTGGAAATAGAAATAGACGGTGTCACTGTTCCCAATCCATTTTCGGGAGGGATCAATTCTGCTCAAATCCAAACCATCGACCTCACCGGAGACGGCATTGAAGAATGGGTGATTTGGGACATTAATTCAAGACAAGTTCTGGTCTTTTCAAAAAGCGGGGAGAATTTCACCCATTTGCCTGAGTTGAGTTACCTTTTCCCGGAGGACATCAACGGCTTCCTGACGTTGGTTGATTTTGATAAGGACGGAAAAAAGGACCTCTTCACCTCCACTTCTTTGGGGATCAAAGCCTATCGAAATACATCCATCGGAGGCAAGATTTCCTGGCTCGTAGCTCAAAATTTTCTCAGACTCGACGGTTCTGCCAATATTCAGGCAAATAATCTGGACACTCCGATGATTCAGGATTTGGATGGAGACGGCGATCTGGATCTGGTGATTTTCAATTTCGCATCGGGTGACTTTTTAGAGTTTTACAAGAACACATCAGTGGAGCGAAAAGGAACTCCTGATGTGGACGGATTTGCTTTTCCTGCTCCTTTCTGGGGAAATTTTGTTTTCTGTGGCTGTGATGATTTTTCCTTCGGGATGACTTGCGAAGGATTGACAATCAAGCCTGGTTCGAGAATTATAGAAAATGCCAAGATCCAGCATGCTGGAGGACACAGTATTTTGTACCGTGATTTTAACGACGACGGAAAAAGCGATCTGGTTTTGGGCCGCGATGAATGCAGCATTCTCTACTATTTACCCAATTCCGGGACTGAGTCAAACCCGCTATTTATTGAGTCATTCAAACAAATCCCGGGATATGGATCGTTGCCCGAGTTTCCGCTATTTCACGTCGCTCAGCTCATCGAGGACAAACTTGTCGTGAGTTTAAACACCAATGAAACGGCTGCAACGTATGGAACTGATTTTGCAAAATCCCTTGTCAGAATCAAGCCGGACGGAGGGATAGAGCCCAATTTCCTTCAAAATCAGCTCTTCGATCTCGGAGAAAATACCCGTCCATTTTTCACAGGAAATAAGTTTGCAGGAGAACTCTGGCTGACTGCCAATGTGAAGGCAAATGAAAAAGTCACCGGGCAAGCTTTCCGATTGCCATTCTCCGGATCCGAATTTCAGCTTTCGAATCGTAACTGGCTTGAGCTTTCCAAACTGAATCTCCTGGATATCCAGCTCCTCGAATACACTGATATCAACAAGAAAAGTTACTTCATCGCTTCTGCAATCCGGGTTGAAAATTCCATTCCCAAGCAAATTTTGATGAAGGCAGAAGGAAATGGCTTTGCTGATTTTTCTTTTTCCGGACTCACGCTTCAGCGCGGAGATCATTTGGAATTTTTTGCCTTCGAAGGAAAAGACTATCTCCTGGTAGCGGGTCAAAACGGAGGCTTGGATCTTTATTCAGTGAATTTTGAAAATCTGACTGTTAGTACGGAAAGACAGGATTTCCTCGGGTTTCAGGACAATCCTGCCAGTCGAAATCTGGCGATCACCGTTGTCAACTATGCCAAGCCGGATCTGTATGCAATCGATCAGCGGGGAAAATTGATGTGGATCGAAAACTTCATGGAATCAGACCTTCGGAAAGAAGTTTTCATCCAGACTGAAGAACGGGATTTTCCAACCCGCTTTGGCAGAAATACCTGGCTGGAAACAGTCAATCCAAATTTTGACGAACCTGTTGATTTGATTCTGGGAACCCGCGGAGGTGGCGTAATCTACCTCAAGTCAGTTTTCGAAGAGACCCCAGGCGAGGGAGAGATTGAGGTAAAAATCTACCCAAACCCAAGCGATGGCCCGATCAAAGTGGTTTCCAGTCATTCTTCAACTGTTCGCCTGATCAGTGCTATGGGACAGGTCATGAAGGAAAACATTGAAATCACAGCCAATCGGGAAATCGAAATTCAAGCAGGATTTTTAGCGCCGGGACTTTATATTCTTCAATCCGAAATTGACGGCAAGCCAAGTATTTCGCGAAAAATCTGGATGCGCTAATTACAGGACTGGTTTTGACCGTCTGAGGCAAATGCGCTAGCTTTCGGGCTGAAATCTACCTCAATGAAACATATCTATTTACTTGGAATACTGGGTCTTCTCTTGTTTTCCTGCTCGTCCGGTCCGGAAAATCCCGCAGACAAAATTTTTATCAATGGGATCATCTATACCGTTGATGATCAAAATCCAAAAGTGGAAGCCGTTGCAGTAAAGGACGGTTTGATCCTTGCCGTGGGGACTACCAAAGAGATTCAAAAATACGCGGCGGAAGCCACAGAAATCATCGACTTGCAAGGCAAAACCATGACTCCGGGACTGATCGAATCGCACGCTCACCTGATGGGAATTGGCTACAACAAACTGGAAATCGATCTAATGTATGTGAAAACCTACGACGAACTGATCCAAAAAGTGGCAGAAGCAGCAGCCACCGCAAAACCTGGCGAATGGATCACTGGTCGCGGCTGGCATCAGGACAAGTGGATTCAAATGCCTGATAAAACTGTCAAAGGTTTTCAAACTCACGATGAGCTTAGCGCTGTCACTCCAAACAATCCTGTTTATTTGGCACATGCCTCCGGTCACGCTTCTTTCGTAAATGAGAAGGCGATGGAACTCGCAGGCATCACTTCTTTGCGCAACGAAAAACCAACGCAGGAAGTGGAAGGCGGAGAAGTGCTACGCGATGAGTTGGGAAATCCAACAGGAGTTTTGGTGGAGCGTGCAAGCGCTTTAGTCGCAAGGTTGATTCCAGAAGAGACCCCGGAGCGTGCAGAGGAAGCTTTGACTTTGGCACTGAAAGAACTTGCAGAAAAAGGCATCACCTCCTTCCACGACGCCGGAAGCGGGCAGGACGTAATTGATTTATTGGAGAAGTTTAAAAAAGAAGGCAAACTAACAGCAAGACAATACATTATGCTTTCCGGTCGACAGCCGGAGCTTTTGGAAGCCTGGTACAAAAAAGGCCCGATGATCGATCCTGATCATATGGTTACCGTTCGCTCCATCAAGTTAAACTGCGACGGTGCGTTGGGACCTTGGGGAGCCTGGTTGTTGGAAGATTACAGCGACAAGCCTGGCCATAGAGGACATGAGACGCTACCCATGTCTGTGGTAACTGAAGTTTCGGAAAGAGCGATTCCACTTGGATTCCAGGTTTGCGCACATGCGATCGGTGACCGTGCCAATCAGGAGATTCTGGACAGATTTGAGGCAGCTTTAGCAAAAAATCCGGAGGCAAAAGATCACCGTTTCCGCATCGAGCATGCACAGCATTTGCATCCGGATGATATTCCGAGATTCGGAAAGTTGGGTGTGATCGCTGCCATGCAGGCCATTCATCTAAGTTCGGACAGACCGTGGGCAATCGACAGATTGGGAGAAAAACGCATCATCGATGGCGCGTATGTTTGGCAGAGTTTGATCCAGTCTGGTGCAGTCGTAACCAATGGAACTGATGCTCCGGTGGAACCTGTGGATCCGATCCCTTCATTCTTCGCGTCAGTTTCCAGAAAAACACTTCAGAATACTCCCGAGGGAGGTTATGAAGCAGATCAAAAAATGACCCGAGAGCAAGCGCTGAAATCCTATACATTGGACGGAGCATTTGCTGAGTTTGAAGAAGATTTCAAAGGATCCATCGAAGTTGGAAAAGCAGCTGATTTCACTGTCTACGACAAAAACATCATGGAAGTACCGGAAGCCGAAATCCTCCAAACAAAGGTGAAGATGACTGTTGTTGGCGGGAAAATTGTGTTTAGTGGGCAGTAGCAATGCTCAGTCGCAGTAGGCTGAAATCAGAAGGCTTTTCCGGCAAGACTAACTTGATTATCGATAGACCTTTCAGTCCGCCGCAGCGGATTGTAAGGTCTATTTTTTTGTCCTATCCATACTTGATGAATTAGCTCCAACCTGATAAACAGTAAAAAAAAGTCAGCCTTCCCAAAGTATGCAAGACAATCAGATTGAAGTATTTATTGACAACATTTTTCATGGTTTTTGAAACCTGCTTGTCCCATTGACTTCAAATTCTTAAAAATAGAAAACTAAAATCTAAAAAAGTAAAAAAATATTTTAGCTAAGCTTTTAGCTGATCTACAAAACTAAATTTTGATTTACTAATAAGTTTTTAGGGGAGGGCAGAAGAATAATTGGCAAAACCTGGAATTCTTGATTTTTAGTACTTACCTAAGAAAAGGTTAGCCTTAACCGTTTCTTGGTTATTTGATTTTGTTTTTAGTTCTTCGACCATTAAGTTTTTCTTTTTATCTAAGCGGATTTTTATGAGGATTTTAGGATTGATCGCACTCTATGCGGTTGCATTGTTTTTAATGGGGCACCTGCTGCTGGATGTGGAAAGCATGCTAGTCAGCGAACTTACCGCCAACAAAGAACTGGACTTCTTCAAATTACCCATCAACCCACTCTGGCCTACACTCTCGACCGTATCCTGATCCTCGAGCAGGGAAAGATCACCGCATCAGGCTCACCGATGCAACTCCTGGAGACTGATAACTCCTTCTCAGCCGCCTATCAGTACATCCTTCACCCCAAACAAAACGCATCATGGCAGGTCTAAAGTACTACGAGCCTACCAAGCTCCTAATCGAGCTGATCGAAATGGAGAAAACGGGAAGTCCTAAGGATCTTGCCAAGAAGCTCGGACTGAAAGACCGAATGGTCTATAATCTTTTAGATGATCTAAGATTCAGCATTGGGAAAGGTATTTGCTACTACAAGGAAAAAAGATCTTACATTTTTCAAAAAATAGATGATTGACTGTAAGGAAATTGCAGTGACCTGTATTTAGCTTAGGATATTCTTAAACAAATAACCAAATTAAACGACTGAATCATGAAAGAATTAAGTATCGAACAAATGGAATCCACAAAGGGTGGTTGTTCATTCACCGAGATGATGATTTATGCAACTGCTCAGCAATACCACATTGGCCAGTTGGATAGCTCAAGCCAATACTTTAGATATCACGCCGCTGGTGCTGGATTCTACACAGCACGGCTTTTTGCATGTATGTAACTCTTAACATGCTGTGAAAAACGAATTTCCAGCATGCTTTCTATATTTTACTAATTTATTATGAAGGTCCTCTATAAAATCAATATAATTTTATTTGGAATTATCTTACTATTTTCAAAATCAGTTCAATCCCAGTCCACAGTACGCGACAGTCGACTTGTGGGAAGATGGATGATTTTGTTTTCTAAAGACTCATCAGGAAAAGTTTTAAATGATGGATTCGTTGGGAAAAATTATGTAGAAGTCTTTGCGAAAAACGGAACCTACAGTATTGATCCAAATTTTCTAAGGGATGAGGCAAAAAAAAATGGGATCAATGAGCCAATTGATTTTTCGGCTATTCCATCCTTTTCCTGGAAAACCCTCAATGATGAAACTTTAATTATTGAAACAGGGCTAGGTAGTCAGCAAATCAGGTACGGCTTCGCCGATGATACTTTACTCATGGGATATCCTAACGGACATGTTCGATACTTGCTGAAGAGAAAATGAGATTCGTGGTTTGACCTAAATTGAGGGTTTGATGATTTTTAATGCGGAATATGATTGTTTTGAAACTAAATCCTGTAGGATGAGGGGTATTGGTAGGTGCTAGTGTTGGAATCGCCCTTTTCAGTATATATTGTATTAAAAAATGAAAGCATTAATTTATCTTGGGGTATTCTTAGCTATAACTCCTTTAAGCGTTATATTTTTATTCCTGAATATTTAAAATTTTCTTTTGGTATAGAAGCAATTGGATTGATCATCCTTTCTGGAGTTTTGTTTAAAAAGTTTATGATTAACAAAAAAAATTCAAAAGTTGATGAAAAGTGAGAAAACTAAATTATAACCAATTGACCTGCTTTTCCCGAAGCAGTTTTTTTACTTTTTAAACATTCAATCTTTTTACAATAAATGTTAAGCCGAGTGATACACTAAGTCAAGAACTTCTTAGTAGCATTTGGAAGCAAGCCGGTTGGAAATGACCTAAAAGGAGTTAAAGAAAAAGAAAATGGAAACGATCACTGCAACTATTACATGGGATGACAACTTTGGCACCTACTGTGACTTACTCCCTGGTTGCGTCGCTACACACGTTAATCTTGAAGGAGTGAAAAAGGCTTTTGAAGATGCAGTTAATCGGCATCTCGAGGGAATGAGAGAAGACAAAGAGGAAATTCCGACTCAATTTCAAGCTGCTTTATCCTTTCATTATAGTCTTAATACCAGAGCTCTGTTAAAAGCGATGGACGAAAAATAAGCCGTGCAGCAATAGCACGTGCTTCGGGAATTAATGAGCGACAACTTGGTCACTATATCACTGTTCGCGTCGCCCCTCGACCCGAAAACCGGAAGAAAGTAGTGGAAGGACTCCATCGGATTGCCTCAGATCTTTTGAAAGTAGTTTGATGCAATTAGTGGTCTGTAGGGACACAGACCACGGATTATTAAAACTTCGGAATCCCCACAAAGTACAGATCAAACCCTCCCAACCCTCTTGGGTGGTTGGACGAGAAAATCATCAGGCGATTGGCAAAATCCCCACTAAGCGTACATTGCATCTACGCTTTTCTATTTTTTGGAGATTTGCCATTCCTAACTCTTTCAATTCGAAAAAAGTATATCCCCTTTGCGTGTAGGCGTTGTTATCGGTTTGCCCTTATTATTCAGTTTTTGTAAGCCAATCTATTGCATTTATTTTTTTTATTCCGTTGTATGTGCCTGTTTCGTAGTCCATTGTGATTAATATTTTTTCGTGATGGTCCGAAATACTTTCAAACGGTGATAATTCACGCTCTAAAGTAGTTGCATTTTGTACTGTTTGAGAGACCTGTATGTATTGTGTAAAACCTTCGTTGTCACGAACAACAAAATCCACTTCTAAGTTATTGGTTTTCCCTATCCATACTTGGTGATTTCTGCGTTTTAGCTCGAGATAAATAATATTTTCAAGCAAATGTCCTGAATCGCTGATCAATTCTTTTCCTAGTATAGCGTTTCGAAAACCTAAATCCACTAAATAGTATTTTTCTTTTGTCGCCAAATGTTGTTTGCCTTTAATGTCATAGCGGTTTACTTTGTAAAACAAATACGCTTCAACCAGAGTGTCAATGTACTTTGACACCGTTTTGTTGTCAATTTTCTTTTTATTTGCTGTTAAAACTTTGGCAATATTTCCTGCTGAAACGCTTGAACCTACAGAATCTATTAAGAAGTTTACAACTTCCTGATAAGATTCTTCGGCATAAATAGTATGTCGCTTAGAAATATCATTGTTGTAAATGTTTTTGAAAACCATTTGCAAATATTCATTCGCAAAATGATTTCCGTCTAATGATAGTCTTACTGCTTCGGGAAACCCACCTGTACGCACATATTCGGCAAACGCACGGTCAGGGTGTGTAGTTTTATTAGTAAACTCCAAATATTCTACAAAAGAAAAAGGCAATACATTTATTTCATAGGCTCTACCTGTAAGCAAAGTTGCTAACTCGCTTGATAATAAAAATACGTTAGAACCTGTAACATACAAATCTATGTTTGGATGAACGTATAAACCTTCCAACAATTTTTCAAATTCCGAAACGTTCTGTATTTCATCTATAAACACATAATTCGTTACGTTTTTTTTGAGATGCTTAATGATATAATCGTAAATCTCTTTCCAATTTTTTTCTGCTAAAAATCGGAACTCAGGCATATCAATATTGATTGTAACAATGGAAACCTTGTCATTTTCTTTACGCAATAAGTTCTGAAATTGTGTCATTAAAGTTGATTTTCCACAACGTCTAACACCTGTAGCAACCTTAATTAAATTCTTATCTTTAAGAATTCTAAGTACATCTAAATATCGTTTACGTTCTATTAGTTGCATAAGGCTAATACTGAGCTTGTCGAAATGCAAAGATAAAACAAAATTCCTAAAACTATTCAAAAATAAAACCTTTTAGGAATTTATGGGCTTTCCCCCGCTAGGCGTAGTTTCTTCTCTGCAGATTTGAAGTTCAATTAGGTGCTGGCTGGAATTATTCTACCCCCTGCTGGGTGTAGAACCTTCTGATTGGACTGGGTGGGATTTGTAATTCCACCATGATATCCTTACCAATTTGTAATTGTTTATTTTGAATATCCCCACTAAGCGTAGCTTTTTTTCTGAAGCTTTGAAGTTCAATTAGGCGCTGGGTGGGTTTTGTAATTCCACCCTCCTATTCCTGAGAATTTGTAATTGGCTGTAGATGGTATTTTGATGCAAGTCTGCTTAAATGTCCATAGGATGAATCAAGCTTGAATTTTCTTTCAGCTTCCAATGAAGAGGAGGCAAAATTAAAAGGCGGAAAAATTTTAAATTTTTTCCCAGCGTCCATTATTTTAGACGGAGCGATTCTAAGTTAGCATCATGATCAGCCATCAGGGTCACATGCTAGCTACCGATCGGGATGTGCTGAGATTGGGAATCCTGATGCCCGGAAAAGGTCGGGGAAAACGAAAACAAAACAAACAGATGGAAAAGTTTAAAGAACTAAGCATCGAGGAGATGCAGGAGGTAGAGGGGGGAATGCCTCATTTTGGAGTTTTGGTGTCCCTAGCAATGGCAGCTGGTGCTGCTGGGTATGCTGCTGCATCTTGGGCCTTTGAAAAAGGTGAAGAGTTAGGAAAGTCATTAGCTAAAAATTAAATAGGCATGGAAAAGGTTAAGTTTATTTCACTCACAGAGGAGGAACTCAAATCTACCCAAGGGGGCTGGTTGTTATTTGTTGCAGGAGCACTTGTGGCAGGTACTGTTTACGGTTATGTCAAAGAAAAACTAGATAGTGGTCAATGGTAAAGCAACAACGAAGACTCCTCCAGCTAGCAATAGTTTTAAGTGTCTTGACAAGTTCGGTTTTATTCTTCACTTTCTTTGAAATTGGAGAAAAAGTTGGAAAGATTCTGGCAGGCTTGTTTTAATTTATTTATCGAAGAACGAGGCACGTCTTCTTGCATACTAAGAATAGTTTTTGTAGGTATTAATCATAAAGCGTAGATTAACTCTACGCTTTTTTAATCTGTTACTTAGTGTAAGGAAATGGTGTAGAGAAATCATTTTCTGGATGATTTTGGCGATTCATAGGCTTGCCGGGTGAGCAAATTCCACCCAGCACCAGCGGCAGGTTTGCCTGTAGAAAAAAGTACTGAAAAAGCAAAATCAACACTTACACCAACTCCCACCTTATTAACTGTGCAAAATCTCGCCTTCCGCTACCCCGGTCGAAGTCCGATTTTGAAAGGGGTCAGTTTTGAGCTTCAACCCGGAGAGTGCGTAGGGCTTTTTGCTCCTGTGGGAACAGGAAAAAGTACCCTGGTGTATCTGATACAGAAATTCTACATCCGCGAATAGGGGGAAATCCAACTGCCATTCTTGGAAAATCAAAATCAAACTCTATCCGAGTGGCGTGCACAGCTGACAGTCGTCCATCAAATGGAAAAGATTTTTAACAGCGCCGTTTTGGACAATATCGTCCTCAACAGCGACCCGAAAGAAATCGAAGCCAAGGTGCAAGTCATGCAGGCATTGGGTTGTCTTCCACTCTTCCAAGGCCTGAGTCAAGGTCTGCTTACCCTCTGTGGAGAGGAAGGCAGGAATCTCTCTGGAGGACAGCGACAGCTCGTCAACTTGGTTCGGGCGCTGGTGCAGCAGCCCAAGATTCTGATACTGGATGAAGCCACGGCAGCCATGGACTACCGA
>JBILPR010000382.1:0-4086 GCA_044373795.1 Algoriphagus sp. | reverse complement strand
TAATTTCTTTATGGGCGTCAAATTCCTCAAAGATCTCACCTTTAGAAGCAATTTTGGAGTGGATCTTTCATTCCAGGACAGCAAAACCTTCACGCCTGTATTCTTCGTCTCTCCCACCCAACAGAATTTTGAAAATTCAGTTGAGGTCAACACCGGCCGAAATCGGAATTTCCTCTGGGAAAACACAGTCAACTACAATAAGGAATGGAATGATCACCGCCTGAACCTTCTTGGAGGTATTACCACTCAGTCTTTTTACCAGGAATTTTTGGGAGGAGCTCGCAGAAATCTTCCCGGAGAAGATCCTTCTCTTTGGTATCTAAATGCAGGTGAACTCTCATCTCAGACCAACTCCAATACTGCCGGCGACTGGTCTATGCTTTCTTTCCTTTTCAGAGCAAATTATACCTACAAAGATAAATTCCTGATTACCGGTACATTCAGAAGGGACGGTTCTTCCAGATTTGGTAAGGAAAATCGATTTGGAAATTTTCCCTCCATTGCATTGGGTTACCGATTGATAGAGGAAAGTTTCTTGCAGAATCAAAGCGTGCTTTCTGACTTGAAAATCAGAGGTAGCTGGGGAATCATTGGAAACGATAAAATCGGATTCTATGAAGGTCGACCAGTGGTGACAGGAAACGAAAATGCAGTCTTTGGAGCTTTTGAAGAGCTGATTTATGGAGCCACTTTGACAAGATTGGCCAATCCATTTATCCAATGGGAAGAAACGATGACTTCTAATATCGGTGTGGAATTTGGCTTTTTTGACGACAAACTTACCGGCGAGGCGGACTACTATTACAGAAGAACAAACGACATTCTAGTAGGTGTACCGATCCCGGCCTATGTCGGAGCGTCGAATAATCCGATCGTAAATGCTGCCTCCGTGGAAAACAAAGGAATCGATTTCAGTCTGAATTGGACAGAACAGAAAGGTGATTTTGGTTACAGATTCGGAATCGTGGCTTCCACTGTGAACAACAAAGTATTGGACATTGGTGATGGAAATGAAGCCATTTTTGGCGGAGCCGTAGGAATAAGCGGATTGCTGGGCTCCCGAACTATCGTCGGAGAATCCATCGGACATTACTTTGGATACAAAACTGTCGGTGTATACCAGAATGCAGAAGAACTGGCAAATATCCCAAAAAGAGGCCCTGAATCAATTGGAGATTTGATTTTTCAAGATACCAACGGCGACGGAGTAGTCAATAACAACGACCGCGTAATCCTGGGAAGCCCTATTCCTGATTTGATTTTCGGTTTCAATCTGGGCTTTGATTACAAAGGCTTTGACTTTGGCGCTGATTTCAACGGAACCGTCGGAAACGAGGTGTACAATTCCAAAAAGCAAGTAAGATTCAATACTTACAATTTTGAGGCAAGTTTTCTTAACCGATGGACAGGTGAAGGTACAAGCAATGTGGAACCTCGTGTGACTAACGGAGGGCACAATTACGAAGTGTCTGACCGATTCATTGAAGATGGATCTTTTCTCAGACTGCGAAATGTTCAAATCGGATATAGTTTCCCAAAACCAGCTTTGGAGCGTGTTAAACTTCAAAACTTCCGGGTATATCTATCGGGCACCAACCTCTTTACCCTGACCAAATACACTGGTTACACTCCTGAAATCGGTGGGGGAAATGTGCTGGGAACGGGTTATGACGCTGGTTTGTATCCAATCTCCCGAACCTTCAACGTAGGTGTTTCAGCCAATTTCTAATCCCAAATGACTATCATGCAATCCTATATAAATAATCGAATCTTTACAGTGGCCCTGACTATGACGGCCATGGGCGGGCTGGTTTCCTGTGGGGATGAATTTCTCGACAAAGCTCCAAAGGGTGAGCTCACCTCAGACAACTTCTTCCTTGATGCAAATCAGGCAGAGCAAGCTGTAAATGCCACTTACGCACACCTTCGTGATTTCAACGTTCATGTTTTTTCCTACATTGGGATTACTGATATCGCCTCTGATGATGCAGACAAAGGATCTGTTCCCGGCGATGCGGGATTCCTACAGGACATCAATGACTTCACTTTTGACGCAAACAATGGCGCAGTAAGCGGGATCTGGAGAGGCTATTATCAGGGAGTTTTCAGAGCCAATCAGGTGTTGGCCAATGTGCCAAACATCGAAATGGATGAAGAGCAAAAAACCAGACTTCTTGGTGAAGCCAGGTTTCTGAGAGCTTATTTCTATTTCTTTTTGGTAAGAACTTACGGAGATATTCCGCTGATTGACCGACCGCTGAATCCTGACGAATACCTGCAACCAAGAGTGCCTGCTGCTCAGATTTATGATTTTATAGAGGAGGATCTTACTTTTGCAATCGCTAATCTTCCCGAAAAATCAGAATACGCAGCCATAGATTTAGGAAGAGCTACATCAGGTGCAGCCAAAGCCTACTTGGCAAAAGTGCATCTTTTCCGAAATGATTTTCCGGCAGCTTTTAAGCTTGCACAGGAAGTAATCAACAGCGGTGAGTATGACCTTTATCCAAACTATGAAGCCATCTTTAGAAGAGAAGGTGAGCATAGTTCCGAAAGCATCTTTGAGGTTTCCACAGTTGGGTTGGATCAAGGAGGAGGAGCCTCTCAGTTTAATGAGGTTCAGGGAATCCGTGGAAATCCAAATAACGGGTGGGGATTCAACAACCCGTCTGAGGACCTGATTGGAGCTTTCGAAGAAAATGATCCAAGGCTAGGTGCTACGGTAATTTTCAACGGCGACACCTTGTCAAGTGGTGAAGTGGTAAAGGCTGATCCGAATATGGGTGCCAATGCCCGATTCAGCAAAAAAGCCTGGGTACCGGAGCGTCCTCCGATCGGATTTGGAAACAGTGGTGCCAATATCCGTTTGTTCAGATATGCCGACTTGCTCCTGATCGCAGCAGAAGCCGCAAACGAACTTGGCAACAGTGCCGAGGCATTGAATTACTTAAACCAGGTAAGAGAACGAGCACGTCAAGGAAATACGGAAATTCTTGCTGACGTCACCATAACCAAACAGTCTGAACTCAGAACTGCTATTTGGCAGGAGCGAAGAGTAGAACTGGCAATGGAACAACACCGATATTTTGATTTGGTAAGACAGGGCCAAGCTCAATCTGTATTCAATAAACTGGACATCAATTGGACTCCAAACAAGCATGAAGTGTTCCCGATACCCCAAGCTGAAATTGATATCAGTGGCGGGGTCTTAATCCAAAATCCGGGATACTAAATTAGGCTCGCAGAAAAATTTGCGCGAAAGAATGCTGAGTAGCTTACAACTTTACTTTAATAATTAACCCTTTGAAAATCCCGGACCCTGAAACCCAACAATCAGGACAATCCGGGTTTTTTCATTTTTCCAGATAAAACCTACTTGAATCTTTAAGAATACAATTTTAAAAATCACGCAATGAAACAGAAACTTCAATTCATTCCCATCCTACTTTGTATGAGTTTTTTCTCCTGCGAAAGCAAGAAGAAGGAATCAGGATTAATGGAAACAGATCCCTACGAACAGCATGTTGAACTTCGCTGGAATCCATCCGACTCAGCGAGCAGCTATTCAGTTTGGGTTAGTGTGGATGGGGAGGATTTCACGAAGCGGGAAGAAACGACGGACACTCTTTACCTTGATTTTGTCAAAGATCTTGGTACTGATCTCCAACTCAGCTATGAGATTCGTGCTAATCACCAACAAGACACGGTCCTATTGGCTTCGAAAGAAACAGCTACCCGGAAAATGTCTGAAGATGAACTTCTGGACATGGTGGAATACTATACCTTCCGGTACTTCTGGCATGGAGCGGAACCCAATTCCGGGATGGCACCGGAGCGGATTCACCTCGACCAGGATTATCCGGACAACGATGCCCATATCGTCACGACAGGCGGAACTGGTTTCGGACTTTTCGGTCTGATCGCAGGGATTGACAGGGGATGGGTGACCAAGGAGGAAGGCTTGGCAAGGATGGAACGGATCGTCGGATTTCTGGAAAAAGCAGATCGATACCACGGAATTTGGGCACACTGGATCGATGGAAAAACAGGGAAAACAAAGCCTTTTGGTCCTAAAGACAACGGGGG
>JBILPR010000082.1:0-13833 GCA_044373795.1 Algoriphagus sp. | reverse complement strand
GCTTGACCAACAGAATTTGAACAAAAAAAGACCGCAAAAGCGGTCTTTTTTTGTTTCTGAAAATTTGGAAATTTAGTTTAATCTTAAAATTTGGAAAATAAATTAGTTATAAAATACAGTTTATGAATGGATTAATACAATTGAACTGTTAATAATAACGGTTCATAAGGTTTGTCAAATCTATTTTTGGAAAGTTGGAGTTTCATCCAAAACAATCCAAATTAACCATGAAAAATATTTTCAATTACCTGCTTTTTGGGGCTTTCTTAATGACAATTATTTCATGTCAAAGTGAAGATTATCAGGGGCCCATTCCTTATCCTACGCTCATGGAGGCTGCAGGTGGTTCTGGTCTTACAACACTTGTATCGGCAGTGCGAGCAGTTCCAGGTCTTGAAGCAACACTTCAGGCCCAGCCAGCAATTACTGTTTTTGCTCCTACAAACGACGCGTTTGCAAATGCATTAAAAGAGTTCAAAGCGAGCGATTTAAATGATTTAGTTAAGAAAATTGGAGGAGTTCAAAATCTCCAGACAATATTAGGCTTTCATGTGGTGCCAGCTGTTGCTTTCTCAAAAAATTTGAACGCCACTAATGTTTTCACCACTCTTGCCAATCAATCAATAACTGTTAAAGTAACTCCTGGGGTGGTGACAGTGATCGATGCTTCAGGGAACACTTCCCGAGTAATTCAAGCTGATGTTCAGATAGAAAATGGAGTAGTACATGTTATTGACAGAGTATTGCTCCCAAAGATAGATTTGCCTAAACCAACTTTGGTCGAAGCAGCAACTAGCGCAGGTTTAACTACTTTACTTTCAGCTGTGACTGCAGTGGACGGACTTGCAAACTCTTTACTTTCTGCTAATGCTATCACGGTTTTTGCACCAACAAATGAAGCTTTTGCTGAGGCATTGAAAGTTTTTAAAGTATCTAACCTCAATGATTTAGTCACAAAAATTGGAGGTGTCAAAAATCTTGAAAAAGTTTTGGGCTTTCATGTTGTTCCGGCAGTTGCTTTTTCAAAGGACTTGGCAGCAACAAACACTTTCACTACTCTCTCAGGTCAAAGCATAATAGTTACCAAATCTGGCAATACAGTTTCAGTGAAGGATCCGTTGGGAAGAGTCTCTCAGGTGGTTGCGGCTGATATTGCGATTAAAAATGGTGTTGTTCATGTACTGAATGGCATGATGCTTCCAAAGATTGATCTTCCAACTATCGTGGAAGCAGCTACAGCCGCAAATTTAACTGTGTTACTACAGGCTGTAACTGCAGCAAACTTGGGAGGACCTTTGTTGAATGCGCAAGCAATCACAGTCTTTGCTCCGACAAATCAAGCCTTTACAAATCTGCTGACTGCCTTGAAAGTAAATTCTTTACAAGAGTTGATTTCGACTTTGGGAGCTCCGGCTGTGGCTAAAGTCCTTCAGTTCCATGTAGTACCTGCAGTAGCATTTTCGTTTGACCTTAAAGAAGGCGCACAATCTGTGCCTACGCTTGCAGGTGATATGCTTACAGTAACCAAAGCAGGTAGTAATGTGACAGTGACAGATAAAGCCGGGACCACCTGGAAAGTCGTTGCTGCAAACGTTGCAATTAAAAATGGAGTAGTCCATGTTATTGACGGAGTCCTCTTACCAAAACTTTAAAAGAAACCAACTATTATTTAATAAGAATGCGAGGGGCTTTTGCTCCTCGCATTTTTTTTTGGGTAAGGAGCCTGGCTTACGAATAAATCTGTTTGTTACAAGTTTAATGATCAGTTAATTGCTATTTTTTGGAAAGCTAAATTTTTTTTTTCAAGTTGAACCATAATGATTCGATAATATGAAGGTCCTTCTCGCGGAAAGCGATATTACTACCCAGAAAAAAATCAAAGAAATTCTCGAACAGAGAATCTCGGGTATTGAATTGGTTGACTTCGCTCAAAATGTGAAGGATTTAAATTCAAAATTGGATCAGCAGTTCAGTTATAATCTGATTGTATCTGAGATTGAGTTTCCGGATGGTTTAATATTTGAAGCTTTAGCTAATCGAATTTTCAAAGAGCCCGTCATTTTTTTGAATGCCTCAGACCAATTTGCATTCAGATCTTTTGACCACAATTGCATCGATTATATTCTTAAACCTGTCCAGGAAGATCGATTGGTGAAGGCATTCAGCAAACTCAAAAATCTTCAGGAAAGCGATTCTCAGGTGCCTCGGTTTGTGGAGAACTACCCCAAAAAAACCATATCTAAAACCTATAAAAAGCGATTTCTGACCAAGGTTGGCAACAAGATAAAATTTGTAGTAACGGATGAGATTTCCTATTTTTTCAGCGAAGATGGGTTGAGTTATTTAGTCGAAAAGGGATCAAATCAAAAAAGCATCCTTGATCATGGAATGAATGAACTTGAATCAGAATTGCTGGATCCTTTGAAATTCTATCGAATTAACAGATCATGCATAATAAATTCTGAAGATTTGACGGAAATGAAACCTTATTTGAATAGTCGTCTTCTTCTTTCGTTGAAATCGAAAACTCAGCATGAATTGGTGGTGGCAAGGGAAAAAGTAAGTGACTTCAAAAAATGGATTAATCAGTAATTACTAGCTTTTTGATGATTCTCATTTCTTCTAATCCTGAAAGGGAGATTTATTGATCAGTTACCTTTCGGACTAATCGAGTCATCCGGACCTAATGGAGGTATCATCAGAACTTGTTCCCGCTCGACTATCACGGATCCCGGAGCTGATCCTTTTACTTTTCTCACATATTTTGCCCGAGTGTAAATCACCGGAGCCAGCGTTTCATTTTTATTTTTGGAGTAAAATGCCGCCAATCCTGCTGCCCGCTCGAGCACAGGGACAGGAGGGAAATCGTTTGCTCCTAATTTGATCAAAACGTGCGAACCCGGAACCATCCTCGCGTGAAGCCAGAGATCATCTTTTTTGGTATAGTTCCGGAGCATTTCGTCATTTGAACTGGCGGATTTCCCGACCCAAACAGGAAAGCCTTCAATTTCAAAAACCTTAAAAGGAAGCGCTGCTACTTCTTTTTGAAGGACTTTATCCTCGCCATGCGTTTTCTTGAAAGTCTTAAGTTTTCGAAAATCCTCAGATTTTTCCAGTTCCTCAATTTTGCTTTTCAGGCTTTCTGCCTGCTCGATTTTTTGGCCAATAGTTTTTTCTAACTGAGCCCATTCAAGCTGACGATTTTTGCTTTTCCGGTAGAGAGATTCAGCCAAATCCTGAGGTTTTTGATTGGGTTTCAGGCTGATTTTTACTGTTTTTCCGGTGTAAAAATCCAACAATTCCATTTCGGAAACCCCATTTCCAAACTCATGCAGATTTGCCATGATCACGTCTGCCAGTTGGGAAGGAGGTGCCGAATTGCGAAGCTCTTCCAGTTTCTGAGACGATTTTGAAATGTAGGATTGGTGCTTTTTAAGTTGATCCTGATATTTTTTGAGGAGGGAGTTTTTCTCCTTTTCAAAATTCCCTTTGACCAAAGCCTGATAGAACAACTCATTCACAGCTTGAATCGGATTGGAAAAGCTGCTTTTGACATTTTCTTCCGGCAAAAGGCTGAGAGTAATCTCACCGGATTTTTCCGCAAGGGAATAAAGAGGTGTGTCAAGAATGTCCAGCAAATCCTGCATTAGCCGCCATTTTGTTTCCAAATCAGCCTCGGGGTACTCTTTTTCTTTCAGCCAGGATCTGGGAATCGCACCAAGAGTGGGCAGGAATTGTGCAGCATTTCCCTCGAGAATTTCAAATCGATCCCGACTCAAATCGAGGTTTTGCTCCAGAGTTTTCCAATCAAGAGTTCGATCTTCGGCAATCTCATTTCTGAATAATTTGGAAGGATAAATCGAATCCTTTTCATACAGAAGTACATTACTTCTGTTTCCGTGAAGTTTGAAAAGCAAGATCTTCCCGGTTTTTAATTTAAAAATAAAGGCCCTTTCAAAACTCAGAACCCTACAGGATTTGATGGTGTCCCCGATTATTTCACTGAAAAGATTGACACTGTTTCGTTTTGCCCTCGGGAATCCATCTGGAAAACTCAAATAGACCTGAGGAGGCAGCAAATGGGCTCGAAAGCAAAGTTCATCGTTTTCGTCTCCAGTTTGAAAAATCAATTCATCCTTGCTTTGGGAGAAGCAAGCTAGGATTTCTTTTCCCGAAAAAGCTTTTTCCAGCTCAGGGCAAAGGAATTTTAGAAAGTGGTAATTGAGATGCATTAAGGTAAAGTTACCGTAAGCCCGTCATAGGCCAAAGCGATTCCTTCCGGCAATTCTTCATCAATCTGAGCGTGGTGACCAAGCCTGTGAGAGATGTGAGTGAAATAGGTCTGTCTGGCACCGATTCTTTGGGCAATTGCCACCGCCTCATCCAGGGTGAAATGTGAGATATGTGCTTCTTTCTGGAGCGCATTCAAAACCAGAATTTCTGTTCCCCTAATCAATTCAATAGACTCTTCCGGAATAAAATTGGCGTCGGTGATGTAGGTAAAATCCCCGATTCTGAATCCCAGAACCGGAAGTTTATAATGCATCACGGGAATTGGAATTATTTGAATTCCCTCGATTTGAAAAGGTCGAGCATCGATTGCGACCGTCTCTACCAACGGAACTCCCGGGTATTTTTTACCGGAGAAAATGTAGGCATACTCCCGCTGGATTTGTTCGAGGACATGTGATCTGCCGAAGATCGGCATGTCCTTTTTCTGCAAAAAATTAAAAGGACGGATATCATCCAAGCCGGCTGTATGGTCTTTATGCTCGTGTGTAAACAGGATTGCATCGAGTTTTTTAATTCCAGCCCGTAATATTTGCATCCGAAAATCCGGTCCCGTATCCACGACCAAGCTGATTCCATCCACTTCAAAATGAATGGAAGCACGGAAGCGCTGATCCCTGAAATCAAGAGATGTGCAGACGGAGCAATTGCATCCGATCACAGGGACGCCTTGCGATGTTCCGGTGCCCAGAAAACTAACTTTCAAAATTTCAATTGGGTTTGCCTGAGTTCAGTCAAAAAATCCTGGTTTGGTTTTTCGCTGAAATCCTGGGGATTGAAATTCAACTCATTGAGGATGTCTATCAGCGCATTTATCTTACCTTCCAAGGGGAAATATTTATTCACGATTACGATTTTGTTCTCTTTCAAAACACAGTAGCCAGACCTAAAACTCCCTTTTTCATACCGAAGAATAAATTCTGATGCAGCAAAAAGATTTTCAAGTTTATCTAAAAAATGCTTTGTGTATTTGACGGCCATGAAGTTAGCTCAGAAATTTTTTCACCGTCGCCAGAAGCTTGTCATAATCGAGCGGTTTTTGGATGAAATCATCAAATCCCAGTTTTCTAAATTCGTCCATGGTATAGTTTCGGATGTTGCCGGAAATGGCAATAATCGGAAGCTTTGATTTTTTAGGGTCCTTAAGTTCACGGATAGCTTTGGTGCAGGCCGTACCGTCGAGGACTGGCATGCTGATATCCATTAGGATCAGATCAAAATCTTCTTTTGCCAACATGTCCAGAACTTGCTGACCATTTCTTGCTGCTTTCATTTCATAGTCCTCAAATGAGAGGACGCTTTTGGTTAGGTTTTGGATCACGGAGCTGTCCTCACCGACCAGGATTTTTTTTGTGTTGCTCATTGCTCAAAAATAGTTTCTTCTTTTACAAATTGTTGAAATGATTCAATTTCCTTTTTTAGGATGGGAAGATATTCCAGAAGTTTATCTTGATCCATTGATTTTGCAGCACTTTCTGCTTTTTGTGAAATCAGGTGAATGATATTTGCTCCCAAAGTACCTGAATTTCCCTTTATGATGTGCAGTTTATCAATTATAACCTCTAGCTGATTTTCTTTTAAAGCATTTTCTGTTGCTTCCCAGATTTCATCGCACTCTGTTAGAAAGTCTTTGTAAACCTTCTGGATATTCTCTTTTGTGTTAAATTTCATCAATTGTGACACCACCTTTTTATCCAGAATCACCTCATTGAAAGTAGGCTCGATCCCAATTCCAGCTGTCCCGGATTTATTTTCGAGGGCTTGGTTGATTACCTCAAAAAATTTTTTGGGCCGAATGGGTTTGGTCATGAACTCATCAAATCCCATCTTAAGGAAACTACCTCGATCGCCTTCGTCAGCAAATGCAGTAATAGCCACCACCGGAGAATCTGAAAGTTTTCCTTGTTTGATTCTTTTTAGAGCCGTGATTCCGTCCATTTGAGGCATCTGAATATCCATCAGGATCAAATCGAAATGTTCAATTTCTAATTTTTTGAGGGCCTCGATTCCATTTCCTGCACTTTCAAAATCATAAAATTCTCCGATCAGATTTTCAAACAACCTTCTATTCAGATCATTATCGTCTACAATTAAGACCTTTTTGCTTTTCATGACTTTACTTTGGATTTTTGACTCTCAATTATTGTTCAATTGGCAAATCGAAGGTTTTTAATTCTTGTTCTTGGGCCAACAGCCGTTGGTAAAACTGATCTGTGTATAAATCTAGCCAAATTTTTTAAAACAGAGATAATCTCATGTGACAGTCGTCAGTTCTATCGGGAGATGAATTTTGGTACCGCAAAACCTAGTAGGGAAGAATTGGATTCTGTCCCTCACCACTTTATTAATACGCTTTCTATTGAAGAGGATTACGATGTGAGAAAGTTTGAAAAAGACGCTTTGGCTCTACTGGATAAACTTTTTAAAACCCAAGAAGTCGTAATTATGACAGGAGGAAGCGGACTTTTTGCAGATGCTGTGGTCAATGGATTGGATGAAATGCCGGAGATTGATCCTCAGATAAGGGAGAAAATAATTGAAGAATTTGAGGAGAAAGGGTTGAATTTTCTTCAGAATGAAGTAGCCCAACTTGATCCCGTTTATTTTGATCAGGTAGATCGCCAAAATCCTCAACGGTTAATGCGGGCTTTGGAAGTCTGCAGAGGAACTGGAAAATCGTTCAGCAGTTTTCGAATCAAAGAAAAAAAGCTGAGAAACTTTACCCCCATTAAGATAGGATTGGAGCGGGATCGGGCAGAATTGTACCAGCGAATCGATCAAAGGATGGATCATATGATTGTTGCAGGACTTTTTGACGAAGCAGATGCTCTGTTTGGAAAAAGACATCTGAACGCCCTTCAAACCGTCGGCTATTCGGAAATCTTTGGATTCCTTGAAGGAAAGTATGACAAAGAAGAAGCTATCAGACTCTTGAAACGAAACTCAAGAAGATATGCAAAGCGTCAGCTGACCTGGTTCAAGCGTGATGAATATGTCACTTGGTTTCATCCAAGCCAGGAACGGGAAATTTTAAAATTCCTTAAACATCAGATTGGCTGAAATCCGCCAATTTTAGCAATCCAATTGTAAGGAGCTTTTTTGATCAGGTTATTGTATTGATATCGGTTGATTTTCAATTCACGAATAATTTCTGCCATTTCCTTTGTGATTTCTTTGGAGGGATTCTGATTTTTCAATTTCTCCAAAATAGCATCAGGCTGCCCAATTTCTTTTGGAGCCAATCCAAGTTCAGGACTCAAAAGATTTATACTTGAGGAAAGTTCTTTTTGCCGATTGAGCTTTCTAACAAGACTGTTGCGGACGGTAAGGATAAACAAGAGGCAGGCGCCTCCTGCTGTGATAAATATTGGTATAAAACCCATGTCAGATGCTTAAAATTTCAATCAATTTGAGGTGATCGGGGATGAGAGGTTTGGTTTTGCCAATACAGTCTGAAAAGGATGTGTAGACTACTTCCTGATTCATTACTCCTGCCATGCAGTTTTGTTCACCTGCGATCAGACCTTCTACTGCGGCCATTCCGCATCGACTCGCCAATACACGGTCGCGTGCGGTTGGATTTCCGCCTCTTTGAATGTGTCCAAGCGTAGTCACCTTAAATTCCCGGTCTTTATCCTTCACTTGTTCTTTGACCTTGTTCATGACCATTTCTGCGCTGCCCTCTTCTTCACCTTCGGCTACCACAATGATGCTCGATGATTTACTTTTCCGAAGGGTTTTGAAAGATTTGACAATTTCATTCATGTTCGATTTGGTCTCGGGAACCATCACAAACTCAGCACCTCCGCCAATTCCAGATTCAACCGCAATGAAGCCAGCATCTCTGCCCATTACTTCTACAAAAAAAACCCGGTCGTGCGCCGCTGCGGTATCTCTGATTTTATCAATTGCTTCCAAGGCTGTGTTTACCGCCGTGTCAAAACCAATTGTATAATCAGTTCCAAAAATGTCATTGTCGATTGTTCCCGGGCAACCTACTGTTGGGATACCATATTCTTCGAAAAAAAGCTTTGCGCCGGTGAAAGTACCGTCTCCTCCGATAGCTACCAGACCTTCGATTCCATTCGCTACCAAATTGTCGTAGGCTTTCTTTCTTCCTTCAGGAGTTCGAAATTCATCAGACCGCGCAGACTTGAGCATTGTCCCGCCTCGCTGTACTATATTACTGACCGAATGGGACTGCATTTTTTTTATTTCTCCCTCAATCATCCCTTCGTAACCGCGGTAGATGCCATACACTTCCAGACCTCTGTAAATGGCTGTTCTTACTACTGCTCGAATACATGCATTCATCCCGGGGCTATCTCCACCCGATGTAAAAACTGCAATTTTTTTCATTTCAATAGGTTTAAGTCCGCAAAAATAGGGATTTAAGAAGGAATGCTGATAGTTTATTCGATATTAAAACTGAAAATCCGATTGTAGGTTTTTGAGTCAACTTCATTTTAAATTCTACTAATAATCCGGAAAAAATGGATAGGTTAAAATTACCGGGAACAAAAATCGAAATCTCCAGGATAGGATTGGGTTGTATGTCGCTCAAGGGAGATTTCAAGTATGACCAATCGATCATTTCAGCAGCGTTGGACGGTGGAATTAATTTTCTGGATACGGCTGATTTGTATCAAAATGGACTGAATGAAGAGATCGTCGGCGCCGCAATCCAAGGGAAAAGGAATGAAATAGTTTTGGCCACCAAAGTGGGGAATGAAATGAATCCGGACGGAAAAGGCTGGAGCTGGAATCCCCGCAAAGATTATATTTTAAAAGCTGTCGAGAAAAGTTTGAAGCGGTTGCAAACAGATTACATCGATCTTTACCAGCTTCATGGCGGGACACTAGAAGATTCGTTGGAAGAAACTTTCGAGGCTTTCAAAATGCTAAAATCTCAGGGCAAAATCCTCGCTTTTGGGATTTCTTCCATCCGGCCCAATGTGATCCGAAAACTGATGGAAATCCATCCCCCAACTACTATCATGATGCAATACAGTCCCTTGGACAGGAGGCCTAAAGAGACTGTTTTCCCTTTGTTGGAAAAAACAAACACGAGGGTTTTGGTTCGAGGAGCTTTTGCAAAAGGATTGCTGATCGATAAGCCTAAGGAAGGATTTTTGGATTTTAACCCGAGCCAAGTGGAGGCAATGCGTGAAAGAATCAAAAGTTTTGGTTATTCCCCTGAAGCATTTTTGATCAGGTTTGGCTTGGCCCAAACGGCTGTTGCTTCCTTGATAATTGGTGCGAGTTCGGTTCTTCAGGTTGAGAAGATACTCCAAGGTTGTGAGGAAAGTCTGATCATTCCAACTGAACTAATTGAAAGCCTGAAAGCAGAATTTCCCGCTAAGCAATATCAGCAGCACCGCTAGGAAAACTTATTTTCAGAGAACCTGAAATATTTTATCTTCGGACAATACGAAGCAGTTTCTAAAAATACCCCAATCATGAATCAGCGATTACTTATTTACCTTTTTCCTTTCATTTTCATGGCCTGCCAACCTAAAGTAAACGAGGAAGTCGGCCGCTGGGAAGGACAAGCCGAACGTGTTGAGATCATTCGGGATGATTTTGGGGTGCCTCATATCTATGGCAAAAGCGATGCGGACGCGGTTTTTGGATTGCTATTCGCGCAGTGCGAAGATGATTTCCGCAGGGTGGAAAGAAACTATATCTGGGCCACCGGACGGCTTGCCGAACTCGAAGGTGAGAAAGCAATCTACAGCGACCTACGTGCAAATCTGTATATGACAGAGGCCGAGGCCAAGGCTGCCTATGAGAAATCTCCGGATTGGCTGAAAGCGCTTTGCGTAGCTTTCGCAGATGGAATCAATTATTACCTGCACACCCATCCTGAGGTGACCCCTCAGGTGATCACGAAATATGAACCCTGGTTTCCGATGTATTTCAGCGAAGGATCAATCGGCGGAGATATTGAGCGGATTTCTGAGGCAGGAATCAAGGCTTTTTACGAAGGAAATCAGCCTTTAGCATTTAAGGACAATACCATGCCTGATATCCTGGAAGAACCAAAAGGCTCCAATGGAATCGCTGTTTCCGGTAAACTCACCGACTCCGGCAATGCCATGCTGCTAATCAACCCTCACACTTCCTTCTATTTCCGTCCAGAAGTGCATGTGGTAAGTGAGGAAGGACTGAATGCTTACGGGGCTGTAACCTGGGGTCAGTTTTTCGTCTATCAGGGATTCAATGAAAAAACCGGCTGGATACACACCAGCACTTTTGTTGATTTTATCGATGAGTTTGAGGAAACAATCAGCGAGTCTGAAGGTGAATTCTTCTATGAATATGGAAGCGAAACCCGGAGTGTGGAAGCTCATGAAATTATGCTGAAGTATTCCGAAGGAGATTCGATCAAGGAGAAAAGCTTTAAGATGTTTCGTACTCATCATGGACCGATTACTCATAAAGAAGGGGAAAAATGGGTAGCTACCAAGATCAACTGGGATCCTGTAAATGCGCTGATCCAAAGCTACACTCGAACCAAGCTCAACAACCACGCAGAATTCAAGAAGATGATGGATATCCGCACTAACTCGTCCAACAACACTGTTTTTGCGGATGCGGAAGGAAATATCGCCTATTTCCATGGCAACTTTATCCCAAAGAGAAATCCGGAATTTGACTTTTCAAGACCCGTGGATGGAAGCGATCCGGCAACAGATTGGCAAGGCTTGCACACCGTGGATGAGAGCATCATGATCCTGAATCCGGGAACCGGCTGGATTCAAAACTGTAACTCCACACCGTTTACCGCAGCGGGTGAATTCAGTCCTAAGAAAGAAGAATACCCCGCTTACATGGCGCCTGATCAGGAAAATTTCCGAGGGATTCATGCGGTGAAAGTTCTGAAAGACGCCAAAAATCTGAACCTGGACAGCTTCTTGGCTTTAGCTTACGATTCCTACATTCCGGCTTTTGAGTACTTGTTGCCGGAGTTGACAAAGGCTTTTTTGAAAGCAGGAAAAGGCAAGGAAGATTTGAAAGAGGCGATTGATTTGTTGATGGCTTGGGATTACAGGACATCTAAAGAATCAGTAGCTATGTCTGTTGCGCACTTCTATGGAGAAAATTATCAGCGGGAGTTTCGGTCTCTAAACAGATTCATCAATGAGGACCCTGAAGCCAAAATCCCAACTGAAATAGAGATTCTGGACGTTTTTTCAAAAACAATCGAGCAAATGAATGGGGACTTTGGTGCCTGGAATACTCCTTGGGGTGAGATCAACAGATTCCAGCGGTTAAGCGGAGACATCGACTTGAATTACGATGATACTGCACCTTACATTCCGGTTGGTTTGGCTTCCGGCAACTGGGGAGCTTTGGCAGCATATGGTGCCAGAACGTTTGAAGGGACCAAGCGACTTTATGGCTACAGAGGAAATAGCTTTGTGGCAGTGGTGGAGTTTGGGGAGAAAGTAAAAGCCAAATCAATTTTGGCCGGTGGCCAAAGTGCTGATCCCAATTCTCCGCATTTTACCGATCAGGCACAACGCTATGCAGACGGGAATTTCAAAGAAATTGCTTTTTACAAAGAGGATGTCGAGAAGCGCGTTGAGGAACGGTATATACCAGGAAAACGTGGGAGAGCTAATTAATTGAAAAAAGAAGAATAATTACCAGAATAGGAACAAAGGTCACAAAGAAATTCCTCGCGGCTTCGCAAAGTCGCAACGATAATAAATTCCAGAAAGGAGCAGAAGTGTCTTTTGAAAGTGGGAGGTTGGTTCATTATTTATTTCTTGAATCTTATCTCTTGATTTTTCTACCTCTTTCTATTGTTTTCTTGCTTTGTGGGAAAAAAAAGGCCACCACAAAAGGGACAAAGTTCACAAAGGGCTGGAAAGCTCAACCAAGATCTGTGTAATCACAGACCTTTTTTCACTGATATTCTTATTGGTTTTATTACCATTTGAGATTCATAAAATGACAAAGGAAACTCACATCTCTTTGCGTTCCTTCGCGGACTTTGCTTGTGCCGTGAAATCTTAGTCAACTGAAGGATTAAGATATGCTGTAAATGAGATGATACAGGCCAAAAGTCAAGGGCTGAAGTATCGATAACGCTGTTCAGGCGGGGTTATCAAACCACCCAGTGCTGCAAAAGCTGTAAAGCTGCTGTGGTGAACGTTCTGGGAAAAGGCGGAACAACCGTCAGGTATGGATTTAAGAGATGAATGCAAATGAATCGCTGATGAAGTGACCAAATCGCATAGTTGCTGGGCAAAATCGCATTTTGCAAAGGATGCAGAGAAGAGTATGGCGGTTACCTGATTACTGGCCATATGCCCGCCGTTATACAGGCGACATGACTTAAATCTGGGCTCATATACAGAACTCGGGATCTCCGTTCCTTGGGAGCCGTGCAGAACGGCGGAACGGAAGTCGGACCGACCATAGTAGTGATGAGACTCTCTGAAAGGAGAGAAGAGCGAAGGGCTCGGGTTATTCAGATGAATATTCACTCTAACAACCTGCGCAAGCAGGGATGATTCGAAATGGATGTACACGTAAAGAAGACAGTACCTATCGAGTACTATGATGTTGCCAAAGCTTATCAGAAGGTAAGAAAAGGAGGCAAAGCAGTTGGGATAGATCAACAGAGCTGGGCAGACTTTGACAAAGAGCCTGAGCGGAATCTGTATGTGATCTGGAACAGACTTGCTTCTGGGAGCTACCATCCTCAACCTGTCAGAGAGGTAGAGATACCCAAGAAAGACGGGAGCAAGCGAAAGCTGGGGATCCCTACTCTAAGAGACAGGATAGCGCAACAGGTGGTTAAGGATTACATGGAAAAACGCATCGATAAGCTGTTTCATGAGAACTCCTATGGTTACAGGCCGCTTAAGAGCGCCCATCAGGCCATAGAGCAGGTCAGGCAGAATACCTTCGGTTTTGACTGGGTATTGGACATGGACATCAGCAAATTTTTCGATGAGGTGGATCATGACCTTACACTCAAAGCGGTATCCCATGTGATGGAAGAGAAATGGGTTTTGATGTATGTGGAGAGATGGCTCAAAATGCCAGTCCAGAAGCAAGATGGAACGGTTGAGCCAAAACAGGGAAAGGGGACCCCTCAAGGAGGAGTAATCAGTCCGCTATTGGCCAATCTTTACCTTCACTTTGCCATTGACAAATGGCTGTCGAAACATTATCCCACGGTACGCTTTGTGAGGTATGCAGATGATGTGGTGATTCACTGTTCCACACATCAACAAGCCGAACAAGTCAAGGAAGCACTGATCAACAGGCTAGCGGAAGTAAAGCTGAGAGTAAATGAGAGTAAGACTCACATAGCTTACTGCAAAGACTACCGCCGAAAAGGAAGTCATGATAAAGTCAAGTTTGAATTTTTAGGCTTCAGCTATCAGCCCAGAGCCAGAAAGAGCAAACGAGATGGGAAAAACTTCATGGCTTTTACCGCAGAGATCAGTCAAACCAACAAAAAGCGAATCATCCAAACAATTAGGGAACTCGGGGCTTGGCGGGATACCAGAGTGGAAATCC
>JBILPR010000381.1:0-4098 GCA_044373795.1 Algoriphagus sp. | reverse complement strand
GATCTGCAGCTTCCCGCACTACGGGAACGGACACTGATGCTTTTGCTTATTCCAATGAAGGAGTGCCATCGGCTTTGATTTCATTGCCTTTGAAATACATGCACACCACCGTAGAGACGGCAAGCAAAGAAGACATCGAGCAAGTGATCCAATTGATGACCGAGTTTTTGATGGATTTTGATCCTTCCTTTGACTTCAAGTATATAAGTTAATTGTGAATTGGTTATTGAGTTATGGGGAACCATCATTCGAAGACGTTTGATTTTTTCCAGTAACTTAATGACCAATTTGCTTTTTTATGAACTTCACAGACCAGCTCAATCGAACCATTTTTCTTCCAAATCTTCCAAGACGGATTATTTCTCTGGTTCCTTCCCAAACGGAGTTGCTGGTGGATTTGGGGTTGGAAGATCGGATCGTAGGAGTGACTAAGTTCTGTGTTCATCCGCCGGGTCTTCGAAAGAAAAAGACCATAGTCGGAGGGACGAAAAAATATCGGTTCGAGGTGATTGATTCTCTGCAGCCTGATTTAATCATCGGAAACAAAGAGGAAAATGATCAGGAAGGGGTTGTAAAATTAGCTTTTAAGTACCCGGTTTGGATGAGTGATATTCTGACTGTGGAGGATTCTTTGAGAATGATTTTGGAGATAGGGGAAATAACAGATACCCTTAATAAGGCTGAAGAAATAGCAAATCAGCTTACTCGGGATTTGAAAACCCCTTTGCCGTTCAAAGGGACAGCAGTTTACTTGATTTGGAATGATCCGATTATGGTGGTTGGCCAAGACACTTTTATCAATGAGATGGTGTCGATTGCAGGTTTCAATAACCTGATTAAAATCAGCAGGTATCCGGAGGTGAAGGCAGAAGAGCTTCAACTTTTAAATCCTGATTATTTGCTATTAAGCTCCGAACCCTTTCCGTTCAAAGAAAAGCACCTTAGCTTTTTTGAAAATTTACTCCCTCAGGCCGAAGTTAAGATTGTAGACGGAGAGCTTTTCTCATGGTATGGCTCACGCCTTCTAAAAGCTTTACCCTATTTCAAGACCTTTTAAACTCGCCATATATATAGATTGTATTTACCACTCATGAAAAATTGTAATTTCCCTAAAAACTTTTTTAAAATTTTCAATTAACTTTTAACTTCAATAAATCCGACAACTGATTCAAATATGAAGAATAACAGGAGACTATTTCTGAAAAAGCTGGGCTTGAGTACCGGTGCTGCGGCATTGGCGCCTTCAGTTTTTGCGGAAGAGTCCGCCACAAACCGGGAATCACTGTCAAGAGTGGGCAGTGAGTCAGCGGATCAACCTATCCGTCTTGCCCTTATAGGTGCGGGAATCATGGGGACAGAAGATACAAATACGGCATTGAAGCATGCAAATGTTACTTTGGTGGCAGTTTGCGATTTATACGATGGTCGACTTGAATCTGCAAAAAAGAAATGGGGAGATCATTTATTCTTGACCAGGGACCACAAGGAAATTCTGAAGCGAACTGATGTTGATGCAGTGATAATAGGAACTCCTGATTCCTGGCACAAGCAGATTTCAGTAGATGCTTTGAATGCAGGGAAGCATGTGTATTGCGAAAAACCTATGGTTCATTCAGTTGGACAAGGAATGGATGTGATCAATGCCTGGGAAAAATCAGGAAAAGTGATGGTGGTAGGTTCACAGGGAATTTCTTCTCTTGGCAATGAAAAAGCCAAAGAACTGCTGGCTGCCGGAGCGATAGGAGATATCGTTTATGCAGAAGGTTTCTGGGCAAGACATTCCCCTGAAGGAGCCTGGCAATATGCTGTTCCGGCAGATGGGAATGAGCAAACTGTAGATTGGAAGCGATATATTTCCAATACTATTGCCAGAGACTGGGATCCTCTTAGGTTTTTCCGTTGGAGAAACTACCTGGATTATGGTACCGGCATGTCGGGAGATTTGTTTGTTCACCTTTTCTCATCACTTCATTTTATCACCAATTCTAAAGGACCAAATAAAGTGTCCTCAATGGGAGGATTGAGATATTGGAAAGATGGCAGGGAAGTTCCGGATGTTCTCTTGGGAACATTTGATTATCCTCAGTCTCCAGAGCATCCCGGATTCAATCTTTCTTTGAGATGTAATTTTGTAGACGGGACAAGTGGAACGACCTATTTGAGAATTGTAGGAACGAAAGGTTCCATGGACGTGAAATGGGAGGAAGTTGTCGTTAAACTCAACAATAACGCAGAGAGCGATGATCCTTTCATGAAGGAACAAGCGAAACTGAGAGGCGAGACACAAGAGGGCAGAGCTAAAATTCTTCCTCCTCGTGAGACTGTCTATGCAGCAGAAAGATCGTGGAAGGGTGCACATTATGATCACTTCGGAAATTGGTTCAGTGCAATCCGCAACGGGGGGACTATTGTGGAGGATCCAATATTTGGATTCAGAGCTGCGGCACCTGCTTTGCTATGCAATGACAGTTACTTCCAGGATAAGTTTATTAAATGGGATCCAGTAAACATGAAATTGATATAAGACTATGGAAAAAAGCAAAATCGCTTGGTTAGCGTTAATCGCCCTAGCTTGGGCTTGTAGCCCAAAACCAGCAGAGGAAAAAGAAGCCGTTGCAGAGGAAGTTGTCATTTCTGATAATTCACTCAGTGATGAGGAAAAATCAGAAGGATGGATGCTACTGTTCGACGGAATCAATACTGATGGATGGAGAGCTTTTAACGGTGATTCCATGCCACCAAACTGGATTATTGAAGAGGGAGCTTTAAAAGGACTTGGAGCAACTGGAGGAGAAGATTTTGGTGGTGATATTGTATTTGGACCCATGGAGTTCGAGCAATTTGAAATGGAATTCACCTGGAAAATCTCTCCTGGAGGAAACAGCGGAGTCTTTTACCATGTGGTGGAAGGGCCAAACTACAAAGCACCTTATTACACAGGTCCGGAATACCAAGTGATTGATCAGATCGGATTTGCACAGCCTTTGGAAGATTGGCAGTCAATTGGTGGCGATTACGCTATGTATGTGCCCGATTACGAAGGTGTGGTAAAACCTGCCGGAGAGTGGAACACATCTAAAATCGTATTCTCGGAAAAAGGTGCGAGCTATTGGCTGAACGGTAAAAAGACCGTGGAATTCATTCCTTATTCCGAGGATTGGACCACAAGAAGGAATTCAGGCAAGTGGAATGAATTTCCGGATTATAAGATTGCTAAAAAAGGCTTAATCGCTCTGCAGGATCACGGAGATCCTGTTTGGTTCAAAAACATTAAAATCAGAAAACTATGAAAAAAATAATTCTAGCAATCCTTATCCTTGGATTGGCACAGCATTCATTTGCTCAGAAGGAGGAAAAACTCTTCAATGGTAAAGATCTTACAGGTTGGAATATCTATGGTACAGAGAAATGGTATGTACAGGATGGTCTGTTGATCTCAGAAAGCGGACCCGACAAGGGATATGGCTACTTAGGAACTGAAGAGTCATATGACGACTATGAGATCACTTTAGAGTTTAAGCAAGAAGCAAATGGTAATAGTGGTGTCTTTATTAGGTCTACAGTAGACGGAACCAAGGTTTCAGGTTGGCAAGTAGAAGTTGCACCTCCCGGAAATGATACCGGAGGAATATATGAATCCTATGGAAGAGGCTGGTTGATTAAGCCGGATCCCGAAAAAGACAAGGCTTTAAAATTCGGAGAGTGGAATAAAATGAAGATCGTTGTTAAAGGAGACAGAGTTACCTCATATTTAAATGGAAAGATGATGGTTGATTACGAAGACGCTAAAATAGGAGAAGGAAAAGGGGGCGTTTTGCTTCAAATCCATGATGGTGGAGGTATTAAAGTCTATTGGCGAAATATTGTTCTGAAAAAGCTGTAATTTTCAGAATATCAATATTCAAATGCCCGGATGACTCAGTTATCCGGGCATTTTTGTTTTGAGAATTTTTCGGGTTCTAAATCAGCGTCTTATAGTATTGTCAATCTTTTTTTCCGATCTGGTATTGTTGGATAGAATAAAAGGGAGATATTTGCACTCCCAAACAGATCGAACGGATCGGAGGGAAGGGGAAAAAAAGGGTAAGAAAAAGAGTT
>JBILPR010000380.1:0-4100 GCA_044373795.1 Algoriphagus sp. | reverse complement strand
AGCCACAAAATTCATGCATATATCCGCTACTTGTGCCATTTTTAAATTAAGCTAATCAGTGATTCATATTGCATGTGCTGCCGATAATAATTACTCGCGAAACACTAGTGTGATGCTGACTTCATTATTTGTAAACAATAAATAAAATAAAATTTATATATATTTATTCAGTGCCGAATTTAGTATTGAAAATTATTTTCGTCCGACTAAACTTTGAAATTATAGATAAAGTGCTTTAAATCAATTTCAGAGGGATTTTTTTAGATGTTTCAAAAAGTACCCCTATCCAGAGAAAAACAATTCGGCTTGCATATTTTTAAGATCCTTTTGAAATAAACTTTTAAAATAGGTATCCGGCTTAAGTAAAAACTTTTCAAGACTGACATAAGAGCATAAAATTTTTGCTGCCGCCATCACCATGGTGGAAAAAGTCCTCGGTCTCTTTTACCCGCTTGTGGAGTACGGTAAACAGCAGGTTGAGAATAAGAGCTACCCAGATCTGGATTTTAATTCCGTTTTCGCTGCCGAACGGACAAAGATGTAATTGGGAACCCCTTCTTCCAGATTCATTTTGGAAAAAACCTTGGCTCCTCCTTTTTTTCTTTCCGCCTAGGGGATTCCGTCCTGCTCCTTTGAGGATGTCCTTAAAAAGTGAGATGGTAGACGAATCAAAAACTTCCACCCGGCCGGGGTCCACCTCTCCGCCGATATCCAGCCAGTTCCCCACCAGGCTTTTTTTTAATACGCATACAGCTGGGAATATAACATGGCAAACATGCTCGAATCCCGTTTCCGATTCGCATCCGAAAGAATGCTTTTGGCCGGCAACTGTTTGATCCAGAAGGGAATCATCTTTTGGGCAATCAGAGAAATGTTTTTATAAACTTCTCGAAGACTAGTGTTGCGGGTTAACACCGCATAGAACATGCAGATGAAATGGTCGATCGATTTAAGCTTCTTGTAATACCGGTCGGAGTTTTCCTACTCCACAACCTCCTTAAAAATCTCCATCGGAACCAGGGATAAAAGCTGGGCTATAATCGGATGTCCAGACAAAAAAATATGCTTACTTTGCTTCATATTGTCATTTGTTGGTCGAAACAACAATAAAACGAAAGATGGGAAAGCTCCAAAAAGCTTCCCATCTTTCGTTTTGTACTATTCTTAGTTTAAATTATTCCAGATTTTTTTAATCTCGGACGACAGTAATTGAAAACAAAAAAAATAGTGAATGAAACTGTATCCAAATACGACCATTTATTTTCATTTTACAGATTAGAAACTTCAATTCATTGCTAAATGCTGGACAAAAACCTCTTAAGTATAAAAATCCTTTCAGGAATTGGAGAATCTTATGCCCTTCTGGAAGGGTCGAAGAAGCTTAAAGAAGTTATCTCACGTATTTTACCCAAACTGGGTGAGGCGTCAGATGTGGATCGAGTTTATGTTTTTCGTAATTTTTTTAATTCAGAAGGAGTCTTTTGCCTGACCTATCTTGACGAATGGTGCAGAGAAGGGATTAGTGCTCAAATGGATAATGAAAGTATGTTTGAACTTCCCTGGAGTATTTATCCGGAATTGGAACTAGATCTCCGCAAGAACCAAGTTCAGAATAAATTGGTCAGAGATTCTACAAATGAAACTTTTGTAGAGATGATGACACAACAGGAAATCGTTTCCTATCTCTTTATACCTATTTTGGTAAATAATGAATTTTGGGGCTTTATGGGTTTTGATAATTGTACCCGTGAAGAATTGTTTACTGCGGAGCAAGTAAGTGCCTTACATGCGTTTGCCGCCACTTTGGGTCATTTGATCTTTGCAAAAAAGAGTTTTAAACGGGCAGCTCGAAATCAAAAAAAATACAAGGAAATTATTTTAAATATTGATGATGTTGTCTTCAAGTTAGATTCAGAATTGAATATATCCTATCTAAACGGAGCATGGTTTAAGTTGACCGGCAGAGGTGTTGAAGATAGTCTAGGTCATCCTATGACTTCGTTTTTTACTCAGGATGGATCTGAAGAATTTATTCAAGAGACCGAAAACATGAATTTGCTCAGAGAGAGGCGTTTTTCATTTGCTACGGGTCTTAAAAAATTGAATGGAGAAACTCACCACATCCGTGTTAATGTTAAAAAGATCAGAAAAGGGAAAAAGATCGAATTTTTTGGGACTATCAACGATATTAATCAAAGCCAGATCAATTTTGAACTTTTGAAAGAGAGTGAATCCAAGTTCAAGGCATTATTTGATACAGTAGATGACGTTTTATATTCCCTTGATTTCAAAACGGGTCAAGTATTAATTGTTTCAGATAAAATTGAACGTTTTGGTTTTAAAAAGGAAGAATTTCTGGCAGATCCGAGATTCTGGTTTTCGCAGATTATTGCTGAAGACCGTTTGCGATTTCAACACGCTTTTGAAAACTTTATTAATGATAAATGCTCAATTTTTGAAAATGAGTATCGAATTAAAAAAGCTGACGGAAGTATTGCCTGGATTTACGATAAAGCGGTGTTGGAGTACAATGAAGAAAACATTGCAATACGAATCCACGGGAGAGTTTCTGATATCACGGAACAAAAAAACAAAGAATTACAACTTTACCAGACAGAAAACAGGTTTAGAACAATCACCGAGAACCTCCCTTTCCCTTTTGTTTTAATTAGTGAAGAAGAATTTAAACTCCTCTACTGTAATTTTTCTTTCCATACTAATTTCCAGAGTTTAACGGTACAAGATGTTGGTTTTGAAAACCTTTGGTTTAATCAGATTATTCCTGTGGAATCAATTGATTTTTTTGTAGAATTTCTTCAGGCAAATTTAAATTTTTCAAACCATGAAATATTGCTCAATACAGAGGAAGGACAACAATGGTTTAGCCTGATCAGTCAATTAATCCCTTACAAATCAGGGAATGCGAGAGCTATTATTTTCTACAATATCAATAAAAGAAAACTCAGCGAACTGGAACTGATTCGGATGAATGATGTGATTCAGGCCATCAATCAGACCCAGCTTGATTTTTCGATTAATAATGAGATTCAGGATACATTTTATATGTTATTGGATAGCCTGATTGGGTTTACAGACAGTTCGTTTGGCTTTTTGGGAGAGGTGCTGTACGATGAAAAGGGAATGCCTTACCTGAAATCCAATGCTACCAGTAATATTTCCTGGAATGAAGAAGTTCTGGAATATTACAAGAAAAACTTCCGGGCAGGAATGGAGTTCAGAAACCTTAATTCCCTTTTTGGTTGGGTAATGGTGAATGAAGAGGTAATAATTTCCAATGATGTTGCTAATGACCCAAGAAGAAGTCCTGAAGCAACTCCTCACGGGCACCCGGAGCTAAAACGATTTCTCGGAATCCCGATTTTCAAAGAAGATAAATTTGTGGGAATGGTAGGGCTGGCCAATAAAGAAAAGCCTTATTCCCAAGAAGATGTCGATTTTTTAAATCCTTTTCTCTCCAGTTATGCCAATTTGATAGCCTCGCTGAATCTGAACAGGCAAAAAAGAAAAGCTGAATTGCTTCAAATGGAATCAGAAAGTCTCTACAGGATTCTCTCTGAAAACATTGATGATATCGTTTCATTGCATGATTTGGATTTTAAAACAGTCTATGCTTCCCCTTCCCTAGAAAAGGTAACTGGCTTTAATCCTGAAAACTTTATAGGCAGAGACTTTTTCAGCCTGTTTAATTTCAAGCCAAATGAAAATTCTGACTTCACCAAGTATCCGAGGTTTATCATTCCGCTCAAACATGAGATTACGGGAAAAAAAATAAAGCTTGAAATGCTTTGGAAACCGATTTACGACGAAAACGGTGAACTCAAGTCGTATTTGGTGGCTTCCAGAGATGTTACAGAAAGGGAGTTGGTTTTGGAAGAACTAAAAAAGACCTTGAAAAAGGAGATTGAACTCAATCAAATGAAGTCCAAATTTATTTCAATGACCTCGCACGAACTCCGTACTCCTCTGGCAACGATTCAGAGTTCTGCAGACATTATGGAAATAATTTCCGACAAGATCAAAGAAGAAAAAGCTTATGAAGGCTTGGTAAAACAAATAAGGAAAATCCATGTCCAGCTCAG
>JBILPR010000004.1:0-42828 GCA_044373795.1 Algoriphagus sp. | reverse complement strand
AAAATATTTCCAGGCGATGCTTCATCGAGGAATTTACCTGGCGCCATCTCAGTTTGAGAGTTTGTTCTTATCAACGGCTCTTACCGATGATTTGATTGGGAAAATCCTCGAAGCGCATGAGGGAAGCATGAAGGAGATATTGAGATAAGGATTATCTGTTGTGAGTTGTCAGTTTGTCAACTGTCGACGGTCCACAGCCTGTTTTATCGAACTTCAAGCCTTATTCTATTTAGCTTTTATATATTATCGAAAATCAATTTGAAGTAATTAAAACCGGCCAAGTGGCCGGTTTTTTTTTATAGGATGATCAGGGAATAATAAAGCTCCAGGACAATGGCCAGGGATAAGACCGTGAGATAGAAAATACCTAAAATCAGGAATTTCATTAAAGTCTTAAACCAGCCCTGTCCCGAAATTTTCTTTATTGAAAAATATGCGTAGGTGCTCACCAGGATAAAACAAAGAAACCCTGCGAATCCAAAGCCCCATCCAACTATTGACATCCAAAGAATCCCAATTCCATAGATGAAATAGGCGAAGGAATGCAAATGCAAGCCGTGTATCAGGTGCTCGATGTAGAAAAATCCACTTCGGAAATAAAGAAGCCAAAGGAAAAATGCGAAAAACGGAAGAAGAAAAAACATCATCAGAGGGAGATTTTGAATAGCACTGCTGATAAAGATGCTGGAATTGGCGATGAAGTCCCGCTGCTGCCTGATGTCCAAAGAAGATTTGATTCCGGTGGCTTTAATTGCAGAATCAAACTCAGCATCGTTTACCTCAGGATCAATGGCCATCAGGCGAAGATTTCTCCAGGTTTCTTTTGCTTTTTTTCCACTTTCTTGTGCGATATGGATAAGGCTGGTTGAATCGGTTTTGACTCTTTCCTTTGAGTTTTCGAATCCTGGCTTTCGCTCCAATTCCCTACTAATTTCAAGTGTGTCCAAACTCGCACTTATGACTTCCCTTTGCTCCGGCGTAGTATTCATCTCAAAGAATTCTTTGCTGATGCTTCCCGAAATGATTCTATCTACTATATCACCTGGAATTACATAAGAGATTACGAAGAAATAAAACAAGGATGCAATCAGGTATAGGCGAATAGGGTTGATATATTTCTTTCGTTTCCCCTCATTAAATTCAAGTGTCAGTTTGCCGGGATAGAACAAAAAGGCTGGAATTGTACGAAAGAAGACGGTTTCAAAATTGAAAAGACTGGAGATGAGCTCCTCGATGAAGGCAAAAATTGAGATATTCCGATCTTTATTTTCCTGACCACAAACGGGACAAAAGTTTTCATCATGTAAAAGTGGCTGCCTGCAATTGAGGCAATGATCGAGTTTTTCGGATTTTTCCAAAGGATAAAAATTTCAGGAAATTAACCCGAAGGAGCAGAAAATAAAAATGGGTTTCACCGTCAACCCTTATTTTAGCATTAAATACAAATCCAATGGCACTCAAAGTTTACGGAATCAAGAATTGCAATACGATGGCAAAGGCATTTGGCTTTCTGCAGGAAAAAGAAGCGGAATTCGAGTTCTTCGATTACAAAAAGAAAAAGCCCTCTGAGGCACTTCTGAAAGAATTTTTGACAAAGACAACCTTACCCGCTCTAGTCAATAAGCAAGGAACTACCTATCGGAAAATGACGGATGAGCAAAAGTCCGATCTGGAAAAGGTCGAGACTGCCATTCCGATTTTGACTGAAAACTCCAGCATGATCAAGCGACCGGTGATTGTCTATCCGGATGGATCGATCACGTTGGGATTTGACCCGAAAGAGATTGAGGAAAAACTGGTTTAGTAAACAATCGTATCTGCCGGGATTTTTGGCAGAGAGTAGTTTCCGGTTTCCAATTCAAAGCTGAATTTTTCAGGTTTTTCACTTTCTCCGGCAGGAGTCTGAAAAGCAAAAACCTTTTGAAGGCTTGGATGCTGATTGATAGCGGACAAGTTTTCAAGGCTGAGCTGGGTCGAATTGAGGTAGAGCAACTTGAGATTTTTGCAAGTAGCAAGCGCCTCTAGCTTAGTTCCTGATATTCCGGTTTGATTGAGCTTGAGGACAGTCAGGTTTGTCAACGTTGCAATGCTGTCCAAAATGCCGTCGCTCAGCTGAGTTCCGCTCAGATCCAAGTATGCAATTTGATCTTTTACCGATTTCAGAAGGACCCAATTATCGTCATTAAAATCAGGAAAATTGATGCAACTCACCTTTAACCAAGAGGAACCTTGTAGGACAGTCTCAGCAAAAAATCCCGCTGTCCTGAGTTTGGAAAGCGTATCTGCTGGTACGGGAGCTACTTCAGTCAAAGGATAAAATGGGATTTCCTCTTTGTGGAAAAAAGGCTCCAGTAATTTTTCATCCACTTCGGCTTGCCCAAGTGTTTTATTTTGCGAGGCACCGGCTACTATCCATGATTTGATCAGTTCGATTTCCTCTTTCGAAGGCTGACGTTTTTCCTTTGGCGGCATATGATCTTCATCTTCGAGAGGCAAAATCATTTTTGCAAAAAGTGCACTCAATTCCGGATTTCCGGCTTTTAGCACTTCACCGTTTTCACCGCCTTTCAGTAATTCTTCGAAATTCGTCAGGTTGAGTTCGCCTTTCAGATTTCTTGGGTTATGGCAGCTTTTGCAATTTTGATTAAGGATTGGCTGCACGACTTCACCGTAAAATACGAGTTCTTCCCAGCCTTGCTCAGGGATTTCCAGCGGCTTTTCAGGTAAGGCTTCGTATCCTGTCCAAGCTTGAATTTCCGCAGGTAAAACTTCAATCAGGTATTCTTCCCCGCGTGAAATATTTCCTCCCAAATGTCCCGTAACAGTCAAAACCAAAAACAGAACCAAGACTTGAAGTTTGATTTTAGCGCTAAAAATGGTTTCGTCCTTGATCCGGGTGAAAAGGTAGAAGCTGCCAATGGCAGAAATCACTCCGGCTATTAGATGGTTTTGGACAGAATCCCAGGCAAATCCTTCAAACTGATATTGGAAAAAACCGCTGATTCCTGCCAAAGTCGCTGAAATTCCTCCAACCAAAAATGCCAGTCGGATAGCCGGATTAAATGTCGTTGAATCTCTTTTTTGCAAAAAGATCAGAAGAATTCCGAAAATCAGAATCCCGATCGGAAGATGGACAAGCAGCGGGTGAAGCCTTCCCAGAAAAGGCAGGATAAAATCAAGCATCAGGTAATAGGGGATTCTAAAAAGCTCATTATTGTTGAATGGATGGAAAGAGGCTTTTAAGCTAAAATTTTACGGATCAGTTCTCCTTCCACATCGGTGAGCCGGAAAGGGCGTCCCTGGAAATCGTGTGTGAACTTCTCATGATCAAAGCCCATCACGTGAAGAATGGTCGCATGGATGTCATGAACAGAAACCTGGTCCTCGATTCCCTGAAAACCAAAATCATCCGTGGTCCCATGACTTGTTCCGCGTTTGATTCCGCCACCCGCCATCCACATCGTGAAAGCATCCACATGGTGATCACGACCCAGGAATCCCATCGTTTTCCCTTCGCGATTTTCCTGCATCGGCGTTCGTCCAAACTCACCGCCCCAGACGACGAGCGTTTCTTCGAGTAATCCCCGTTGCTTCAGATCCAGTAAAAGCGCACTTATCGGGCGGTCAATTTCTCGGCATTTATTCCGAAGGCCCATGTCAATCGAGCCGTCGTGATCCGTTCCGTGCGTATCCCAGCCCCAGTCATACAGCTGGACAAATCTCACTCCTTTCTCCACGAGCTTTCTTGCCAGCAGACAATTATTTGCAAATGACTCAACTCCGGGTTCGGTGCCATAGAGTTCGTGAATACTCTCGGGTTCATCGTTGATATTCATGACTTCCGGTACCTCGATCTGCATGCGGTAAGCCATTTCATATTGGTTGATACGGGCGAGAATCTCCGGATCTCCGTAGGTATTGAATTCCTCTTGATTGACTGAATTGATTGCTTCGATCACGTTTTTCTTCAAGTCGCGGGACATTCCGGACGGATCTTCCAGGTACAAAACCGGATCTCCTTTGGATCGGCATTGGACGCCTTGATAGACCGAAGGCAGGAATCCGCTTCCCCAGACGCTTTTTCCGGCGTCTGGAGTTTTGCCGCCTGAAGTCAGGACGACAAATCCGGGCAGGTTTTGATTTTCTGTTCCAAGACCATACGTCACCCAGCTTCCCAAACTCGGTCTTCCCAATCTCGCACTTCCGGTTTGCATGAAAAGCTGAGCCGGACCATGGTTGAATTGGTCTGTGTGGACAGCCTTCAGGAAAGAAACCTCATCGGCAACTTTGGAAAAATGCGGAAGGAAATCTGAAACCCAGGCGCCTGATTCACCATGTTGAGCGAAGTTGGCCTGCGGTCCCAATAGATTCGGAACACCACGGATGAAAGCAAATTTCCTTCCCGCCAAAAGTGATTCCGGGCAGGGCTGATTATGGTTTTTGATTAGTTCAGGTTTGTAATCGAATAACTCCAACTGGGAAGGGGAACCTGCCATGTGGAGGTAGATGATTGATTTGGCTTTGGGAGCAAAAGGAGGTGCAAGTGGAGCGAGCGGATTCAAATCCCGATCGGTCAAATTCAAGCCCATTGGTTTAGCGGGATTGCTGCCCGGTTCGCAACCGAAAAGCAACGGTGCCATCGCCAGCCCGCCTATCTTTCCGACACAATCCATCAGAAAATGCCTTCTCGTCTGCTTTTGCAGTTTTTCCATTTGGAACTCGAAAACCAGCTTTTCTATACTTTTCATGTGTTCATAATTTGATTTTTATTGGTCACATGGAATCTCGCATGTTGATTATTCATCCTGATGTGTGACGACTTCGTAATGCTCGATTTCATCTTATGGTTTGGTTAGAAATTCGTCCAGATTCATCAATGCATTCGCGACTACAGACATTGCTGCTTTTTCAGGGCTGGCGATGTCACCTTCCAACAAATAAAACTTTGCCATTTCCTCGGGATTGGACTTAAAATCCAAAACTGCCTGATCGTATAATTTTTTCAGCGCTTTTTGCTTTTCTGCGGAAATTGGCTGCAGCATCAGTTTCTGATAGCCAAAAGCAATTCCTTTTTCAGGGGAATCAGCTGAATGGTCATTCATCAGTTTACCCAGATGAACAGCCGCTTCAATGAAAACCGGATCATTCAGCGTGACCAAAGCCTGGAGCGGAGTATTGGTCACAATCCTACGGCTCAGGCAAACTTCCCGGCTTCCTGCATCAAAAGAAATGAAAGAAGGGTAGGGGCTCGTTCGCTTCAGGAAAGTGTAAACACCTCTTCGATAACCGTCCTCGCCTTCACTTTTTGTCCAGGATTCTCCATTGTAGACGGTCTGCCAGATTCCTTCAGGTTGATGCGGTTTGACTCCCGGCCCATACATTTTCGGGCTTAGAAGTCCTGAAACAGCCAGAGCCTGATCGCGGATTTGCTCAGCATTCAATCGGATTCGAGGACCGCGAGCGTACCATTTATTTTGTGGATCGGCTGCGAAAAGCTCAGCAGGTGCTGCCGATTTTTGCTTATAAGTTGCGGAAGTAACGATCTCACGAATCAGGGATTTCAGGCTCCAATCGTATGTATTCATCGTTTTCCAAGCCAGATAATCCAGAAGTTCGGGATGGGAAGGTGGATCCGATTGAGTGCCCATATCTTCCAGCGTGCTGACTAACCCTCTTCCAAAAAGCTGATCCCAAACCCGGTTGACAAGAGTGCGCGATGTGAGCGGATTTGATTTGTCTGTAAGCCAGTAAGCGAAGCCTAATCGGTTTTGAGGCCATTCCGGATTCCAATCGTTCAAGGTGGCAGGAACTTTTGAATTCACTTTTTCACCGAGAATAAGCCAGTTGCCGCGTTCAAAAACGTGAGTAGAACGATTCATAAAATCCGGATTTTCGATCAAAATCGGAAGTTGAGTTCCTTTGAATTTCAGGAGTTCATTCCAAGAATTCTGGACTTCAGCAAAACCGGATTGGCCCTTGCCCGGCAAAGTCGGCACGAATGCAAACCAGACAATGGTGGAGGTGTTTTGCTGAGGCTTTGCATTTGGATTTTGAACCTCCAGATACAGATCAACTTTTCCTGTAATCGGTTTGAATGGCACTTCCTTGACGATTTCGCCATCCGTTTTATTCAGTGTAAAAGCTGCCAGGATTTCACCCGACGGACCTCCGTTTCGAATGGTCATTTTGCTTCCATCGATCCCTGACCAATAATCGATCAGGAGCTGATCTGATCCCTGGGTATTTACATTCCGCAGGTAAGCCGATCCTCCGGGCCACATTCCCAGCCATTTGGTATCAATCAGTTCTGCTTTATCGAAGTCTTCAGAAAGATGCGCATGGTATTTTGGCTCGCGGAAACTTAAAAAATCAGCTCGTTGATTTGCTTTTTGAGCTCCTTCTTTTTCTTTTACCCAGGTTAAAATGGAAGCAACCTGACCCTTTTCGGCCTCGGAATAAAAACGGAGTTTTGGCTCTTCGTTATGCGTGTCTTCATCTCGGGTATTGTTGAAAAATGCTGCTGATTGGTAGAATTCTTCATGTCTGATCGGGTCGTAAGGATGACTATGACATTGCACGCAGGCCATGGTTGTGCTTTGCCAAACTTCATACGTCGTATTCACCCGATCCAGAACCGCCGCCACCCGGAACTCCTCATCCTCCGTACCGCCTTCATCGTTGTTCATGGTGTTTCGGTGAAATGCAGTAGCAATCAACTGATCCTGAGTAGGATTTGGCAAAAGATCCCCCGCGAGTTGCTCGATCGTAAATTCATCGAAAGGCTTGTCTTCGTTGAAAGCCCGAATCACCCAATCGCGGAAAGGCCACATGGTCCGCGACACATCCCGCTCATATCCCTTGGTATCGGCATATCGTGCAAGATCCAGCCACCAGGTTGCCCACTTTTCTCCAAAAGAAGGGGACGCAAGCAGTTGATCGATTGCTTGTTCGTAGCTGAGTTTTCCGGATTGATAATCGGTGATAAGGTTTTCGGCAGGAGGCAATCCGGTAATATCCAAAGCTGCTCTTCGAAGCAGTTTCATTTTTTCTTCTTCCGCAGAATTGGAAAGATTTAATTCCTGAAGCTTTTCCCGGACATAAAAATCAATACCTGATTCTGTGGCTGGATTGTTTTCAGTTCCAATTCCTGCGGAAAGTTTGGTTTGTATTTCCGGTTCTTTCACCGGCTCGTAGGCCCAGTGTTTTCCCCATTTGGCACCTTGCTTTATCCAGGTTTTCATCAACTCGATTTCCTCTTCCGAAAGGGGAGTTCGCTGGTAAGGCATTCGAAGTTCGGGATCAGATTCAGTCAGTCTTCGAATGAGCTCACTTTCACTTGGGTCACCGGGAATGATGGCCGGGTGTCCTGACTCGGTGATCGCTAAAGCTTCTTCTTCGAAAAGAACGCTGAATCCGCCGTTCTTTTTCACTCCACCATGGCAGGAAATGCAATGCTTATTGAGGATGGGTTTGATCTGGGTGCTGAAGTCCACTTGCTTTTCTTCTCCAAAAACCAAAAAACCGATAATGGCAAAAGCGAGAGCAATGGAAAGTAAGAAAGCGATGCGATACTTGTTCATAGCGAAATGATGGATGGGAAAATAGCCAATTTCGGAATAGAATGGAAGTCAAAATAGGAGTAAGGCGAATAATAAAAGGATAAAAAAAGCCCCGGCTGACTTTTATGTGTCGGGGCTAGTGCTTATTATTTTTTCGCAGGATAATATTCCGGCAGGTGTTTCAAGATATCAGCAGTCATCCGATCCAAATCATAATCCGGTTTCCATCCCCAATCTGCTCTTGCACAGCTATCGTCAATGCTATCCGGCCAGCTGTCGGCTATTGCCTGTCGAAAATCAGGATTATACTCGATCTCGAAATCAGGGATATGCTTCAGGATACTCTCATAGATTTCTTTGGGCGAAAAGCTCATCGCCGAGAGATTGTAACTGGATCGGATCTTTACGCTTTCACGCGGAGCACTCATCAAATCCAATGTTGACTTGATCGCATCCGGCATGTACATCATAGGTAAATAGCTACCTTCTCTCAGGAAGCAATTAAATTTATCACCAGCCAAAGCCTTGTGATAAATATCTACCGCATAGTCAGTGGTTCCCCCGCCCGGCAGAGATTTGTATCCGATCAGTCCGGGATAGCGAAGGCTTCGCACGTCCACATTATACTTTTGAAAGTAATATTCACACCATCTTTCTCCGGCCTGTTTTGAGATTCCGTAGATCGTGTTGGGTTCTTTGACGCAGTATTGAGGGGTATTTACTTTGGGAGTATTTGGTCCAAAAACAGCAATTGAAGATGGCCAATAGACTTTGTCAAGTTTAAATTGCTTTGCCAGCTCCAGCACATGAAGCAGACTTTCCATATTCAGATGCCAGGCAAAAAGCGGATTCTTTTCCCCGGTTGCAGAAAGCACAGCGGCTAGATGATAGATTTGGCTTACTTTTTCCTCTTTGACTAAGTCTCTCAGCGCTTCCTTATTCATTACATCGAGCACTTCAAAGCGACAATAATCGAACTTCACGCGTGCTAACTCCTGTAAGTCGGTTGCGATCACATTTTCACCTCCGAAAAGGTCGCTCAAAGATTTGGTGAGTTCGGAACCCAGCTGTCCGGCCGCTCCGATTACGAGGATTTTTTCCATGCTTAGTCTTATAAAAAAGCCCCGGAACTGGCAGGGGTTTTTGTTTATATTTGGGTTTGGTTCCGCAAAAGTAGCAAAAATCAATTCCCGAAAATGGATTTTTGATTAGCGGAACAGACTAAAACGAAGCTTAACTATTTGACCAAAAATTTCATGTACGATCAGTTTAAACCCAAGTTGCAACAAGAGTTAAAATCAATTGAAGAAGCCGGACTTTTCAAGCGGGAGCGAATCATCACCTCTCCACAATCGGCTGAAATCACCATTGCCGGAGGCCAAAAAGTATTGAATTTTTGCGCCAATAATTACCTGGGTCTTTCTTCTCATCCACGAGTTTTGGAAGCTGCGAAAGCTGCGATTGATTCTCATGGTTTTGGAATGTCTTCCGTGAGATTCATCTGCGGTACTCAGGATATTCACAAAACTTTGGAACAGAAGATTTCTGAATTTCTGGGAACAGAAGACACCATCCTTTATGCCGCTGCTTTTGATGCCAACGGTGGCGTGTTTGAACCCTTGTTTGGAGCTGATGATGCCATTATTTCGGATGCCTTGAATCATGCTTCCATCATCGACGGAGTTCGCCTTTGCAAAGCAATGAGATTCCGATATGAGCATAACAACATGGAAGATCTGGAAGCTCAACTCAAGGATGCCATCGCCAAAGGAGCTCAGCAAAAGATCATCGTAACGGATGGGGTTTTCTCCATGGACGGGACGATTGCTCAGTTGGACAAAATCGTTGAACTGGCAGAGAAATACGAAGCCTTAATCATGTCTGACGAATGCCACTCAACGGGATTTATGGGAAAAACCGGTCGTGGTGTTCATGAACACAGAGGAGTGATGGGAAAAATTGACATTATCACAGGTACGCTCGGCAAGGCTTTGGGTGGAGCTTCGGGAGGGTTTACTTCAGGTAAAAAAGAAATCATCGAACTGCTTCGTCAGCGGTCAAGACCATATTTGTTCTCAAATACGTTGGCACCATCTATCACGGGAGCTTCGATTGAGGTTTTCAATTTGCTTTCTGAGTCGACTGGCCTGAGAGATAAACTGGAAGAGAATACCAAATACTTCCGTGAGAAGATGACTGAAGCGGGTTTTGATATGAAGCCGGGAGAGCATCCGATTGTACCGGTCATGCTTTATGATGCAGTGCTTTCGCAGAAGATGTCTGAAAAGCTCCTTGAAAAAGGAATCTACGTGATCGGATTCTATTATCCTGTGGTGCCAAAGGGTCAGGCGAGAATTCGGGTTCAGATCTCAGCAGGTCATACCCGCGCTCATCTTGATACAGCAATCGCTGCATTTATTGAAGTAGGGAAAGAGCTTGGAGTCATTAAATAACCGATTCCAACTAATTTACATGCAAGAAAAAGCCGGCAAGAGAGAACTTGCCGGCTTTTTCTTGCTTTAAAAGACTGATTTTCGAATCGAAAAATTTAAATGGTCGCTTTTAAGTTGTCTTAGAGATCATCGCCAGTTTGCGCTTCTTTTTGGTTTCGTAGGCTTCAAGATCTTCAAATCTGCTATCTACATCTTCATTGTTCAGGTAGTCATTGATTGTTTCCCGTACTTCCTGAAATGACAGATTATGGAGAATCTTCCCATTTTTTGCCATCGATACTTGTCCGGTCTCTTCAGATACCATCAAGACCAATGCATCTGTCGCTTCTGACATTCCTATTCCCGCGCGGTGTCTGAGTCCAAATTGGGCCGGAACTTCCCGCTCTGTCACCGGAAGAATACAGCGGGCAGCCTTGATCCGACCTTTGTGTATGATGACCGCACCATCATGAAGCGGGCTGTATTTATTGAAAATTGAAATCAACAATCTTTTGGAGAGTTCTGCATCCAGAATGTCGCCGCTTTCTGCATAGAACTTTAAGCCTGTGCTACTGGAAATAACAATTAATGCACCTGTATTGCTTCCTGCGAGGATTTTAGAAGCATCGATAATCGGGCTAATATTGAAAGCTGAGTTTTCCTTTTTTCTCCAAAAGAAAAAGAAATCCTTCCAGGCATTGTCATCAGACAAGAATGAGGATCTGCCGATCAGCAATAAAAACTTTCTGATCTCTGGAGCAAAAATAATGATGGCAGCGATAACTCCGACACCCATAAACTGACCCAAAATCGCTGAAAGAAGCTCCATTCGAAGTGCTCTTACCAGCAAGTAAATCAGGTAAATGGAAAGAAAACCAAGAAAAATTTTGATTGCAACACTACCTTTTAGCAGCTTATACACTTGATACAATAGGGCAGCCACCAGCGCAATATCGAAGATATTGACGATGGAGATGTCTAAAAATCCTATTTTAAATAGTAGACTCAAGGGTATAATTGATGGTATAAAGTCAAAGTTTCTTTAGCCTCTTTTACGTCATGTACTCTCAGGATGTTTGCCCCTTGTGTGAGGGCATACATATGGAGAGCTGTACTTCCGTTTAATGCTTCCTCAGGACTCACGCCGAGCGCCTTATATATCATCGATTTACGAGATACTCCTGCTAAAATTGGTAAAGATAAAGCCTGAAAATATTTCAGATTTCGGAGAAGCCAATAATTCTGTTCGATAGTTTTTGCAAAGCCAAAGCCCGGATCGATGATTACATCTTTAATGCCAAACTTTCTACAAAGAGCCGTTTTCTCTGCGAAATAGTTCAGTAACTCAACTAATATATCGGAATAGTTGGTTTTTTTCTGCATCGTTTGAGGATTTCCTCGCATATGCATCGCTATATAGGGAATTTCCAGTTTTCCGACTGTTTCCAACATCTTTGGATCCAAGCTTCCTGCGGAAATATCGTTGACCAAATGTGCTCCGCTACTTACAGCAGCCTCGGCAACTTTGGCCCGAAATGTATCAACCGAAATCAAAACCGAGGGAAATGCTTCAGCTATCCACTCAACCGCCGGGACGATTCGCTGAATTTCTTCTTCAAGGGTCACATCCACAGCGCCTGGTCTGGTACTATATCCACCAAGATCCAGCATATCAGCACCCTCTGAAACCATTTTTGTGACTTTTTCAATCAATACTTCTCTGGAACCTAAAACCCTGCTTTCGCCAAAAAACGAATCGGGAGTGAGATTCAAAATCCCCATGATTTGAGGCCTCTTCAGGCAAACTAACCGCCCTTTGATTTGGAGTGTATATTTTAGGGGAAATAATTTATCTTCGATTTCAGAAGATGGATTCGATGCAAGAATCATTAAACAAGTAAACTTTGGAAACACAGACGAGTACCGAATATACGCAAGTTATTAACCGTTGTAAAGAACTTTTTCGTAAGAAAACGCTCGATTATGGGACTGCTTGGAGGATTCTTCGGCTTCCCTCCATCACCGATCAGATTTTCATCAAGGCTCAGAGAATTCGCTCTATTCAGGAAAAAGGCAGTCAAAAGGTAAATGATCCGGTTGTTGATGAGTTTATCGGGATTATCAATTATTGTCTGATTGCATTATTGCAAATCAGCTTCTCAAAAGATGAAAGACTTGAGATTCCTTTTGAGGAATTGGAGCCTGTTTACGATACCTGGGTGGCAGACACTAAAGGACTTCTGGAGCAGAAAAACCACGATTATGGAGAGGCTTGGAGAGAAATGCGGGTAAGCTCCATTACCGATATTATCCTGATGAAGCTTCTACGAGTAAAGCAAATTGAAGACAATCAGGGAAAAACACTTGTATCTGAAGGAATCGAAGCTAACTATCAGGACATGATCAATTATGCTGTTTTTTGTATGATCAAAATGAAATCAAATGATTAAGGATGGATTGCTTTGGACGCTTCGAATTCTCGTAGGCGGATTGTTTATTTTCTCAGGTCTGATAAAAGTCAATGATCCTGTGGGAACTGCGATCAAACTTGAGGAATATTTTGATGTGTTTTCCAACGACATAGCAGGGTTCTTTTATTATTTCAAACCTTTTGCGTTGTATATAGCCGTATTCCTGGTTATAGTTGAGATAGTTCTGGGAGTCATGCTGATTCTTGGAGTTAAGAGCCGCTTCACAGTTTGGTCATTGGCTTTGATGATTTTGTTTTTCACATTCCTCACATTCTATTCCGCCTATTTCAATAAAGTAACAGACTGTGGATGCTTTGGAGATGCTATCAAATTGACCCCTTGGGAATCGTTTTATAAGGATTTGATTTTGCTTGTTTTCATTTCAATTCTATTTCTTTTTCAAGCGGATTTGCCCAAAACCTCGGCCTATTGGAAACAGATTTCAGTCTGGGTGATATTCATAACTTCGGTTTCGATAGCAATTACTGCGATACGAAACTTGCCATTTATTGATTTCAGAGCTTATAAAGTGGGAGTAAATATCCCTCAGAATATGCAGCCTTCTGCTCCTTTGGAGTACACCTATGTGATGAAAAATGGGACAGAATTAGTTTCATTCGATCAGTATCCGGCAGATGAAAGCCTTGAGTTTGTGGAGATGATCCTTAAAAATCCCGATGCACTTCCAAAGATCTCTGACTTCTCTGTTTGGAATGAGGAGGGAGATCAATCGGAATCGCTTTTCTCAGGTGATAAGCTAATCATTTTATCAAGTAACATGAGCAAGATGAGTGATGCTAACCAGGAAGATTTGAATGCTTTGGTGAACTCACTTCAGGATTCTCCGGTAACTCCTGTTTTTATCGGAGCAGCTACTCAGGAAGAAATTGGAGCCTATTTGGCAAAATACAACTGGAAAATCCAAGGATTACAGGCTGATGCCACGGTGGTGAAAACCATCATGAGATCTAATCCCGGTATTATGATTTTGAAGGATGGAGTAGTGATGGCAAAATATCACCATAACAATACTCCGGAAGCGGTGGAGGTCTTGGACTTTTTTATAAAATGAGCAAAAATCTCAAAGTAGTATTGGTTGGATTGCCGGGTTCTGGGAAAAGTACCTTCGGAAGGAGTTTGGCTTCTACTTTGAACCTTCTTTATTACGATCTTGACCATCTGATTGAAGAACGATATAAGATGAAGATTCCTGAGATATTTACCCTGTTTGGGGAAGGTAAATTTCGAACATGGGAAACTGAGACACTTGAATTGACTTTGGAAAAAGAGGAATCCTTCATTTTGGCTTCTGGCGGAGGTTGTCCCTGTTTCAACGACAACATGGATCTTATCAACCAAAATGCGGTTTCTGTTTATTTGGACGTCCCTCTTGATGAGATTTCAGCACGGTTAGGCGCATCAAAAGTTCATAATCGCCCCATGTTTCATGGCTTGGATCAGGGAGAGATTATCCTAAAGCTAAAGAGCTTGCTTGCTCAGAGGGAGTATTTTTACAATCAGGCAAAAATAAAACTCAGCGGGGAAGAATTCTCCGCTGAGTTGTTAGTTTCTGAATTGATAAGCTTGCTTAAAAGCTAAATCCAAAAGTCAAAACTCCGTTGATAATATTGTTCTCGATCTCAGTCTGGGGACCGAAATTATTTCCATCCGAATCAAGCACTTGGTAGCTGGTGTAGAGAGAATTGAATTTGCGGTTGACAAGTGCAAAATCCGCCGTAAAGTTTCCCCGCTTAACTCCCGCGCCTCCACTAATTTGCTGAGTGCTTCGATCGTAATTTGAATTGGAAAAGGGATCTCCAAAATGAGCGTACCCACCTCTGAATCTGAACATATTGATCTTATATTCGGCTCCGAATCGATAATTTATTGTACTTGTGTAAACGTTTTTGATCGCTTGATTGTCCGGACCTTCATCGAAATCATTTGAATTTAATCTTGCCTGGGAATAATCAACCCAATCCACATCAGCGGAAATAAATCCATTTTTTCCGAAAAAATAGGTTGCACCCCCGCCGATTTTGATGGGCGTATTCAGATTGTAAGCACTCAAGATAATATCTGTAGCGGCTTCTTGACGTCCAAGGGTGATGTCCTCTTCTGCGAAATAATAATTATTGTAATCGGCCACAACATTCGCATCATATTCTTCATTCACCCCGTACCAGGTTGGTGATTGGAATGTGAAACCCAGGTTGACTGTTTCAATTGGCTTGTAAATCACACCCAAGTTTATGTTTACCCCACCTCCATTAATAAATAGTGTTTCTCTCAAAGAACTATTTGCCAAAGGCTCATTCGTAAATTCCTCATTGTAGGTTTTAATGGATGTAAAATCGAAAGTTCTGATTCCTACCGATCCGCCAAGAAATAATTTATGATTGAAATTGCCTCCGTAACTGAAAGTGATTTGATCAGCACTTCCTTCCTGAGTTACATTTTCATCCTGAAAGGGAAGGCCTAACACGAATGAATCGTATGTATTTGGGTTTGCAATTGCATTTCCGTTTTCATCCACGCTAACAGGATTTATCTGGTAAGTAAGATATGCTAAGCCTGTCAGTCCGTATCCTTCAATTTGGGTTTCCGGTACTCCGAAAGAATCTTGCAGGTAAAAATCAATGATTGAAGAGGTTCCTAGCTCATCAGAGAAATAGCCGAATTCAGAGTTGAAGTTTGCTATTCGTTGAAAGCCAATGCCAAATGATCCACCTTTAAAAGCGCTGTTTTCATAATCATCCTTCGTTTTGGCGATGACAACGCTAACATTTGGCAAAGCAAAATTGGTAGTATTATAGGACTTGCTTTGACCAATGAACCGAGTATCTACCCCCCAATCAGTATAGCCCATTGTCAAACTTGCTTCTGATTTTCTGAAGAAACCTAATCCTGCAGGATTTCCTGCAATATTGGAAACATCTCCTCCAAGTGACCACTGAGTGCCACCGACTCCTACTATTCGAGCAGATCCTGATGGTATTGCATTACTGAATCTATACGCATCTTCATAGTATCCACTTTGGGCAAAAACGGAAGGTGCCGAAATTATGAAAACGGAGAAAATCAGAATTGATAGCCTCATTTAGAGTTTGTTTTGTTAAAGTATAAACGGGGAATAGTTGGTTTTGTGTCAAATGAGTTGACAAAAAAAAAGGGGAATTAATTTCCCCTTCCTGTTCTGGATCCTCCTGAAGCGCCGCCTCCTGAAGAACCGCTTGTGCTACCTCCGGAACTCCTGCTCGGAGCACTGAAACTTGGACTAGAGCTGCTTCTGCTCGGGGCGCTATATCCCGGTGCGTTGTTGTTTGATCTGCTTGGAGTTGTACTTCTGTCATAAGAAGGACTTGTCGATCTTTGGTTATAAGAAGGAGTAGTCGATCTGTTGTAAGATGGACTTGTACTTCTATTGTAGCTAGGTGATGAAGTCGATCTGCTTGGGGTATTGATGTTTCCAACAGCACTTCTTGAATTAGTGCTTCCAACGCTTGTTGATGGTCTAGATGTTGGCATTGCACTTCTTGATCTGGTAGTCGCTCCTCTGTCTACCGCAGGAGAATTTACATTTCGAGTTGTGCCTGTAGCGACTCTAGATCTTGAATTAGAGTAGTAATCGTTTTGAGATGTACCGAAATCTCTTGATGATACTCTTGAGTTTTCTCCTGAAGAAACTATTCGTCTATTTGTTGCTCCGCTACTCAAAGCTTCATTTCTTGCCTGTGCTCTGGCGGTATTTGGGATAGCAGCCGAATTTGTACTGCCTCTATACCCAGCTCCCGCTAGTGAGGCACCCCTGGACGGTCTTGCTCCTACTACTACATTTCTATCTCCATATTCTCCACCAGGAAGAACATAGATAGGATTTCCATATCCAGGATATCCGTAACCGTACATTGGATATCCAAACATTGGAGAGCCAAAACCATACATTGGATACATTGGGTAGCCAAACATCGGATATCCGAATCCCATGCCCATGCCCATACCCATGCCCATACCCATGTAAGGTGATCCCCATCCGAATCCCATACTCATTCTAAAACCTGGGCCGTAGCCAAAGAAAGGGTTATAAAATCCTCCCATGCCATAACCGCCAAATCCTAAGCCCATACCAAGAGAAAATGCTGGATTAAATCCACTATTGAATCCTGATCCCGCAGTGGTGTAATTGTTGTAAACATTAATGTCCTGGACGGCATTTGGCTCGCCAGTTTCATCAAAATATACGGTTCCTTCATCCTGAACTTCTGTTTCGGCCTGATACTTTGCGATGTAGTCAGGATTTACATTTCTGGAGCTGAAGTTTTCTTGTGAATAGGTGTCAGCACCCACAGTAGAAAGACTTTCAAACGATTCGGGTTTGTTGTTTTGGACAGCATACTCTGTAGCAACTTGAGTATCTGAGGCCATAAAATACAAATTGTCCTGGTCTGCATTTGTGGCAATCTTATTGGTACTGCAAGAGGCCAAAGCAAGGGAGCCAAGGATAAATGAAGTGGTAATAGCGTTAATATTCTTCATGGTTGAAGTTGAATAGTTAATCTCTTATACGAGGCAAGAGGTGAAGGGTTATACTTTTTGGTTTATATTTGCCCTCCCCAATTTAGCGAAATTAAGTACAATTCATATCCCAATCAACCATAATGAGCAAAGGATTACCTAAGAGGAGTGAGGACTATTCACTCTGGTATAATGAGCTGGTGAAAAGAGCCGATTTGGCCGAAAACTCAGCAGTGAGAGGGTGTATGGTTATCAAGCCGTACGGTTATTCCATTTGGGAAAAAATGCAGGCTGAGCTTGACCGCATGTTCAAAGAAACAGGTCATGTTAATGCCTATTTCCCACTTTTTATCCCAAAATCCTTCTTGAGTAAAGAAGCAAGCCATGTTGCAGGATTTGCAAAAGAATGTGCGGTGGTTACTCACTATCGCCTTAAAAATGCGGAAGACGGATCCGGAATTATCGTAGATCCGGATGCTAAATTGGAGGAAGAGCTGATTGTGCGCCCAACTTCTGAAACAGTAATTTGGAGTACTTATAAAAACTGGATTCAATCCTATAGAGATCTTCCTCTTTTGGTCAATCAATGGGCCAATGTGGTAAGATGGGAAATGAGAACTAGACTCTTCCTGCGTACGACTGAATTTTTATGGCAAGAAGGTCATACGGCTCACGCTACTTCGAAAGAAGCAATGGACGAAACTGTGCAAATGATGAATATCTACGCGCAGTTTGCTGAAGATTTTATGGCTTTGCCGGTGGTAAAAGGAATGAAAACTGCAAATGAGCGGTTTGCAGGAGCTGATGAGACTTTCTGCATCGAGGCTATGATGCAAGACGGGAAAGCACTTCAGGCAGGAACTTCGCATTTTCTAGGTCAGAATTTTGCCAAAGCTTTCGAAGTGAAATTTGCAACCAAAGAAGGAGGTCTTGAGTATGTTTGGGGAACCTCATGGGGAGTAAGTACCCGTTTGATGGGTGCTTTGATCATGGCTCACTCAGACGATAATGGCTTGGTTTTGCCCCCGAAATTGGCACCATTCCAGGTGGTTATTGTTCCGATTTACAGAGGAGAGGCCGAATTGGAGGCTGTTTCTTTGAAAGCCAGAGAAATCATGGCAGAACTGAAAAAAGCAGGAATCTCTGTCAAATACGATGATCGCGATACGCAGAAGCCAGGATGGAAATTTGCAGAATATGAGTTGAAAGGAGTGCCTGTCAGAATCGCAATCGGACCGAGAGATCTTGAAAATGGAACAATCGAAATAGCGAGAAGGGATAATTTGACTAAAGAGCAGTTCGAACTCAAATCTCTGCCTATCTCTGAAAAAATCGCAATCTTGCTGGATGAGATTCAGGAAGGAATCTATTCAAAAGCATTTAATTTTAGAACAGAAATGACCTCGGAGGTCAATTCATGGGATGAGTTTAAAGAGGTTTTGGAGGGTAAGGGAGGATTTCTGTCGGCACATTGGGATGGAACTCCTGAAACGGAAGAGAAAATCAAAGAACTTACAAAAGCGACCATTCGATGCATTCCTTTGAATAGGACAGAAGAAACTGGTACATGTGTTTACACGGGCAACCCTTCGCCAGGCAGAGTTCTGTTTGCAAAAGCATATTAAATTGAAAACCCGGTGTAGCCGGGTTTTTTTTCTTTTTACCTCGCCTTACCGAAGATTCTCGTATTTTAGGGACTTAACTCACAGTGAATAGGAATGACCATTTTAATTTTATCAAGCCTTCTTCTCATTGGATTGATCCTCCTTTTGGCCGAAGTGATCTTTATTCCGGGGACTACCGTTGTGGGAGTTTTCGGCTTGTTAGTAAGCCTTACAGGAGTTGTTTATGCTTTTGTAAGTTACGATCAGGTCACTGCTTCCTGGATTACGGCGGTAGCTGTGGCTCTAAATTTTGCAGCAATAGTCTATGGCTTCAGATCGGGAGTTTGGAATAAGTTTTCTTTGAAATCTTCCATGCAAGGCGGAGCTTTTGATGACCGAACAATTGGACTAGAAGAGGGAATGACAGGAAAAGCAGTTTCAGATATCAAACCATTCGGCAAAGCGCAGTTTGGAGAGGAAGTATATGAAGTAAAATCAGAGCAGGGATTCATCCCTGTGGACACCGAAATCAGTATCATCAAAATTGAAAACAATAAAATACTAGTAAAATAATATGGATGCATCAAATTCAATGTTCGTTTTAGTCGCTGCTTTGGCAGGGATAGTTCTACTCTTCACCTTTTTATATTTCGTTCCGGTCAGCCTTTGGATTACCGCCCAATTTTCCAATGTTAAAGTTGGCTTGCTGGAACTGGTTGGAATGAGGATCAGAAAAGTACCGCCAAGTGTAATTGTCAATTCTCTGATTACTGCTACTAAGGCAGGGCTTGACCTGACCACCAATGATTTGGAAACCCACTTCCTGGCAGGGGGAAATGTTCAAAATGTAATCAGGGCACTAATTTCAGCTGACAAAGCAAATATCAACCTGACTTTCAAGCAAGCTACTGCGATTGATTTGGCAGGAAGGGATGTGTTCGAGGCTGTTCAGATTTCAGTTAACCCAAAAGTAATCAACACGCCGAATGTAGCGGCAGTTGCCGCAGATGGTATTCAGTTGATCGCAAAAGCCAGAGTGACTGTGCGAGCTAATATTGCCCAGTTGGTCGGTGGAGCAGGTGAGGAAACTATTCTGGCAAGAGTAGGAGAGGGAATTGTAACCTCAATCGGTTCATCTGTAAACCATAAAACAGTGTTGGAAAATCCTGATAAAATCTCCAAACTGGTTTTATCAAGAGGTTTAGATGCGGGTACGGCCTTTGAAATTCTTTCCATCGACATTGCTGATATTGACGTAGGAACAAACATTGGTGCGAAACTTCAGATCGATCAGGCATCTGCTGACTTGAAAGTGGCAGAGGCAAGAGCAGAAGAAAGAAGAGCAATGGCTGTAGCACTGGAGCAGGAAATGAGAGCCAGAAACGTAGAAATGAGAGCAAAGGTAATCGAAGCTGAAGCTGAAATTCCTAAGGCGATTGCTGAGGCTTTCCGATCTGGTAACCTGGGGATAATGGATTATTATAAAATGGAAAACGTCAAGGCTGACACAGCGATGAGAGATTCCATTGCAGGATCAGAAATTGATCCAAAGGACTCTGGAAAAGGTAAAAATGAAAAGAAATAAAAAAGGGGCTCAGGCCCCTTTTTTATTTCTCTTTCCGGTTGGTTCAGATAATTGAACTACAACTGGTTCGTACAAACTTTTTGTGAGAATCTGGCCATTGTTCCAGTCAACCAGGATTTCCTGATAGGCTAAAGGCAAAATCACTTCACCTGATTCATTGATTACTCCAGTCAACCCGTCTTTATTTACGACAAGAAAGTCCTTCTTTTCTCTGCGGATATTCTGGAACTCTGCTGGAAGCAATACATTTCCAGTTGGATCCAATAATCCTGTATTCCCTGCATTTTCCACTAAAAAAAAATCATCTGAGGCACGAAAAATATTGTCAAATCCCTCCGTGTTAATCTTCACTCCTGATTTATTGATCAGGTAAAATTTACCAGAATTCTTAGCGATTGAGATTCCTTTTACAAAGGGTTTGATCTCTTCCCACTGAGGAGTAGATATGATTTCTCCCGAGGAATTTATAAGTCCCCAATTTGTTGAATTTCGGTAAGAGGCGAGTTTTTCTTTGAATAAAGAAGCTTCAGAAAATTGAGCAGGAATAATCCAGATCCCCAGCTGATTCACAAAGCCAACAGCTCCTTTTGCTTTCGCAGGAAAAAGTCCTTCTGTTCCAAAATCTATTTGGTCCACACTATCCATAGGCTGCACCAGCCAACCTGTTTTTCCCAGCAATCCAAGCTTTCCGTCTCTGAATCGGACGTTGTACAGGTTATTGCCAATCATTTTCACTTCCTCTATTCCCACAGCATCCAAAAGGATTCCGTCTTCTTCCATTACCCGGCGAAGCTTCCCATGGATGTATTCAAGCATCAATCCGTTTTGGAAAGTGATTTCGTGGAAAGAATTGTACCGAATATTGGATTGAATGTCATTCCCTTCGATCAGTAAGTATTGTCTTTCGTCGAAACCATAATAAAAATTCCCTTTTGTAGGCTCCAATCGATCAATGACCGGATCCATTACATAGTCACCTTCTCTGTTTATCAAACCAAACCCGGTCACTTCTTTTGCAAGTATAAAATCTCCCTCGCTTTCTTCGAGCAGTTCGTAGGGTTTATCAGGGTTTTTTGAAAGAGGTAAAAAATACTCGTTTCCTTTTCTGGTAATTACCATTCCCAGTCGTGTTAATTTAGCTTCATCCAGCCGGCCGAGTGAGGTGGTTTTGCCGGTTCCTCTTTCGAACAACCAATAACTTCCTGCTTTTTTTGCCAGCAAAAGATTGTAATAGGTCTGGATCTCTTCGTATTCCAAGGGAAGCACGAGTTGCCCATATTCATGGTAAGCGCCGATTCCATTTTCCCCTTTTACTAAAATCCAGGGCTCCAGGTATTGGTAAACTTCCTTTCCTTGAAGTACTACGGCTGGTGTCAAGTCTTTGGAAAGGAGAGAAATTTCATCTCCTTTTTTTCCGATTCTTACAGTCTCGCTCAGCAGTTCGATTTTATCATACATCAACCGGGATTGAAGTTGTAATTGCTCATTATAGACTTCCCAGGTTTGGGCTTGGGATAAAGTGCTAAAATAAAAGCTGGAAATAAGGCAAAGAGAAATGGTGTATTTTTTATTCATCAAGAGGGTAATTTCAGAATTGGCTTAAAGATAAATGACCAAAGAATTGCAACAATCCTTTGGTCATTAATTCAAAAATAAAGTTTCGATTATTTTTCAGTTTTAATTTTATCGAGATCAAAGAGGTCTGAGATGATTTCGATCATTTCCTCAGCTTGGTCTCTTTTGCATGCTGCTCTGAGTTGTACCACGGGTACTTTCAGGATTTTTTGCATCATACTCTTGGTTATTCTATCGATCACAGCGTACTCTTTTTCGTCAGCATTTTTGAGGTACCGACTAAGTTCTTCCTGTCTGATTGCCTCCAGTGATTGCTTTAGTTTGTTGATGGTGGGTGAGACCATCATTTCTTTTTTCCAGCCGTAGAATTCCTCTATGCTCTCATTAATAAGCTCTTCCACCTGTGGAATGGAAGCCATTCTCTTTTCTAGAGCCTCGGTTGCCTTACTGCGAATATTATCAACATTGTAAAGAATCACTCCCGGCACATCCTCTACTGAAGGCTCAATACTCCTTGGCACCGAGAGGTCAACCAGAAGTTTGTAGCTTTGAATTTGAAATTTCTTAACCAATGCTTTGGTAATGAACGGGTCAGAGAGCATGATGGAGCTGACGATTACATCTGCTTCTTCCATTGCCTCAAAGACATTTTCGAAGGGCACTACTTCAAATCCAAGTTGAGATGCGATTTCCTCCGCTTTAGCAAAAGTTCTATTTGCGATTTTTACCTTTGCATCCGGAAGGTGAACCATGTTTTTTGCTACATCTTCACCTATTTCTCCAACTCCGATTAAAAGTATTCTCGGCTGGAAAGTATTGGAAGTAAGACTGTCAATCAACTCGATGGTTGCATAGGAAAGAGAAGCTGCTCCATCTCTGAAAGCTGTTTCTTGAACGATTCGCTTGCTGGTAAAAAACACGGTATGCATCAAGCGATGTAAAAATGGGCCTGCCATGTCCAGGTCAGCAGCAGCCTGATAAGATCTTTTTACCTGATTTGAGATTTGAATATCTCCAACTACCTGAGCTTCCAAGCCGATGGAAACTCTGAATAAATGAGAGATGGCAGCTCGATCATCGTTGAAAATCTGAAAATATTCCAAGTAGTTGACTACGTCGGAAAGGCCTTTTTCTAAACCAATCAATTTTATGATCTCTGTACTAAGATCGAGATCATGGCTATAATAAACTTCAGTCCGGTTACAGGTAGATAAAATCAACACATCATTCAAACTGAAAAACTCTCTCAGTTTCAATAAGATGCTGTGGATTTCCCGCTCATTAAGTGAAATGAGTTCTCTGATTTGTACGGGAGCTGTTTTGTGTGATAAACTTATTGCTCTAAACTTAATGTGCATCGTTCCGAGTCTTGACCCGCAAATTTAACAGACATTGACGGGTGAAAAGTCCATTTTAACCATCAATGTTTCAATTTAGAATTCATCTAAATAGAAGTCCCGCTTTGTCTTACAATTATCGAAAACTTTGATTTTAACTTCTATTAATATTAACTTATAAGTTGTTGATTGTTTCTATCTCTAGTTGAAAGTTTTTTTTTATGAAGAGCAAATTTTTCTATTGGCTAAAGACGTATCTCGGTTTTTCGAGAAAGGAATCGCAAGGATTTCTATTGTTGCTTCCTTTTCTGGGAATATTGATCATTGCTCCAACTATCATCCTGCAGTACAAATCAGTAAATTCACAGGATTTTCATGCGAGTTTTGCTATCAGGATTGATAGTATGGAAAAAGCAGACATGGTCGTTGTAAAATCGCCCGGTCCACTTTTTAATCCGCAAGACACGGTCAAAAAATCAGCACTTGATAAACAGTTGGAAAATATTCAACGTGTATCGTTTTCAGAAGCTGACTCAATTATCCTTCAGATTGTACCCGGAATAGGTCCCGGAACCGCCGGAAGAATCATCAAATACAGAGAAAATCTGGGTGGGTTTCACAGTCCCAACCAATTGAGCGAGGTGTATGGCATGAAACCTGAAACGATTGAATTGATGTGGGAATTTTTTAATTTCACTCCCGCAATTTTCAGGAAAATCAACTTGAATCAAGGTACGATCGAGGAGATTTCTTCCCATCCTTATGTGACTTATGGTGAGGCCAAAGTGATTGTAGCGTATCGTAATCAGCATGGAGCTTATCAGTCAGTAGATGATTTGATGAAAATCAGGATCTTCAAAGAAGAATGGATCAGGAAACTCGCTCCCTATTTGGATTTGGGCTAAAAATCAAAGATTCACCCGTTATTTTGACTTTTTTTTCGATCAATATTACCCATCTTTGAATCATGAATTCCGATCAGGGACAGATTCAATTGCCGTCACTAAACCTACCACCAATCGAACCAACTCTTCAGGATAAAGATGGTAAAATGATGATTTTTGATCCCATGCGGAAGAAGTATCTGATTCTTACTCCCGAAGAATGGGTAAGGCAACATTGGATCTCTTTTTTGATTAAAAACCTGAATTTCCCTAAAGGTCTTCTTGCTCTGGAAAAGGGATTAGTGTACAACAAGTTGCAAAAGCGAACTGATTTGGTCGTTTGGGATAAAGAGGGAAGCCCGTATTTACTGATCGAATGTAAAGCGCCTCAAATTAAACTGACCCAAAAAACGCTGGAGCAGGCATGTTTATATCAGATGAAGCTTCGAACAAAGTTTTTGATTCTCACAAATGGTATTCAACATATTTGTTTGGGTTGGGATGAAAAAAAACAGACCTTTGCAAAACAGAAAGATTTCCCAGTTCCACCTAAATAGTTTTTTTATTTTTATGATTTCTGTCAGTCTTTTTTTAACTTAAGAATCATAAAGTATACCTATCCAGCTATGTCTACTAATCATTCACCGAACACACCTTGTGAGCTGTGTGCAAGCAGAAAATATTCCTTGCTTTCAGATTTATCAGAGGCTCAGGTTTGCACAATCTCAGATCACAAAAATCTGATTTCCCACCGGAAGGGTCAGATTTTATACTACGAGGGAACTAAGCCACTTGGAATTTTTTGCATCAACGGCGGAGTCGTCAAAGTATATAAGACAGCCTCCAACGGGAAAGAGCAAATACTTCATCTGGCACAAAAAGGAGATTTTCTCGGTTATTCCGCCTTACTGGGTGAAGAGAATTACACCAATTCTGCGATGATCATTGAGGATGCGAAAATTTGCTACATCCCTAAGGAATCGTTTTTGACCACTCTTTTCAATAACACTCCATTCTTCAAGCGAATTACAAAAGCGCTTAGTCATGAAATCGGGGTGATGGAAGAAAAACTGACAGATGCTACCCAGAAAAGTATTAGGGAGCGCCTTGCCTACGTTTTGATTCAGCTTGCCAACTGCTATGGAGTCGAAGGAGGAGAAAGTCAAAGAATTGATTTGATCCTGAGCAGAGAAGAAATCGCAGGAATGGTGGGGACCGCCACTGAATCTGTGATTCGATTACTTTCAGAATTCAAAAAAGATAATTTGATCGACCTTGAAGGCAAGCGGATCATAGTGAAGGACAAAAGAGGGTTGGCTCGATTATCTGATTTTTACGCCTGATTCGAACCTGAATCTTTTCTTTTGGGTTAGTTGGTCATGGAAATAAAAGTAAAAATCAAATTTTCCCTTGCCACCCCGGTTCTTGCACTTATCTCGACCATTTTGTTTTTTGGGGAAGTTCAAGCGCAATCCACTGCTTATAAAACTCTTTTGAAGGGACTTTACGATAAAGATTTCCCGACAGTTCAACCTGCCCAAATATTCAGCCTTAAGAATTATCAGGTTTTGGACACCCGAGAAAAGGAAGAATTCGAAGTTAGCCATTTAGAAGGAGCCAACTGGGTCGGATACGATGCTTTCAGTCTCGAGAATGTAGAAGGCCTGGACAAAAACCAACCAGTTTTGGTCTACTGTACTGTCGGTGCCAGGTCTCAGGATATTGGCAAAAAATTACGTGAAGCAGGTTTTAAGCAGGTTTACAATCTTTATGGAGGTATCATTCATTGGTCCAATGAAAGTAAGCCACTATTCAAGGATTCTCTTCCCACCAAGCAAGTCCATACCTACAGCCGTACCTGGGGAGTTTGGCTCACTTCAGGGGAAAAAGTTTATTGATTAATACTCAATTAGTCTGTTCGCCGACATTACCCCGAATCACAGCATCCTTTTTTTGAATCGGTACGTAAATCAGACCAAACCAAACTCTATGAAATTCTTAAAGTCGATATTCTCCACGTTTTTGCTTTTTACAATTTTTTCCTGCCAAACCTCCGTCCCCGGGATGGCCGGTACCACACCTCCGAGTCACCAAATCTGGGATCAATTGCTGAAGGCGAATGTGAGTTCTTTGGGAATTGTGAATTACAAAGGTTTTATAAAAGAAAAAGCCAAGCTCGACCAATATCTCAAACTCATCAGTGAGAATGCTCCGGATCGAAAAACCTGGTCAAAGCAAGAGCAACTCGCCTATTGGATCAATGCATACAATGCTTACACTGTCAAATTGATCGTTGATAATTACCCTGTGAAAAGTATCCGCGATTTGGGTCCTGAACTTAAAATCCCTTTGATCAAGGATGTCTGGCATTATAAATTCTTCAAAATTGGAGGTGTGGAATCGAGTCTGGACGAGATAGAGCATTCAATTCTTCGGAAGGAATTTGAAGAACCCCGAATACATTTTGCGATCAATTGTGCTTCGGTTTCCTGTCCTCCATTACTAAATGAGGCCTTTTCGGCTTCCAAATTAGAAGCTCAATTGGACAAAGTCGCCAGAGGATTTATCAATGATTCTTCCAGAAATAAAATAACTGCTGACAATGCCCAGATTTCCTCCATTTTTTCCTGGTTCAAAGGTGATTTTACGAAAAAAGGAAGCCTGATTGACTTTCTAAATCTTTACAGTAAGGTGAAGATCAAATCCACCGCCAAGATTTCTCATCTGGATTATAACTGGAATCTAAACGAATAGCCTGAATTAGACCGGGGAATTGGTAAATTCCATTTTCCATCCAATCCAACTTTTCAATGAGCACAAATCGTCATGTGGTAATAATCGGGAACGGAATCGCAGGAATCACTTGTGCCAGACATCTCCGCAAACTTGATGAGCAGACTAGAATCACTGTAATCTCTGGAGAATCGAAATATTTTTTCTCCCGCACGGCGCTGATGTATGTCTACATGGGGCATATGAAGTTTGACCATATCCAGCCATATGAGAATTGGTTTTGGGAGAAAAACAGAATCGAACTCAAAGAAGCCTGGGTTGAAAAAGTTGATTTTCAAGGCAAAAACCTTCAGTTCAAAACCGGAGAAAAACTTGGCTACGACGAGCTTGTGATCGCTTCAGGTTCCAAGCCCAATAAGTTTGGTTGGCCCGGTCAGGATCTCAAAGGAGTTCAGGGCTTGTACTCAAAGCAAGACCTGGAACTCATGGAAGAATCGACAAATTTCGGAGTAGAGAGAGCTGTGATCGTGGGCGGAGGATTGATCGGGATTGAGATGGTGGAGATGCTTGCCTTTAAGAAGATCCCTGTTACTTTTTTGGTCAGGGAAGTTGGCTTTTGGGATAATGTCCTGCCCAAAGAAGAATCTCAATTGGTAGGAAAGCACATCAGAGAGCATCATATTGACCTTCGATTAGAATCAGAATTGCAAGAAATCATCGGCGATTCCGAAGGCAGAGTGAAATCTGTTCGGACAAAATCTGGGGAAGAGATTAAATGTCAGTTTGTGGGATTGACAGCGGGAGTGACGCCCAATATTGATTTTTTGAGAAACTCAGAATTGGAAGTAAACCGAGGTATCAAAGTTGATTTGAGTTTTCGGACTAATATCCATAATGTCTACGCAATCGGAGATTGTGCCGAATTTAACCAAGCACCGGCAGCCGACCGTAGGCCGATTGAGCAGGTTTGGTACACCGGGCGAATGCATGGCGAAACTTTGGCAAATACTCTTGCCGGGAAAAAGCTTGTCTACAAACCCGGAATTTGGTTTAACTCGGCCAAATTTCTGGATATCGAGTATCAAACCTACGGAACTGTACCTGCGACCTGGGATTCTGAAATGATTCAATCATTTTACTGGGAGCATTCCGGAGGAAAAGTAGCTTTCCGCATGCTGATGGATAATTCCGGAATTATTTTGGGAATCAACAACTTTGGATTCAGGCTTAGACATGAGTTTTTTGACAAAGCCATTGGAGAGAAATGGGCAGCATCCAAAGTGATGGCAAACCTTGAAAAAGCCAATTTCGATCCAGAGTTTTTTGCATCGTATTACATCGAGATCCAAAAGGCTTTCAAAAACCAATTCGGAGGTGATTTTGCCATTTCCAAAAAATCATTCATTCAAAAACTATTCGGGGCAAGGGTATGAAGAAGATTCAAAAAATAGGGATTCTACTCTTTATGATCGGTTTAGGAGCATTTATCCTGATACCTTTTCTGGGTAATTATTCAATTGACGAAGCTTTGGTCCGGGCAAATACCAAAGAAATCCATCAGGAAAAGATGGCGGAGATTCTGGCGCCGATGTACGGTGAGACGTATTCCTCCAACTTCTTTTTTTTGGGTGCTTTTGGAGAAAATTTCAATTTCTACAACGATCAACTCAAAGATCAATCGCTTTGGGATCAGGTGATTTGGGATGATTACAGATTTGCTTTGGCTAAAGCTGCTGTATCCAGTCCGGTAACAGAAAACCCGTGGCTTTTCTTATTCCTATCGATCGGACTGGCTGTTTTAGGTGGCTTGCTGTATAATCTCCCTAGCTATGCAGGTGAACCTGAAGGAGTAAAAAACAACGGAATTTTCCATTCTTCCATGAAGGCAAAAGGTTGGCTGGGAATGCTGACCGGGTCATTTTTGATTTTGTTCTACATCATTTTGTATTGGTTTCCTGCGTTCATGGTCAACCTGGTTTGGATGGTCGATCCGATCAGTCAGATGCTTTCCGGTACTCCTGCCAGTCAATGGTTTTTATATGGAATGATTTACACGCTGGCGATCATCGTGATGGGTATTCGGATGTTTCGCAAGTATCGGGGCAATAAGTACCAACAACTCCGCACCGCCTCGGTCATGTTCTTTCAGACAGCTTTCGCTTTTCTGATTCCCGAAGTTCTTGTATTACTAAATCAACCTTATTTTGATTTCAAAAATATTTGGCCACTCGATTACGACTTCTTTTACGATTATCAGATTGATATATTTTTGAGTTCCGGAGGAGTAGGGATGTTTATGTTGATCTGGGGGATTTTGTTGATCATAATCGGAGTGCCGCTTTTTACTTATTTCTTTGGCAAAAGATGGTATTGTTCCTGGGTTTGTGGTTGTGGGGGCCTTGCGGAAACACTAGGTGATCCATTTAGACAGCTTTCCGACAAGTCACTGAAAGCCTGGAAATACGAGCGCGTGATCATTCACGGTGTTCTTGTTTTGGCAGTAGTCATGACCGCGGTCACGATTGCCAACTACTTTTCGGGATTTAGCTTTTTGGGAAATGTCACGAACCAGCTACATTCGTTTTATGGTTTTGCGATCGGATCTGCTTTTGCCGGAGTGGTAGGCACAGGTTTTTATCCATTCATGGGCAACAGAGTTTGGTGCCGGTTTGGATGTCCTTTGGCAGCATACCTGGGCATCGTTCAGCGATTCAAATCCCGTTTCAGAATCACAACCAATGGAGGCCAGTGCATATCTTGCGGCAATTGCTCCACTTACTGCGAAATGGGAATCGACGTTCGCGCATATGCTCAGAAGGGACAAAACATTGTCAGATCGAGTTGTGTCGGATGCGGGGTTTGCTCTGCAGTTTGTCCAAGAGGAGTTTTAAAGTTGGAAAATGGTCCTGAAGATGGCAGAATCCATGAATTGCCGATTATTATTGGAAATAATTCCATCAAGTTGAATGTGTAAATGATCTTCTTATACCTATTGATCGGGATTTATGCCCTGGGTATGCTGTTTATATTTGTTTACAGTCTTGCCCAAGGTCATTTACTTTTGAATTTTCTGAGAGCGAGAAAATCATTGTCGAGTGTACCGAAGGTATCTCCCAAAGTTTGGCCCAAAGTCACCATTCAGCTCCCTGTTTTCAACGAGCTCTATGTGGTTGAGCGATTGATCGAAGCGGTTGCCAAAATCAACTATCCCAAAGAAATACTTGAAATCCAGCTCTTGGATGATAGCACTGATCAGACTGCGGAATTGATCAAATCAAAGATCAGGCAATTTCCGGAGGTCAACTTCCAATACATTCACCGAACCGACCGCCAGGGATTTAAAGCCGGAGCTTTGAAGGAAGGATTGGAAAAAGCATCAGGAGAATTCGTCGCAATTTTTGACGCGGACTTCGTTCCTGATCCGGACTTTTTACTAAAGACTATCCCGTATTTCTCCTCCGAAAAGATCGGGATGGTCCAAACCCGATGGACTCATTTGAATCAGAATTATTCCCTGATCACCCGTTTGCAGGCTTTTGCACTGGATGCACATTTTCTTATCGAGCAGATCGGGAGAAACAGCCAACATGCTTTTATCAACTTCAATGGAACAGGAGGGATCTGGCGAAAAAGCTGCATTCTCGATGCGGGAAACTGGCATGACGATACCCTGACCGAAGATCTCGACCTGAGTTATCGCGCTCAGCGCAAAGGCTGGGAATTTATCTATCGACCGGAAATCGAATCTCCCGCCGAACTTCCTCCTATCATGTCGGCCGTAAAGTCTCAGCAATTCCGATGGACAAAGGGAGGCGCAGAATGTGCGGCAAAGCATGCAAAGGGAGTTTTAGCAGAAGACTTGCCATTTTCCACCAAGTTTCACGCAATGGCCCACCTGTTAAACAGCACTATTTTCATTGCGGTTTTACTGGTAAGTTTCAGTAGTATCGGAGTATGGTGGGCGGGATATCTTGGCTTGATTCCTTCGGAATTAGTAAAGGTCTCCGGCTTATTCATGATTGGTTTTGTGATCATTGCAGCTGTTTACATGATCTCTTATTTCTACAATAAAAGAGGGTTTTGGAGAAGCTTGTTTCAGGCTTTATACATGCTGCCTTTGTTTCTCTCTATTTCCATGGGATTGGCTTTGCACAATGCGCAGGCGGTTTTTGAAGGCTTTTCGGGTAAAAAATCACCTTTCATCCGCACTCCTAAATTCAATCTCGAAAGTGGAAAGTCGGCACTTGGCTCTAATCTTTACCTCAATTTCGGAATTCCAATAACCACCTGGTTTGAAGGGATTTTAGCTTTGGTTTTTGGTGGAATGGTCTACCTCAGTTTCAGAGAAAATAACTTTATCCTCTTGCCATTTCACATCATGCTGGCCTTCGGTTATGCGACGGTTTTCATCAGCTCATTCAAATCTTATGGCCCGGGCCGATAGAAATTTCCATGCATAATCCCCCGATTATTGACGTCATCATTCCTGCTTACAACGAGGAAAAGTCAATCCCGAAAGTTCTGGCAGAAATCCCAAATATCGTCCGCAATATTGTAGTCGCCAATAATAATTCATCCGACCGAACCGGAGAAGTTGCAAAAGCTGCCGGCGCGGAGGTAGTTTTTGAAGGGCAAAAAGGATATGGAAAGGCTTGCCTCACCGCGATGGATTGGATCCGGATTCAGGAGGTTCAGCCGGATATAGTTGTTTTTTTGGACGGTGATTACAGTGATTTTCCGGAGGAAATGACGGACTTAATCCGACCTATTTTAGACAGGAAAGCGGATATGGTGATTGGGTCAAGAGCTTTAGGAAAAAGAGAAGCAGGCTCGATGACTTTTCCGCAGGTGTTTGGAAACTGGCTGGCCACGACGATGATGCGCTACATGCAAGGAGCAAAATTTTCCGACCTTGGACCGTTTCGTGCTATTAGTTGGAAAAAGCTCTTGGAACTCAATATGATCGACCAAAACTTTGGATGGACGATCGAGATGCAGATAAAGGCTCACCAGAGAGGACTGCGCTATCTTGAAGTTCCGGTTAATTACCGAAAGAGAATCGGAGTTTCTAAAGTCAGTGGAACTGTAAAAGGTGTTTTTGGAGCCGGATACAAGATTATTTTTACGATTTTTAAGTATTGGTAAAAAAAGTATTCAGTAACAGTAATCAGTTTGCAGGACCGAAAACCAAATTTTGATCTATTAATACCTTATGAAATCTAGCTTACTCATTTTCCTAATCTCCCTTTTCCTTTTCTCCTGCGGAACTTCGGGTAGGGAAGGCGTCAATGAGGAGCAATTTTCGAAGTATTGGTATCAGGGAAAAGCAGAAATCAACGTCTTTGATCTAGTACAAAGCCGATACGGTGAAGATCGTCTGGGCAAAGCGGTGATGATCTTTGTGACGGAGGATTTTTCGAAGAAAAAACAAGTCAAACTTGACAATCCTGAGTCAGCCGGATCGGATGCTCAGAAAGTCCTGAAACTGAATATGACCCGGGAGTTTGTGACCGGGGTCTATCCTTACCACACCATGCTTTCGGTTTTTTCACCGGTATATGAGGAATTGAATGCACCCAAAATCACCAGTTCAGTGACAGAATGGTGTGGACAATCCTTTTCTCAACTCAACTGGAAAAACAGCTCCTATCAGGCCACCCTCTTTTCCTATTTTGAAAAAGAAGGAGATCAGGAGGTAAGCATCAACGCGCTGGCTGAGGATGAGCTTTTCAATCTTATAAGACTCAATCCTGATTTGGTGCCAATGGGCGATGTCAAATTGATTCCCGGATTGGTTTTTCAGCGATTTGCCCATATCCCGCTTCAAGCTGAAGAAGGTTCGATTTCCCGGAGGGAAACAGGAGAAAACCAATCTGAAATAGAAGTCGCCTATTCGGAGATTGGTCGCAAATTGATAATTCGATACAATCAGTCTTTCCCGCATGAAATCATGGCCTGGCAGGAAATTCAAACCAAACCGGACGGAAAGCAGGAAATCACATCCGCAACCAGAACAAAGCTTGCAATGCTGGATTATTGGAACAAAAATGAGGCAATTTTTGAGGGACTGAGACAGGATTTAGGACTTTGAATGCCACGCTGAAAACTTCACTTCAAGTCCTGCTTTTCATCTTAATTCTTGCAGGAACTTACTTTTTGGGCAATCTGGTTCCCCGAACTGATTTCCAATCCACCTTCGGAATCTATGTGGTTCTGTTTGGATCAATGATTTTAATTTACCTATTCAGCGATGAAAAAACTCCCTGGTTTTGGATTTTTCTGGCTGGTATTCTCCTCAGATTTTCTCTGTTTCTCTCAATCCCAATCTGGTCTGATGATTTTGCAAGATTCCTCTGGGATGGAGAATTGCTTCGATTAAATGAGAATCCCTATTCGGAGACTCCCGGTCAATGGATGCAAAATCATCCTTTAGAAACCACCGAACTTCAAAAGAGCCTCTTTGGGTACTTGAATTCTCCGGACTATTTCTCAGTTTATCCACCTCTGAATCAGGCTGTGTTTTGGCTGTCGGCCAAATCAGGACAAGGAACAATCTGGAACGGTGTCCTGGGACTTCGGATCTTGATGATCCTGGGAGAAATCGGCGTTTTTTTTATGTTTTTGAAGGTTTTCAAGCTTTTCCGAATACCGACCAATAAGCTTTGGCTGTATTGGATTAATCCGCTGATCGTCATTGAAATCACCGGAAACCTCCATTTTGAGGGTTTGGTTTTGTTGCTTCTGCTTGCATCCATCTTTCATCAGGGGCTTGAAAAACCACTTATTTCCGGAGTCTTTTGGGGATTTTCTGTCGGTGTCAAACTCCTTCCGCTGATGTTGTTTCCCGCCTGGATTGCTTTCATCAAAACTCGGAAAAACCTGATCTTCTGGATAGGAGCTGCAATTGCAATCGGGCTGAGTTTTGTTCCTTTGTTGATCGATTCTTCCTGGTTTAATTTCTTCCAAAGCCTGAAACTCTACCAGGGTAAGTTCGAGTTCAATGCCTCTATTTATTACCTTCTGCGGGAAGTTGGATTCTGGATGCAGGGGTACAATATCATTGCTGATCTGACGCGAATCCTCAGTGCTTTGACCCTGATTGGAATTCTATACGTCAGCTGGAAAAAGAAACCGCAAACACTTCCTGAGTTGGCCGAACTCTGGATTCTGATCTATTTGATTTACCTGATTCTCCAGCCTGTGGTGCATCCGTGGTATTTGATTCCCGGTTATGGATTGAGCCTGCTGACCAACAAAAAGGCATTTTTGGTTTGGACTTTCACCGTGATATTTTCATATCAGGCGTATGGAAACGAGTATTTCGATGAAAATCCTTTATTTCTTTTAGCAGAATATGTGATCCTTTTTCAGGTGATCTTAGTCGATTATTTTCTCCCGAAAAGAAAAACTAACTTGAGTCAATGAAGTATTTAATCCGATTTTCAGTTTTGATTACATTGCTTGCTTTTGGCTTTGGCTGTGCCAAAAGTACCGAAAAGCAAGCGCATGAAATTCTTGAAAAATCCATTGAAGCACATGGTGGATCAGAGAAATGGGAGAAAGTAACCAGCCTGAAATTTCGAAAATGGACTCGCTTGCTTACGGATAGCGGAACCGTTGAAAGTGAATTAGATCAGGTCTTGGAGTTCCGAATGAAGCCCTATTTCGAAGGGAAAATCACTTGGATAAAGGATTCTCTGGTGCATGTTTCCACTTGGGATGGGGCTCAGATGAACTATTCTATGGGAGGAAATGAAATTCAGAATGCAGATTTTCTGAAGGCAAAAAAGGCAGACTTTGACGCCGCTTTTTATGCGGTTGCGCAACCCTGGAAGCTTATGGATGAAGGAGCCAAGCTCAGTTACGAAGGACAAAAAATACTTGAAAATGGTCAATTGGCTGAAGTAGTCCTAGTTGAATATGGCCCGGAATCAGATAGTTGGTGGTATTATTTTGACCCGACTTCCTTTCAATTGATCGGGAATGAAGTTCAGCTGAAAGATCATCGAAGCTTGATTTACACCTTGACATATGAGCAAGCCGGTGACTTGGTTTTGCATGGAAAGCGAGTGAGTTACCGCGTAAATGAGCGGGGCGAAAAACTTTATACCCGGGCCGAGTATTTATATTCAGAGTACGTTATCACCTATTAAGGATTCGCGTTCAAATCTGAAGTCGGTCTAAATAAATTCAAGTTGAAAATTCAAAAAATGAAAAAGAAAATATATCTGATTGGCTTTTTGATTCTGGGAGCTTTAGGCTCATGTGATTCGCGTACGGAAGCAGAAAAAATTGTAAACAAATCTATCGAGGCTCATGGCGGAAAAACCTATGAAACTGCCAAAATTGAATTTGATTTCAGGAATATGCATTACTCGATTTTCAAAAATCAGAATGCCTTTGAGTACATCAGAGAATTCACAGATTCCACCGGAATCGTAAAAGATGTATTAAATAATTCAGGCTTTGTGCGAACTGTAAACGGAACAAAAATTGACACCCTCCCCGAAGAACGAATCGGGGCATTTTCCAGATCAGTTAATTCAGTCGCGTATTTTGCCTTTCTCCCTTACGGATTAAATGACGCAGCAGCGTTCAAAACTTATCTCGGAGAGACCGAATTGAAAGGTGAAAAATATCATCTGATCAAAGTCACTTTTGCGAAGGATGGTGGCGGAGATGACTTCGATGATGAGTTTTTGTACTGGATCGGGATGGAGGATTTTTTCATAGATTACATGGCCTACAGCTACCATACAGATGGCGGAGGAGTTCGGATGAGAGAGGTAAGCGGAGTGCAGGAAATGGGAGGGATTCGCTTTCAAAATTACCTGAATCTGAAGCCTGAGGATAAAGACACACCAGTTGAGGAAATTCAGGCCCTCTTTGTTGACGGTAAATTAGAGCTATTGTCAGAGATAAATCTCGAGAACATCAAAGTGGAAGCTATTTCTAAGTAACTTAATTTCAATAAGTAAACCTTTCGAACTCCAAAAATTTGAAGCCAATTTTCACCAAATACCTTTTTAGCTCAGTAGGCATGATTTTGTTCATGTTTTTGGCTTGGTGGTTCATTCCGGAGGAGGAACTTTTGGTAGCAACCGAGAAATGGAAAGGTGTATGTTGGGTCGGAAGCAGGGCGCCACTTGAGGGAGGGGAATTGCGGGCTTTGAAAGCAACGGGAGCGGATGCTATTTCTCAGACTCCTTTTGGCTGGCAAAGCGAGATTAACAATCCCGAAATCCGCTGGGATCTCGCCAATGAGAAAAAATGGTGGGGCGAATCGGCATACGGAATGCAGGCTACTCTGGATTCCGCTCAGAATCTGGGAATCACTAATATGCTGAAACCTCATCTTTGGGTAAGGGGAAGCTGGCCGGGGGAAATTGAGATGAAGAACGATGCTGATTGGCAGGTCTGGTTTGAAAATTACACTGCCTTCATTCTTGATCATGCAAAATTTGCGGAGAAGCTTAAATTCCCTTTGCTCTGCATTGGTACCGAACTTGAGAAAACCTCTCAGCGAGATGAAGATTGGAGAAAAGTCATCGCTGAGATCCGTAAGGTCTATTCCGGAAAATTAGTCTATGCAGCAAATTTCACCGAGTTTGAAAAAGTCACTTTTTGGGATGAGCTCGATTACATCGGAATTCAGGCCTACTTCCCCCTCGCCAAAAATCATAATCCTGAATTGGAGGAATTGAAATCTTCCTGGGAAACTCATATGCCAAAAATAGATAAGGCTGTCAGGAAGTACAAAAAGGCTGTTATTTTCACTGAAATAGGCTACTGCAATACTGTGGATGCTGCGGTTGAGCCATGGGTTTGGCCAAATGAAAGAAAGGAAATCCAGTTTTCGGAAGAAGTTCAGGCCCTCTGTTACAGAGCATTTTTTGAAACTGCCTGGACTAAATCCTGGATGGCAGGCGTATTTTTTTGGAAGTGGTATCCAACTCGTCATGAGCGTGAGCCGGACTTCACTCCCCAAGGAAAAGCAGCAGAGAAGGTAATGGCCCAGTATTTTTCTGCTGACTGAAAATCAGTGCCCTATGTGACTTTTGTCATTTTATCTGATGGGCATCGAACCTAGATTTGTTTCGTTGGTGATTCAGTTATCATTTTGTCACCAAGAGGAATTTCTGGAAAATGAGTCAAGGAATTGAAGTAGAGTTATTTCACTCGCACTCGTTTCGTCGTTAGTTACATGGAATTTCTCAGGAGTATGATTCAGGATGGTGAGAGGATTTCCCTGAGTTGTCTCATAATAAGTGTCTTTATGTGTCCTTGGACAGCTGCGGAATAGATAATGCGTAATAGTTTTGGGAAAGGCCGGGAGCAATAGCTTCCGGTTTTTTTGTGCTTTTTAAAGCCAGGGAATAGTAAACTTCCTTGATTTTTTTATTAATTAGATTTTAGAAACCCAAAAAAAGCAATAATGAAAAATAATCCACGTAGAGAGTTTTTGAAGTCCACCGGCATGGTCGGTTTGGGCTTGTTTGGGGCAGGAAGTGCCCTGGCTGAAAACTTTGATCAATTGCCTTTGGCTGCTAAACATGGTGCAGGAAGGATTCAATCATTCAATATGTGCGGATTCAGAGCGCCCAAACTGGAAACAGTCAGAATAGGAATTATTGGATTGGGTCAGCGTGGTCCCGGTGCAGTGGAAAGACTCAGCAAAATAGAGGGAGTTGAAATTGTTGCCCTTTGTGATTTGCTTCCTGACCGGGTGGAAAAAGCCAAAAAAATTCTGGAAGGGACTCCCCATAAGGCAGAAGGCTATTCCGGAAGTGCTTATGCCTACAAGAAAATGTGCGACAGACAAGATCTTGATCTGATCTACATCGCTTCGCCCTGGGAATGGCACGTGCCGATGGCCGTTTATGCCATGGAATCAGGAAAGCATACGGCAGTGGAAGTGCCTGCTGCTAGGACTTTGGACGAGTGCTGGCAATTGGTGGAGACTTCTGAGCGCACCAAGAAGCACTGCATGCAATTGGAAAATTGCTGCTACGATTTCTTCGAATTAATGACCTTGAAGATGGCAAGGGAAGGATTTTTTGGAGAAGTTCTCCACGTAGAAGGTGCTTACATTCACGATTTGCTGGAAGGTAATTTTGATAAAGAAAGTGGCTATCAGGACATGTGGAGACTGAAGGAGAACTTCAGAAATGGAAATTTATACCCGACTCACGGTTTGGGACCTATTTGCCAAATCTTAAACATCAATCGAGGGGATCAGATGGATTACCTAACTTCGGTGTCCTCAAATGATTTTATGATGAAAGCAAAAGCAGAGGAGCTTGCCGAAAAAGATATATTTTTTTCCTCATATGCGGGGAAAAGTTACAGAGGCAACATGAACACAACGGTCGTAAAAACCAAACATGGGAAGACGATCATGATTCAACACGATGTGACTTCGCCAAGACCGTATTCAAGACTTCATGTCGTAAGTGGTACCGAGGGTTTTGCGCAGAAATATCCCGAGCAAAAAGTATCAAAAGGTCATAGCTTCATGAAAGCAGAAGAAATGAAAGACCTTCAGACAAAATACACCCCGGAGATCGTTCAAAAAGTAGGTGAACTTGCCAAGCAGATTGGTGGCCACGGAGGTATGGACTTTATGATGGATTGGAGGCTGATTGATTGCCTTCGAAACGGATTGCCACTGGATCAGGATGTATACGACGCGGCACTTTGGAGCTGTGTCACTCCGCTCAGCGAGTGGTCGGTGGCCAACCGATCCAATTCAATTGATGTTCCGGATTTTACCGGAGGAAATTGGAAAACCAATAGCCCTGTTCCGATCACGCTTGAGGGTGGAGGAACTACCAAAGTAAGAGTGTAAACGAATTAAGCTTCTTTAATTTTGGGGTGATTGACAAAGTACATGTTCATCACCCCTTTATTTTTTACCGGAATGCCACCCCTGTGTTCACACTCAAACTGGTTAGCAATCACTCGATAATGATCTTCAGAGATATTGATTTTTCCGGGCTCCCCGTTGCTCTCCATTCGGGAAGCAATATTGACAGTATCTCCCCAGATATCATAGGCAAATTTCCTTGATCCTACCACTCCGGCCACTACCGGTCCAGAGTGAATTCCGATTCGAATGGCGAATGGAGCCTTATCGATGGTTAGCCTCTCCTTATTGTAAGATTCTACAAACTCCAGAATTTTCAGTCCGGCTTTTACCATTCGGATTGCATGATCTGCAGTTGGAGTGGGAATGCCGCCTGCTGCCATGTAGGCATCGCCGATAGTTTTTATTTTTTCCAAACCAAACTCATCCATGATCTCATCAAACTTGGTAAAAAACTCGTTCAGATTTTTCACCAGATTATCCGGAGTCATTGACTGGGCAATGGTCGTAAAATCTTTGATGTCAATAAACATCACTGAGACATGCTCATACAATCTGGCTGAGGCTTTTCCTTTGACCATCAGTTCAGTAGCGATTTCTTTGGGGAGAATATTCAGGAGCAGGGAATCACTTTTCTGCTTTTCTTCTTCCAGTTGCCGCGTTCGTTCTTTTACCAGGTTTTCCATGTTTTCGTACAAGAGCGCATTTTCAATGATTCCGCCGATTTGTCCCGCCATGAGCCGCATCAGGCTGATATGACCTTGTTGGAACGCATTACTTGTCTGGCTGTGGGTGAGGTAAATCATCCCGGAGATTTTCGATTGACTGATAAATGGAATACAAAGGATAGACCTCAGATTCTTCCGCTGTACGATTTCATCCGAATCATACGGCTTTGTGTGGATAGCATCAGCAATCAGGACGGGTTCTTTTGAGGCTTTGGCATAATTCACGATGCCGGGACTGACCTCTGGATAGTCTTCGAGTTTAGCTTTCGGGAAATGAGTATGCAAGCTATGGTTGGCAAGAGTTGAAACTTCCACGATCCATTCTCCTTTGCGATTGATGAGAAAGTGGCCTTCCTGGGCCCCTGAGTTTTCCATTGCGTAGGTGATCAGCTTCTCAAGCAAAGATTCGAGCTTGATTTCACCAATCAGGGCATCCATGGTTTTGACTAGGGTGAGGGTATCTATAGATGCCAGTTCGATCGATCCGGAGGTTTTTGAGGTCGGTATGTGAGGTTCAGGATTTTGTTTGTCAGAAAGGGAAGAATCACTTTGGATCAATTGCTGGACTTTTCCCGGAGATTGAAGAAGACCTGCAATTTTTATAGCCTGATTTCGATAGATCTCGGATTTTGAGTTGCCTTTTTTAGCAAGTTGGTTGCTATAGGTTTCATAGAGTAAAACCAAATATCGAGGCTGATTCAGCTTTTCAAAGCTTTTGATTGCTTCTTCAAAAAGAGACTCATTGATTATTCCTTTTTCGTGACTTTCCATCATTGCTGAAAGAAATTGCCAAACAGGGGTGCCCAAATCGGGGTTGAGTTCCTTCACTTTTTTGAAATGGGAAAGACTCTGCCGGATTATCTTTTTAAGATCCAGATCCTGGAATTTTTGGTGGCCGTTTTTGCTAAAAAGGATAGAGGCATTCAGTCCTCTGCAAAGCTCAAAATATTGCAAGGAAACGTCGAAAGGCTGGTTTTTTGAATATTCTTTGACCTTTTCAAAATTCCCAAATGCAGCCTCATTTTTCCCAAACCAAAGGGTGGTGATTCCTTTAAACCCATGGTAAGTGTAAAGGAAAACGTTATTTTTTTCCTCTTGAGCCTTCAGAAATTCAGGTTCGTCATTTCGGATCAGGAGGTCAAGTTTCGCAGGATAAGTTTTCGCATCAGCCATTAGCACAGATAAACTATTGCGGACAGCTTTCATCATATCCTCATGGCTGGAGTAATTATACTGCCTCAAAAACCGGATGAGTTCTTCGGAATCCTGGTGGAGACTTTTGAAATCTCTGCCTGTGTGGAAATTGATAACTACCTTGAAAAACAAGTTCCAGCAGGCGTATTCCATGTTTCCAAAGGCGATACCATTTTGATAGCCTTCATCTGCTACCGTGATGGAATCGTTGGAATTTTCGAGAAAATGGGCCACAAAAGCCACATGGATAAACTTCACTGTAGCGGCATATTTTTTCAAGTCCTCGCTTTCGACGAGTTTGCGGCATTCCTGTACGATCTTGTATCCATCAGCGGGATTTTTCATCGCCGATGCCCGAATGATCCCATAGCTTGCGATGCCGACAAGAGATTCCTGCCCTAATCCATTTTTCAATGTCAACTTCAGCATCAGGAAAATCAGCAGGGGATAGGTCTCAATATTTGCAAAATAATAGGCTGGAAATGCAGCTGAGATCAGCTTGAAAAGCGCCTTGATTTCCGGGTCTTTAGCCCGGGGGAGCGAGCTCAAACCTGCAATTTTGCGGGAGGGAAGCTTGAATTGCATTTTGAGCGCTTCCCAAATAATTTGTGCCATTGAAGCCTTGTCAGGAATTTTTATCCCAACTTCAGCGAGTGCTTTTTGAGTAATCTGTATGGCGCTGTTTGGCTGATTGGCATAAGAAAGTGACCGCACAATGACCTCATAGACCAGAATTCTTCCGGTTTGATCTTGGGCTGAGTCAAAAGCTATTCGCTCGAATTTTAGCCTTTTTTCATCACTTTTTGTCAAAAAAGAATACTCAAGCAAATTGAGTAAAATAGTAAGCTGCTCGTCCTTAGACAGCTGTTTTTCCAAAAGTTCGTAGCCTTTGGTGGTTAAGTTTAGCGCGCTGTCAAAGGCAGCAGAAGTAGCCGATTTATTGCCTGCTTGCAGAAGTACCCGAGCGGCTTTTTCTTCTGTTTCTGATTTTTTCAAATAAGAATACCCTAGATTAAGGTGAGTTCCGATTTCGATTGATTTTTCTTCGAGTTCTTTTTCGGACAGCCTGTCCAGAAAAATTTTACCTACCTCGAAATGGGTTTTTTCCTTCTCCTCCTTGCTCAAAAGGGAATAAACTGCCTGCTGAATTCTTGCATGGGCAAACCGGAATTTGATGTCTTTGCCTTGCTCGGAATAGTACTCCGGGATAAACCTGTAGTCATTCACCACCGGAACTAGTGATCCCTCCTGGATCAAAGGCCATAAAAGATGGTGAATATGCGACGGGTTCTGTTTTGAGATCATTTCCAGCTGGTGAATGGAAAACTCAAGCCCAAATACCGAGGCAATCTTAACCATGGTCAAGGCTTCAGTTTGAAGGGTTCTTATTTTTTCCAGCAAAATATCGACTACTTCATCGCTAAGATTGAGTGAATAAATGGTATGAAGATTCCAAGTCCAGCGATTATCAGGATAGTCGAAAACGAGAAGTTTTTGCCTGTAGAGGAGTTCAAGCAGTTTAGTAATTGCAAATGGATTGCCTTTTGTCTTAGAATATACCAGAATCGAAAGTTCTCCTACTGCCTTATCAGGGACTTTCAAAGTATCGCATAAGAGATTGGTTACATCTTCAAGTTCTAAGGGCTTGAGGTTAAGTTGAAAGGAAAGTACGTTTGTCTCCTGATTTCCCTCTTCTATCATCCCATCCAGTGTGCTCATCAGCGTGTTGCTGAAGTTGCCGGATTGCTCCCGGAAAGCGACGATAATCAAGATATTCTTCAGGTTATAGTTGCTCAAAACGGACTTCAAAAGTTCTACGGAAGCTTCATTTGCCCATTGGTAATCATCCAGAAATAGGACTGTAGGAGATTCCGGACTTGCGATGCTTTGCAGGAAAGCATTGATAGCAAACTGAAGTCTTTGTTGGTTTTCGAAGCCTTTTAGCGGAAGAAGCTCGGGTTGGTCTGTGAGGATGTATTCAAGTTTTGGAGCCAGATCAAAAAGAATTCTGCCCAGTCCTTTTGTTTCTTTCTTTAGTCGCTTGCCCCAGGTTTTCTGAGTTTCGGCAGACGCAATGAGGAGCCATTCCGAAAATTGTCGAAATGCCTTTTCAAATGCCAGATAGGGAGTTTGCCGATCCATCACGTCGAAAGAGCCGCTCAGGAAAAAGCCGGTATTACCGCTGATTTTTCGGTAGAGTTCCTGGCAAAGGATGCTTTTGCCGACTCCGCTTTGACCTGAAATAGTGAGAAGTACTTTTTCTCCACGTAAAGCATGGTCGTAAGCTTCTTCCAGTGTCTGGATTTCTGTTTCCCGTCCGTAAAGTTTTTGCGAGATTCTCAGTC
>JBILPR010000379.1:0-4121 GCA_044373795.1 Algoriphagus sp. | reverse complement strand
AACAACTCCAGCATTCCTTCCCTGTCCAAACTTGCAAGTATTCCTTCTCCATCGCCAATTATATCCTTGGCCAGTTGGCTTTTGGCGGATTGAAGTTCCATTATTTTTTCTTCGATGGAGTTTTGGCAGATCATTCGATAGGCTACTACGTGCTTATCCTGACCCATGCGATAGCAGCGGTCTATGGCTTGGTTTTCCACGGCAGGATTCCACCAGGGATCCACGATGTAAACGTAGTCTGCTGCGGTAAGATTGAGTCCGGTACCACCGGCCTTGAGGCTGATCAGAAAGACTCGGACGGATTCATTTTCCTGAAACCGCTCCACTTGCCGCTCCCGCTCTCCCAGACTCGTCTGACCGTCCAGGTAGCAATAGGAAATCCCGGATTGATCCAGCTGCTCTCGGATTAAGCCCAGCATCTTAACAAACTGACTGAAGATCAAAATTTTATGATTCCCTGTTTTCTCCAGAATATGCTCTTTCAGAAGTTCTATTTTAGCACTTGAGTGAGATTCTGTATCTCCGGTAAGTTTTGGGGAATCGCAGATTTGCCTCAGTCGGGTAAGCCCTTCGAGCACAAACATCTTGGACTGATCTGCTCCTGATTCATCGAACTTATTTAGGAGAAAATTGCGATACTCTTCCCGTTTTGCTTCATAGGCAGCACGCTGGACTGTCCCCATTTCGCAGTATAAAAACTCCTCGATTTTATCAGGAAGTTCGGTAAGTACTTCCTTTTTGGTACGGCGAAGAACAAAGGGGGTGATTTGTTTTTTGAGCGATTGGATCACCTCGGTGTCGCCCTTCTTGATCGGAGTAAGGAAATTTCCGGTGAAGTGATGGAAAGTCTTGAAAAAGCCCGGATTGGTAAAGTTCATCTGGGCATAAAGCTCCTGAATACCGTTTTCGATCGGGGTACCAGACAAGGCAACCCGCTGTTTTCCCTTCAGACGCATCATTGCTTTATAGCGGAGAGAACCCGTGTTTTTAATGGCTTGGGACTCGTCTGCTACGATAAGATCCCAATTGATTTCTTTTAGAATTTCAAGATCATTTATGACCAAGCCATAGCTTGTCAGCACCAGTTGATGCTTGGTCAGCTCCTCAGCGGTCTCGTAGCGCTGCCCGTGGTGAATCCAAAAATCCAAATGGGGTGCAAATTTTTCCAGCTCTTTTTTCCAATTGAAAAGTAAAGTGGTAGGAGCTACGATAAGCACTTGAATATTAGGGTTTTGCTCCTCCAGCTGGGTGATCAAAGTGATCATCTGCAATGTCTTACCCAAACCCATGTCATCTGCCAAGATACCTCCCCATTCGAAATCCCGTAAAAAATTCAACCAATTGAGCCCTGCTTTTTGATAAGGACGGAGTTCAGCTTTCACTTTTTGAGAGACCGTGACATCTTGAATCCCTTCAAACTGACTCATTTTAAGCTTCTTCTCATCAACTTCCTTTTGAACTTGGGAATATTCGAGACTTTCTTCCAAGTCTTCCAATAACATAAAATGGATCTTGGAAAGCCTCACTTCCTCCCCAGTAACTTCCCCGGATCGCAGAAGCCTAAGCATTTTTCTCATCCAATCTTCCGGTATTTTACCCAAGCTTCCGTCCCCGAGTTGGACAAACTTTTCGCCATTTTCCCAAGCCTTCCGAATCTTCGAGAGCTTGATTACTTCACTTCCATAGCTCACCGCAGTATGTACTCCAAACCAATCTACGGTGGAAGAAAATTGAGTGGATACTTTTGCCTGAAACGGCGAATAACGCTTGATCTTGATGTTTTCCAGTCCGTAGGTTTTTACACCCCGAATCTTCAGCTTTTCGAAAGCTTCCAAAAACCACATGCCTTCGGCAAAATCCAACGCTGAAAGCGCAAAGTGAAATTTGGGCAGCAGTTTGTCGAATTTTGGGTGCAACTCCATTACAAATTCCAAAAATGACTGTTCTGCTTCCTGATTTCGCTCCACAAATTCTCCAGTCTCAGGATCGATGATTAAGGAAGGGTCGAGAGGATTGATCCCAGGCTGATCTCCATAGATCACTTTGGGCACAAACGAAACCAATCCTCCCAGTTCGGTGATGTACAGTTCCTCACGCGCGACCTCATCACGAACAACCCACTTGATCAGGTTTTGGCTGTCCTCAAAAGGTAAAAAAGTGCTCAGTGGCTGAATAATTTCTGTAATCACCTCATCCAATTGTTGCTTGGGGAATTTGTAAGGAAGAAGATGAACCAAAGAACCTACTCCTTCTGCTTGCCTGATATCGCTGAAAAAAAGAAACTTATCATCAAAAAAACCGAAACCGTGTTGGAAACGTGCTTTCGAACCCGGTTGAAAAGTATAATCATTTCCCCCAAAAGATATAATTAGCTGCACTTCATAGAGAAATTCAAGCTCGTAGATACTCATTCTGGCGGTGCTTTGAGCCGGGAAAATTCGATCGGAAAGGTCCCTGGCAAAAATCCGATTTGCATTGAATCCATGGGGATCTAGCTTATAAAAAGGGAATTTAGAAGCTCGTTGAAATAACTCCACACCCGTTTTCCAAAGGCCTTCTTCATCTCTCGCTTCACTTTTTCTATTGAAGGCAAATACAGAATAAATTAATTCGGTTAATCCCTCTGGCTTAGCCAAACGATAATCTTTGGAGTCTTTCAACATTTCCAATCGGGTCTGCAACCCATCAGGATCATCCTTCTTGCCTTTACCGATTATCGGAATCAAAGAGAACGTATTTGAGTAAGACTGATAAAGGATACCAATTCCCAGATTGTATTTACCTGCTTCTTTTGCACCGTCGGATTCCTTCAGTTGTTGGATAAAGTCTTCTTCCTTCACGATGGGAAAAAGGGCTTTCATGTCGGCTTTAATTTCAGTTACCTCTCTAATGCCGGTAAGTTCTCCGGAATAAAGGTACCCTATTCGATCTCCAGAGTAGCCGATTAAGACGGCTGTTGACACTTCCTTTACGAGTGCAAGAAGATTCTTACGCTCCAAATACTTTATTTTGGACTCCTGACGAATCTCTTCTGTCAGGAAATCCTGATCCCTGTACTTTTCCGAAAACCGATTTTTTAAAAATGTATAAATTTCAGGAAGTAGTTTTTTCCAGGATTTTGGGAAATTAACTTGAAACTTCCCGGTGATGGGATTGTAGATCAGCCTGATTACGATATGGTAGCCATTGAGGTAAACCTCATATTCAAGACCATCGGGAAAAAAATTGATTTTTTGAATGGAACAGGAAGCTAAGCGCTTGTTTGAATTGGGCAAAATCTCAGAAAGCCGATCCAATGCCTCCTTTTTCACCAGAAATTCAGTAGGAGGCTCTTCGTTTGTTTTTGGTTTAGGTTTGAAATCAATTGTTTTTGAAGAAAGATCTGACCAAAATCCCAACTGTGGCACCTCCGCTCCTAGTGACTTCAAAAGGTAGAATGAACCAGCCAGATGCTTACATTCTCCATTTTCTTCAAAATAAGGGCACGAACAAAAGGTTTTGGACTCAGGGGAGAAGTTCCTTTGTCTGCCGTCGATTGGAGAAAGATCGACGTCCACCTGATATCTTTCATTTTTGGAGCCGACGGCAGTGAAAAAAAATTCATTCTCTCCGACCGTTTGACCCATAAGTTCAATCAACTCCTTGCTATTCAATGACTTTCCCCTATCAAGCAAGACATCGGGATAATTGTCTATCAATTTGGATAATACTTGGGATTGTGCCAAAGAAAGTGTGTACATGGGTATCTAGAAACAAAGTGTAAAAATGGCATTTTCTTGTAAACCACTCCAGACTTTCCGAACGTTTTTGAGGTTTTTTTTATTGGTAACACCAAAGAATTTTTCTCCAGGCAATTCCTAAAATTTAACCGATTTTTACCTAATGAATTATTAGATTGCTTCTTGAACAACCACTCGATTAATGCAGCTAACTGACTACCACGCTAAATTTTTTGCTTTTGAATTAACAAAACGAGTGGCTTCAGACAGCATCGAAAAACTGGCTTCTGCCCTATTAGACGCACAGGTAGATCTAAATCCCCATCAGGTTGAGGCGGCCCTGTTTGCATTCAAATCCCCTCTTTCTAAAGGAGCGATCTTAGCAGATGAAGTAGGATTGGG
>JBILPR010000378.1:0-4126 GCA_044373795.1 Algoriphagus sp. | reverse complement strand
ACTTGCCAAAAAATTTGGACCCAGGAAAGTCCATTTTGTCTGCCTGATTATGGCCGGAGTTGGGCTTTTGATTTTTCCCCATATGGAAAACAAATACTTGCTATTCGCACCAATGACCGGTTTTGGGATAGCGTGGGCAAGTATGATGGGGATTCCCTATTTGCTTGTGGTCAACGATATTCCGAAGGAGCGCTACGGTGTGTATATGGGAATCATCAACATGATGATTGTGGTTCCGATGATTATTCAGACGCTGACTTTCGGGTTTATTTCCAAAAATTTCCTGAATAATGATCCCGGATTGGCGATCAGTTTTGCGGGTGTCTTATTGTTGATTTCAGCAGCAGCTACCTTGAGGATATCAGAAAATAAAAATATCGAAGGCGCAGTTCCGGTTTCCGCAGGTCATTAAAAAAAGCCCAAAAGATTAAAAAAGGATTCAGGATAATTTGACGTGATTTGCACCCGAAAAACCTAAGGGCTTAGAACCAATTCGAGGCTTAAAAGAATTAATAAAACATTCACAAATCGATTCGTGATGACGTTTGAGCAACAGCTTTTTGAAAATACCCATCGAGTACTCAGTGAAAATAAAGTAGATATTTCCGGAAAGGACAAGGTTTTTTATAATAGCCTGATTGCCGGAGTGGAGACTATTTTTGGGCTTTTTCAGGAAATCTACAGCTTTCATCCAAAGTCTGATGAGTTATTCGGGCAATTGCTGGTCACCCTGATTCAGGGGTACAAGTCCAGAGGAAAAGACCTTCGAAAGCGGGACGGGGAAAAGCAAAAGAAAGGACATTGGTTTCTGAGCAATGAGCTGACGGGCATGAGTTTGTATGTCGATCGGTTTGCCGGAAATCTTCCGAAGATGGAAGAGAAGCTCGATTACCTGGATAAGCTAGGAGTAAATTTTTTGCATCTGATGCCTCTTTTTCAGAGTCCGGAAGGCGAAAGTGATGGGGGATATGCAGTATCCGATTTTCGAAAAGTAGATGAGCGATTCGGTTCGATTGAGGACCTGATCGAGCTGAGAAAAAAGATGCAGAAAAAGGGAATGTACCTGATGCTCGACATCGTGCTCAATCATACTTCTCACCACCACGAGTGGGCAAAAAAAGCCAAAGCGGGTGATCCTTTTTATCAGGATTACTACTATATGTACGACAATCGCTGGATTCCCAACCAGTTTGAGGAGCAGATGCCGGATATATTTCCGGAGAGTTCCCCCGGAAATTTCACATATGACCATACCTGCAATAAATGGGTCATGACGGTCTTCCACAATTATCAGTGGGACTTGAATTTCACCAATCCAATTGTGTTTAGGGAGATGCTGGACACGATCCTTTATTATGCGAATCTTGGAGTGGATGTGCTTCGGATCGACGCGCCGGCTTTCATCTGGAAGCAGACGGGTACGGCATGTCAGAATTTACCGGAAGCCCATACCTTGCTCAAGTTGATCAAGCAATGCGTGATGGTTTCTGCTCCGGGAATGGCGCTTTTGGGAGAGGCAATTGTGGCTCCCAGAGAGATCATGAAGTATTTTGGGACGGGAGATTTCACTGCGAAAGAATGTGATTTCGCCTACAATGCCACTCAGATGGCGTTGCAATGGGATATGCTGGCGAGTGGAGATACCCGTGTGATGCTGGCTTGTCAACATGATATTCTGCAAAAACCTTACGGTACTTCCTGGATTACCTATACCCGTTGTCACGATGATATCGGCTTGGGATATGATGACTCGATGATAGCTGAGGTTGGCAAAAATCCCTATCAACACCGAAGATTCCTCAAAGATTATTTCTCAGGAGCTTTCCCAAACAGTCCGGCGAGAGGGGCTTTATTCTCTTCCAATCCCAAAACCGGTGATGCGAGAATCAGCGGTTCTCTGGCTTCGCTCTGCGGTCTCGAAAAAGCCATTTGGGAAAATGATCCGATTGGAATCGATACCTCCATTCAGAAAATCAGCCTAATGCAGGCGCATTCTTTTTTCTTGGGCGGACTTCCGATCATTTTGTACGGAGATGAGGCGGGCTATACAAATGACTACAGCTATCAGAAAGATCCGGGGAAAAGCTACGATAACCGATGGATGCATCGACCGGTGATCGATTGGGAAAAGAATAAAAAGATCGATGAACCCGGAACAATTGAGAATCGTGTTTTCACCGCAACCCAAAAGTTGATCACGATCCGCAAGAAACTGTCCGTCGTAGGTGATCACAAAAATCTCACCTGGCTTCCTCCGCACAATATTCACGTTGCAGGATACCTGAGGACATTGGGTGAGCAAAAGCTATTCGCGGTCTTCAATTTCAGCGGTCATCCGGCAAATTTGACCTGGCATGCTTTCAAGGAACATGGAGTTGTACCCACCACGCTATACGATCATTGGACTGAAAAGGAGTTTGAAGTTGGGGCTGACAACGAACATCTCGTTTTAGGTCCGTATGAGTTTTACCTGCTGGAGCCCCGGTAATTTTCTAAGGATGTGGGCTAAGATCAGACTTTTTTCGAAGCAAGACTTGACGATTCCCGTACGATCAGATTGGTTTTGAGCTCGATGATTTCATTCTCCCCAAGCGAATGATTTTTGAGGAGTTTGATCATCAGCTCGGTTGCTTTTTGGCCCATCTGATATCCATGCTGATCTACCGAACTTAGTCCCGGAGTGACAATATCGGCAAGTTGCCAATTGCTAAATCCCATCACGCCTACCTGCTCCGGTATCTTGAAGTCTGCAGATTTAAGGTATTTGATCACCCCAAACGCCACCAAATCAGTAATGCAAAAAATAGCATCCGGCGGGTTTTTGCTTTCCATCAGTTTTCTGGCAAATTCAAAACCTTCGTGCTCGGAAATCTTCTGGCAATAAAGCACCCAATCTTCATTGGATTCTAGTCGGTTGTCTTTCAGTGCTTTTTCGTATCCGTTAAGTCGGGCCACAGAATTTTTCACATCTTTCCTTCCTCCGATATGCGCTATCTTTTTGTAGCCCTGATCTATCAAATGTTTTACTGCCAGATACGCCCCGTCGAAATCATCAACAATCACTTTTGGCGTGTCTAGTAGATCGGTGATTTTGTCGAATTGGATGACAGGCTTTCCTTCGTCGAGGAATTCCTGAATATGATCACCTTCGACAGTTTCATTGGAAATAGAAATCAAGAGTCCGTCCACACTGCTGCCGAGCAAGGTCCGGCAAGCGATGATTTCATCTTTCAGCAAATCGTCTGACTGACTTACAAGAACATTGTACCCATGTTTTTTGGCCATATCGATCGTCCCGCTGATGACAGTCGAGAAGAAATGGTGAACGATCTCCGGAACGATTATCCCAATATTGGAGGTCCTGTTTTTCCGAAGATTTACAGCCAGGAGATTAGGAGTGTAGTGATGTTTTTCAGCAAATTCCTTGACCATTTTGATGGTTTCGGCCGAAATTTTCTCGTAACCATTCAGTGCTCTGGAAGCGGTCGAAACTGAAATCCCCAATTCTCTGGCAATATCTTTCAGGGTGACTTTTCTCTTTTCCGACATGTTTTTGGGTCTATGGTTTTTTAATATAGGTAGAGAAATAATGATTTCAAATTTGAGGGAATTCGAACTAAATAGTTGGAAAATAAAGAGGGGAATTGATAGCCTGAAAACGGTATTAATGTCAAGGAAAACCTGGTCTCCGATCTTTTTTCAGGGAAAGACTTTTTAGGATTTTTTTTTAAAACAGGGGAGACCACCACAAAAACAATCAAAAAGTAAAAAGAAGGATCGCACTAGTTTTGGGGTTTTTTCCAATAGAAAAAGACTCCCCAAGTTATAAAACCAAATAAACTTTCTGAATAAGCTAAAACCTGATTAAAATCATTGAAGCCACTTAGCAGATAAAATATCTTTCGAGCTTACTAATTAGACCATGGGAAGAATTGTATGGATGGGCCGAGTGTCTTTGTTTGTCATTTATTTCTGGTTTGGGATTTTGAAAGTTTTTGGCGTTTCTCCTGCGGAAAGCTTGGTTGAAACACTCTTTGATGGGACCATCGGCAGGTTTATTCAATTCAGCACGTTTACGATTTCTTTCGGGATTTTGGAATGTCTGATTGGTGCAATTTGGCTATTC
>JBILPR010000377.1:0-4129 GCA_044373795.1 Algoriphagus sp. | reverse complement strand
TTTCACCGGAGCCATAGAATCATTCCCCCTTTTATCTGTCGGAAATTTCAACTCAATTGAACAACAAACGAATGGAAAAGGGATGAATTATTTAATATTCAACTGGTACACCTCATCCAGAATGGCGTTGGACTCGATATTTACACTCAAATCCTTGATGATTCCCGAATCCAACCCATAAACCCATCCATGAATATGAAGAGGCTGATTGATGCTCCAGGCGTTTTGGACGATGGAGGTTTTCGCCAGATCATAAACCTGTTCGACCACATTCAACTCCACGAAGCGGTTGAACCTTTGCGTATCATCTTCGATATCATCTAATTCAGCCTGATGAAATCTGTAGACATCTTTGATATGCCTTACCCAGTTGTCCACCAAGCCATAGCTTTCCGAACCCATGGCAGCGCGCACACCACCGCAGCCGTAATGCCCGCAGACGATTACATGACTTACTTTAAGCACATTCACCGCATAGTCGAGTACACTCAGCATGTTCATATCTGTGTGCAAGACCATATTGGCGATGTTACGGTGAACGAAAACTTCCCCTGGTTGCGCTCCTATGATTTCATTGGCAGGTACTCTGCTGTCTGCACAACCTATCCATAACAAGGGAGGTTGCTGACCTTTTGCAAGTTTCTCGAAATAGTCAGGATCATTCGCCAGTTTGGAAGCGACCCATTCTTTGTTGTTTTCCAACAGTTGATTATAAAATCTTTTATCCATTTTAAGTCAGTGATTAATGTGAGTTGACAGGAGAATTCCATCCAAAGAAAGCGCTGTAGCTTTCCGGATTTTCGACTACACCCCTATCAGAAATTAGTTTTACACGGATATTTCGCTCCTTGGCTTTGGAAGCAAAATCTTCCAATATCTCGATCAGGTCGTAGTTCATACGGATCGTTTTTCGCACATCGAGCTCCAGGAAAGTTCCTTCTGGAAGATTACTCAGTTCCCTGAGGATAGCCCCCTTGTTCAGGAATGATAATTCCTCCGCCAGGGTCATGTAGACATGATTTTTTTCAGAAGTATCCTTCACAATGTGCAGGAAATGAGAGTTTTTATAGTTCTCAATCAAAATACTCACCACGGACACAGCCATACCCAAACCGATGCCCACCAAAATATCGGTAAACACAACGCCGATGACGGTCACGATAAACGGGATAAACTGAGATTTTCCAAGGCGAAACATTGCTTTGAATAAGGCCGGATTTGCCAGCTTGTAGCCAACCATCAACAACACAGCTGCCAGAACCGCCAGAGGGATTTTGTTCAGCAAGGTTGGGATCAGGATGATTGACAGAAGAAGGAGAAACCCATGGAATATGGTAGACAATTTTGTTTTTCCGCCGGATTGCACATTGGCAGAAGTTCGGACAATCACTTGAGTGACCGGAATTCCGCCGATCAATCCGGAAAGGATATTTCCTGTTCCCTGGGCAAATAACTCTCTGTTTGTTGGAGTTACTCGTTTTTCAGGATCTAGCTTATCAGCCGCTTCTACGGATAGCAGGGTTTCAAGACTTGCCACCACTGCCAGGGTGAGTGCTACGGTCCAAACATCGAGTTTCGTTATCGCTCCGAAATTCGGAAGGGTAAACTGGCCCAGGAACATATTCAGATTTTCCGGCACAGGCACATTCACCAGATGGGAAGACTGGATATATAAAACCGAGCTTTCGGGAACAAGGCTTTGAAAGGCTAATCCCAAAATAACCGCAGCCAAAGGTCCGGGGATCAATTGGAATATCCGGTGCTTTTTGCTCAATACTTTATCCCAGAGAATAAGGATCAACAGAGAAATAATGGACAGCGTGAGGGCACCTTCGGAAATGGAATTAAACATGGAAGAAAGGGCAGTGAACGTATTTTCCCCGTCTGGCTGAATGAAGTTTTCATCCCCTTCGAAATCTGCATCGTACCCAAATGCGTGAGGAATCTGCTTCAACACGATGATGATACCGATCGCAGCAAGCATCCCTTTGATGACCGCGCTTGGGAAATAATAGGCGATCACTCCAGCTCTTAAAATCCCAAAAGCAATCTGAATCGCTCCGGCAAGAATCACGGCTAGAAGGAAGTCTTCAAAACTACCCAATGTGCCAATAGCTGTAAGTACTATCACCGCCAACCCGGCAGCCGGACCACTGACACCTAAGGAAGAACCGCTGATCGCTCCTACAACCACACCGCCGATGATCCCGGCAATCAGTCCTGAAAATAAAGGGGCTCCACTGGCAAGGGCTATACCTAAACAAAGTGGCAAAGCCACAAAAAACACGACAATACTAGCCGACAAATCCTTGCCGGCATGCTTAAATGCGGATTTCATACATTAGATTTTTAATGAAAAGAGAGGCTCAGGAACACCCTGAGACCGGTAATCAGGAAGAGAACCGGAAAAAATCGGGAGGAGGAAGCAGAATATCCTGCTCGTAGGTAGAAAAATGGGCTGAATTCTTACTGGAGTAGAAACTCTTTTCTTCCTCAATTACCGAAGGAATAAACCGAAAAGCCGAAAGCATGAAATCACTTTTTTCATCCACGTGCTTTTCTAAAATCTCCTGAAGCGGATTGGTCTCTACCAATTCCTCAGCAGTTACCAGCATTGAGCCATAGAAAGTGGAGGCCACAAAATTGATGGCCATCAAAAAACTAAAAATGACTAAGATCTGCTTCAATTGGTATTTTGAGTGTAAATCAATGAGGTATTCGAAAAGGCAAAGTCAGATTTTTTGTTAGCTCCCTTCCCTTTTCAATCTGTTAGAATCTTACGCCATCTACGCTGAGAGAGATATAGATTTTTTTAATACAAGATATAAAGAAAAGAAAAAAACCTTTGATTTCCCTAACCTCTAATTGGGAAATAAAGATTGCCGACCAAGTTTCTGAGGACCTTTGAGCTGATTGATCAAAATCGTAAATTATCAGGATGAAAAATAAGTTAGCAATACTCGTTTTACTGGTCATCCTCGCGACAGAGGGAATTGGGCAAACATTGCCAGCGGTGGAAACCCTTCCTCCAATATCAACAGGCCAAAAACCTGCATTTCCGGGTCAGACAAGAGTTGCCGGAGTTCAATCAAAACCAAAAGTGAAACTTCAGGTGGTTACGAGTGGTCTTCAGCAACCTTGGGGATTAGATTTTTTACCTGACGGAAGAATGATCGTTTCGGAGAAATCCGGAAATATCCGGCTTGTTACGAAATCAGGAGAGGTTGGACCGCCTATTGCAAATGTCCCGGCAGTGAGATTAAGAGGTGATGGTGGCATGTATGATGTGAAACTTGATCCTGATTTTGCCAGAAGCCGACTCGTATTTTGGACATTTGTAGAGGAAGTAACAGGTGGAGGAGTGACTTCAGTAGCCCGGGGAAAGCTTTCGATGGATGGGAAGAAATTCGAAGTGGTAAAAATTATCTACCGGGCCTCGCCGGTTTACGAAGGACCCAATCACAATGGATCAAGAATGCTTTTTGATAAATCGGGTTATTTATTCGTGACTACGGGGGAGAGATTTGATGATGAAATCCGTAAGAAAGCCCAGGATTTGAGTTCTTCTTTGGGCAAAATAATACGGATCAAAAAGGATGGATCGCCGGCACCGGGTAATCCCTATGAGAAAACCCCAAATGCATTGCCTGAAATCTGGACGATCGGCCACCGAAACCCGCAAGGCTTGGCTTTTCATCCAACCACTGGAGAATTGTGGGCAAGTGACCACGGACCAAATGCAGGTGACGAGATAAATATCATCAAACCGGGCAAAGATTATGGCTGGCCTACCATCTCCTTTGGAATCGAATACAGTGGAGAACCTGTGAATGGCGGAAAAACTCAAATGCAGGGAATGGAACAGCCTGTCTATTATTTTGATCCTTCAGTTGCACCGAGCGGGATTACATTCTATACCGGAAATGCAATTCCTGAGTGGAAAGGAAATTTGTTTTTAGCGTGCCTGAAAGGAATGCACATAGACAGACTTGTGATCAAGGACAATAAAGTGGTAGGTGAAGAGCGATTATTTTCTGAGGCACAAACCCGGTTCAGATACATTGTTCAGGGTCCTGATCAGGCACTTTATGTAATCAATGATGATCCGGAAGGCAAAATATTTAAAGTA
>JBILPR010000376.1:0-4156 GCA_044373795.1 Algoriphagus sp. | reverse complement strand
AGAATCTATTTTTCTTCTCCGATAAAACCACCTGCGGCTTCTGAAACTGCCATCAATGAGTTTGCTGAGAAAGGAAGGTCAAGGCTGGAAGCGATGATTCTTACTCATGAGTAGCTTTAGATTCTTTTTAGTCTGTACTTAAAGCTTTTCGAGTTAGCTCTTACCAAGTGAAAATTATTAAAAATTTAATAGTGTAAAGTTGCATAGTCACCTAAAGCTTAATTATATTTCAACTGTACATTCTTTTTAAACAAAAACCGACAATTAATGTAAAACATTATCCTTTGCCTAGCGATTTTTTTCTTTGGCTTTTTCACATCCTGTGAAATTGATGAATCAATTCAAAATCCTGAAAACGATTTATTAGGTAGTCTTGACCCAGAAAGCCAGATTGTATTGGGTGAAAAAAGAAACAATCCTTTCACTATTGAAAATGTAAGATTGGCGATGGACCAACTGGAAAGCCAATATCAAAAAGAAAATCGAAGGACTAACTGCACTAACTGCTCTTCAACCGTAAGCCCTACTCACCGCTATGTTAAATTTAAGCCTCAAAATTACGCTCAGCTAGCAGCACTAGACTTGACCAATTATGATTTGTGGGATTATCCTTTAGATCAGGATGTACAATTTATTGGGGATTATTATCATGACCCGGCAGTCGGCCAGGATGGAATCACATATTTTTACACCCTCGTACCCTTCCAATATCCAATCACGGTGAATGTTCCATATGACGTAATTTCCGATGTTTATTTATACCATGAGGATGATGGAGATATTCAGGACCAAGACCCTTGGAATCCGGTGCCCCCTGGTTGTTATGACCCATCGAATACTGAAACTGGATGTCCAGTGGCCAGAGAAAATTTAGTAAACAATACGCTTGAGGCTACTCGCCAATTGGATGAGATGGGTATTAACCGAGTAGAACTGTATAATCTGATGATGAAACAGTCGGGCAATCAGGATGAAATCATAGAGGATTATAAAAGTAATTCCAGATTAAATACGATAAATACAGTGGCAGGCACAATTAAAGTTCGGGATAATTCTATAAATGTGGATGTTCCCTTGGGTGGTATATTGGTCAAATCAAGAAGATGGTTTAAACTTCGCAGGGCACTCACGCGGGCAAACGGACAATATTCCATTTCGGTGAATTATCGAAAGAAAGCAATTGTTTCTGTCCATTTTACCGATGGCTCATCCAAAATTCGTGGTATAAATGACGTGTGGAAATTCTGGCAATTTGCTATTCCAGTCAGTAAGACCTTAGGGGAATTTACCACAGCACAATTGGAGAATGTTTCTTACACCTTCCCTTACAACTCTAACCCAAATAGTAATGCTGCTACACAATGGGTTGCTGGGCACACTTGGAACACCATTAGAGATGCAAAATTTAAAAATGGACAACTTGGAATTAACTATTCCGCAAGTGCACTTAATATTTGGATATCTTCTCGTATCACACAAGGTGCATCAGCTCCGATGCTGCGGACCCTTTTCACTACTTCACTTATTTCCCTAGGATTAGATTTTTACCTAGCCGGAGTATCGGGTCCGTTAGGTGTGGCGGCAAAACAAATTTTGCAAAATCTACTTCCTGACATCACACTGCGATATGGGAAAAGCGGCGGAACTACCCAGTCCACAGCGGATATAGTAGAAACCATCTATCATGAAATGGCACATGCTACACATAATACTTTGGTCGGTAATGCTTATTGGACAGATTACATCAGCTACATCGTAACCAATGGAGGCTATGGCAGTAAGAACACCAGCGGTAGTGGAAGAATAGCAGTGGCCGAAGCGTGGGGAGCTTATATCGGCGGGTTTTATGGAAGTATGTATTACAGTAGCTTTTCAGGAAATAGTAATGCTCAATTTCTATCTCAAAACCTTTTAAACAAATTAGAAAGTCAAAAACCAGGTGACACTTCAGTTTCAAACTATTGGATACCCAGTGGGCTATATCACGACCTTACCGATTCAGGCGAACCAACCACTACTGGAGTAGTAGATAATGTAAACCTCTATACTCCTTCCATGATATTCCAAAGTTTGAATAGTAGTGTTCTTTCGGTGGGCCAATTCAAAACGGACCTTTTGGGAAGAAATAGTAATTTACAATCCCTTCAGGTAAACCAACTTGTCCAAACTTATGGGTACTAAGAACATAAAAAAAGGAGTTGGGCTAGCTGCCCAGCTTCTTTTCTCATTCACGCTTTTTTCATTTTCATGTACTGAAAATGATACATTATATCTAAGCAAGGAGTTTCAACTGCCTGTAGAGGTTATTCCCAAAAAGGAGGTTTTCAACGTTGGGGATACTATCAGTATCAATATAAATTTTAACAAGATTCTATCCGATCGGGAAAATACTATAAAGTATCTCTTTGAAGGCTATGATTTCGGTACAACAGTAAGAATTGTTCATCTTACTGATAAATCCCAACCCTTAGCAGGACAACCTGGAGCAATTCAATCCTTTCAGTTTATTAATCAAATTGGCGGAATATATCCTTTTGGGTCAGGAGGAGGAGAACTTGATCTTATTTTTACTGGAGAGAATTATGTCTTAAACAGTAAAATGGTTTTACTAAAGCCCGGTGTATTTAATCTTTCGTTTTTGATTGACCATTCAGGAACTGCTACTGCCGTGGATCCACCCGCTGGATTCGCAAAGATAATCGCTGGAGTTGGGCCAAGTTTCTTTTGGGTAAATTCAGGTATTGAAATTAACAATCATTTAATTTCAAAATATACAGCCTCCAATTTTGATTTATCAGATAGCTCAAATTCTAGCGCAAGAGGTTTTTTTGCATTTATTGTGGAAGAATAGTTTTTTTCCTTCTGAATTTAAACCTCAGGTTCAGCCAAAGCCTCCCTAGTCAGCTCCTCAAAAACCACATAAATCACCAAAAAAGTCATCGGGAGGGAAATACAAATAGCTACTATAAACAACAAAGCTGCGACAGGATTGATCAGCACAAAGACGGCACCGATCAGATTCATCGCTACTAAAATCAAAAACAATTGAAAGAATTTCCACCAGTTTCGGGTAACCAACTTTCTGCTGTACTCCAGTGAAGTCCAGAAATCAAACCCACCGAAAATCCCGAACAAGGCTGAAAACATGTAAGAAACTGCCAAATAAATTCCCGGAATCACCAGCGCAAACAAACCTATTACAATCAAAATCTGGGCAACCAGCCAGATACTCAACATTAAAAACCAATAGCCAAATCCTCCGAAGAAATCCAAATACCTCACGGACTGGCCCTGACTGCTTTTATTTGCAACCAAAAAGAATCCGGTGTAAAGAGGCGGCGCAAGCAAAAGACTGTATAAAGCGATGTATTCTTTCAAGTAAATCACGAAAAGTCCCTGAATCGAAAACAATAAAATCATGAATGTCAAATGCAGCAAAGCCTGGGATTTATAAAGTTCCCAGGCTTTTGCAAATGAAGATTTGATGTCAAAATCTATTTCGGCGGAAAAGAGCTTTTCCAGTTTTGGATGAATCATTTTTGGAATTCCTTATTTGGTAAAGGCTTCGAGGATATCATGCTTGGTGATGATGTGAATTTGATTTTGAACATCACGCACCAACACCGCTTTTTCCCTTTCTACCATGGAAGAGAGCACGTCGAGGGTACTGTCTAGCGCGACAAACTTCATCGAAGCTTCCATCACATCTGCCACTTGGGCATCTTTCAAAGAAGGATTTTCAATGATTCGGGCCAGTAATTTATTATCAGTTAAGCTTCCAACTACTTCCCCATTTTCCATCACCGGGATCTGGGAAATACTCTTGCTATTCATCATTCCAATAGCCTCACGAACTGAGTCAGTTTTAGATGTCGCAACCAAGGTATAATTGCTGCGGTGAGCAATGATATCTCTGGCAGTGGAGAAAGTCTTGTCCTCCAAGAATCCATGATTTCTCATCCACTCGTCGTTGTACACTTTGCCCAAATATCGGGTACCGTGATCGGGAAGAATAATCACCATGCGATCGCCTTCTTTGAGGTTTTCTTTAGCATACTCAAGTGCTCCGTGAACGGCAGATCCGCAAGACCATCCTACAAAAAGTCCTTCTTCTTTCGCCAGTCTTCTTGTCATCACTGCGGCATCTTTATCTGTC
>JBILPR010000375.1:0-4163 GCA_044373795.1 Algoriphagus sp. | reverse complement strand
AAAACTGCCCGCAGATGGGTCTTATTTGAAACAAATCAAAAAGCAAGTAGATCCAATTATTGCCAAACTCAGGCTGCCAAAGTTCCGGTTTCATCAGAGTCAACGTTTTCCCGTTGCCCTCCTTAATCAGGAGCACACCTTTTTGCTTTATTTTTTGTACTAGCTGGAAATGGTCCAAAGTCTCTCTTTTTTTTACAAAAATAATCAGATTATCGAGAGCTGACAGCTTTGGTACAAAAGCAAAAAACCTCCCTGGCTAAAAGGAGGTTTTCCGACACTGAATCAAAACTGGTTTAGTCTTGTTTTTGGGCTAATTTTCTGTTCAGGAAAAAGCTTGCGGTGAGTCCGATTCCGCCGAAGATAAAAATTGAAGAAGTAAAGGCTACACCTTCCTCCATTCCTCCCTGCTCAAACACAGCGCCTACTAATACGCCTGCTCCGATGCCAATAGCCAGTAATGCCAAGTTTAAAATTAATTCTCCAAAACTCAATTTCTTTCCGGAATTAAAGAGTTTTGCGTCAGCGCCTTTTTCAATCAGTGCTAGTCTTTCTTTGTTTCTAGTACTTAAGAAGACAAACACTATTCCGAAAATACTGGAGAAAACAATCAGGGTTATTAAAATGTCTGAGGCCATAATAAAGTTGTTTAGGTTTTTTCTTCTTGGATGCAGATCGAATGGCGAAAGGTTACAACTCAGCAAAAAAAATATTTTGTAACTTCTTTTATACTTCTTGCATCCAATATAAAAATGCGCTTTCAGGAAGATCTTTATTACATAGAAAACACGTTAAATGGTGACATGAATGCTTTTGGACTTCTTATCCAAAAGCATGAAAAATATGCCTACACGCTTGCTCTTCGAATAGTGAAGAATCCTGAGGAAGCTGAGGAAGTGGCTCAGGACGCATTCATGAAAGTCTATCATTCCTTGAAGACATTCGAGAAAAAGTCAAAATTCACGACCTGGCTCTTCAAGATAATTTACAATGAAGCTTTAGGAAGACTTCGGAAATCAAAAAGATTCAATGTTCAATTGGAAGAAATTCCCGAATCTGAAGAATATCAGGTTGATTTTTTGGATGGCTTGAGTTCTTTGCATCTTGAGGAAAGAAGTCAGCTAATCAGAAAAGCATTGGAAAATCTAAAGCCATCAGAATCTGCTGTGCTTACCTTGTTTTATCTGGAAGAGCAAACGATAAAAGAGATTGAGGAGATCACAGATTTTAGTGAGTCACATGTGAAAATTTTACTTCATAGAGGAAGAAAACATATGCTGGAAAGCTTGAAGAAAATATCAAATCAAGAATTAATCAACCTGTTATGAGAAATTTTGAGCTGGATGAAAAAGATCCTTTGAAAGTTTGGATCCGTGAATCAGGAGCCGAAAGCCCAAGTGCAGGTTTTCAACTGAATATTTTAAAAAAGCTTTCTGCAGAGGCATCGGCCAAACCTTACGAGCCTGTTATTTCAAGTTTTGGAATGAAAATAATCGGCGGACTTCTTGCAGTTTTCTTTATTACCGTCCTGTTATTTGTGCCTGCTTCTGAGTCCAGCCTCAGTTTTTGGAATCAACTTCCGGATTATAATTTACCAAGGTTAAACCTTGCTTTACCTTCCTTAATTATCCCGAAAATAGAACTTGGGGCTGTTTTCAAGATCTCAATTGTAATTTTCAGTTTAATGGCGTTTTGTATAGCGATTTTGGCTGGAAAGAAATGGCGATATCTATAAATGAAAAAAGACAGCTAAAAAGCTGTCTTTTTTCATTTGAGAGAAGGTTAAAAATCAACCTCTTAACCAGTTAATAAAAGTCTGGTATCCTACTCCAATTTCTCTCGCAAAAGCAGCTTTGGTTTTCTTACCTGCAGCTTCTACTTTCTGCCATTCCTCCACAATTTTGCTTTTTTCCGATTCAGAAAATGATCTTCTTTTTGATCCTTTTGAAGCAGTAGCAGCACCTGCGCCACTAATCAAAGAAATCAACTCGTTCAATTCATTTAAGAATCTACCGTCGCTCAAATGTAAACCAGCTGATTCAAGTTTCTTGATAACAGCATCCTTTGGGTTTACAGGTGTAACTGCAAGACCTTTAGCTGCTGCCTCATGTAAATCAACTCTTTTACCGTCAGCAGTTACATAAATAAAGCCGTCACTTTTCTTAAGGTCAGCTATAGCATCTTTGATTAAATCTCTCATTTTTGCAATCAGTTAGAATTAGTATTTAATAAACTGCATGCAATATATAAAAATATTAAAAATGATAAGATAAATCTCTCTTAAAAAACCTTAGATATTACAAAATACTAACTGAATCAACAATTACTAATTTAGTGAATAGTTTTTAACCCAAGTTTCAATAAGGTTCTTAGAAGTGCAATTCTTAAGTATTGTATTGAAATAATGCTTTTCGAGTGCTCTATCCGAAAACGATATTTGATAACTATTTACATCTATTTCTAGCATCAATTTTTCCAATAATAGTTCAAAACTAGAAAAAAAGGGAGTGTAAATTGCTCCATTTTCCTTGAATTGAACATTTCCATAATCAAAGTCGAACCCGTTCTCAGGTGATTGAAGATAAGAATATTGTCGAATTCCGTTTTGCTCCAGTTTAAAAAGCAAGATCGAATCATCCCCGCATTTCAGAATTGCAATTTCTTGGAGATTCTCGTTCATTTTGATATCCTCACAAAGTGACTCCATCAGAAAGCGAACAAAAGTTTTCCAGGTTTCCTGAATTGAACTCGACAAAACATGAACCTGGTCCGAACAATTTTTAGAATAAATAATTCTGGTTTTAATTTTTGCGTCTTTGCATTGGCTCCAAAGCTCAAACCAATTATTATCCGGGATATTTAAATGGGGCCAGTAGCAAATCAACTTTTTATGATTGAGAACCACAGCTTCAAATAATTCTCCATAGACAGTATTTGCCACTGTGACATCTTCCTGAAAGAGTCTCCAGTCTATTTTCGAAAACAACTCTACCGGATCTAAAAAATAACCTTCCAGGGATTTATTTAAGAATTGATTCCTGTCTATATGAGATTGATCTATCAAAACAATTTCCCTTTGATGCTTTTCCATAGTTATGTTCAGTTAGTTTTATTTAAGTTTTTGCTCTTATCCGGTAATTTATCTGACTTTTAGTTGCTCAATCATCAGAATATCTACAAAAAAAACGATCAGCATAATCAACTATTAATCAATATCCCCTTTCATTTTTTGAGTATTTAAAATTAGGTTTATTACCTATTGACTCAAAATATTTGACACATATTGTCTTCATAAAGTTTACCGGATTAAAAAGCAACTCTGGATAAAAACTGGCTATTCAATAAAAACTCACCGGCAAATCAGGAATTTTCCGTAATTTTGAGTCCCATAAGATCCCAACCAAAATCACCCCTGCCTCATTTCTTATGGCTTCATCCACCAAGTATATCTTTATCACCGGAGGCGTTACCTCCTCTCTCGGAAAAGGCATCATTGCCGCTTCATTGGGCAAATTGCTTCAGTCCAGAGGGATAACTGTAACCATCCAAAAATTTGATCCTTATCTGAATATCGATCCGGGAACCCTCAATCCATATGAGCACGGGGAGTGCTATGTGACTGACGACGGAGCTGAGACTGATCTGGACCTTGGCCACTACGAACGGTTTCTGAATGTACCTACCTCGCAAAGCAACAATATCACCACCGGCAGGATCTATAATAACGTCATTACCAAGGAAAGAAAAGGAGAATTTCTGGGCAAAACAGTTCAGGTAATCCCCCACATCACCGACGAGATTAAATCCAATTTTTATAAACTTGGACAGGAAGGGAAATATGATGTGATTATCACCGAAATTGGCGGATGCGTCGGAGACATCGAATCACTTCCATTTATTGAAGCTGTAAGACAAGCACGTTGGGATTTGGGTCCAAGTAATTTTTTGTCCATCCACCTGACGTTGATTCCTTATTTGAAGGCCGCAAAAGAACTCAAGACAAAGCCAACCCAACATTCTGTAAAACAACTGTTGGAATCCGGTATTCAGCCTGATATCTTGGTATGCCGCACAGAATATCACCTTCCTGCAGAAGTGAAAAAGAAACTTGCTCTATTCTGCAACGTGCAAATCAATAACGTGATCGAGGCTATGGACGCAGACTC
>JBILPR010000373.1:0-4178 GCA_044373795.1 Algoriphagus sp. | reverse complement strand
GGTAACCATTTCTGTAAAGAGTATTTCTTAGAATATCCAGAAGTGATCGCTCCATGATGAACGGTCTGTTATAGGGGATCTCAAGGATCAGATTTAATTTTTGATCCCGGAATGATTCGATTGTGGAAAGATCATATCCTTCATCAAAAGTGATAACAGAGTCACTCACTACATACTTGTAACTGATTTGCTTCGCACGTTCCATTGCCTCTGCTTTGGTTTTTCCTCTGGAGAAATATTCCTCTCTCAGACTTACAATCGTATCAGCTGTACCTTCAAGTTTCAGGCTCACCTCATTGAAAGTGGTTTCTTCTCCAACGGGATCCAGTCTCAGGATCAAAGTCCCAGGAGTTACAGATACCGCAGATTCCACATAATGCCAGTTTTCGGCTTTGAACAATGCGACAATTTTCGGGATCTGGAATGCTGAGATTCCGACACATAAGAGCCATAATCCTAATGCAACAAGAGCAAGTCTGCCATTCACCAGATTCTTGGCAGCAATTACGCTAAGGCCAAGCAGGATGATGATAATGCCCGGAATGATCAGCAAACTTGAAGTCGAGATCACCAGCCAAATAGGAACCATATTCGAGAATAACTCAATCGGGAAGTTATCCATCAGGATACGGTAGTCATCGTTTGTCAATACTCCGAGGTAAACTGCCATCGCAATAATAGGAGCGATTGTAAGTCCAAGCCCTACGAAGAATACAATCAATCCAATAAAGACCCGGATCACAGAGAAGATAAATCTTCCCAATGGTCCCAATGCGCTGCCTATTCCCTCGATCACCTGACCGATAATTCGGAAAGGGGTCAATAGAATCTGTCTGGTTCGGGATTCAGGGATTTGAGCTGTAGGATTCAGGTTTTCCTTGATAGTCGAATCGATGTTGTCAAGTGTGATTTCTCCGCCTTTCATTTTAATCCGCTCGGTAATTGAACTTGCCACCGGAGTGATGATCCATAGAATCAAGTAGATCAGAAATCCTGAGCCTCCCGCCAAAATCAAGAGTACGAAAGCTAATCTTGCATACACCACCTCGATATTGAAGTAGGCGGCAACACCACTTGCTACTCCGCCGATTACTTTGTCGTCAGGGTTTCTGAAAAGCTTCTTGATGTTTTTGTCTTCCGGTACATCATAGGAAACTGGCAAGATCACCCAGAGTACGATGTAAGCGATCGCTGCAAAGATTCCAAAACTCAGGTTGAATTTGAAATCATCAAAAGGCAAAATATCCAGGAATCCGAAGTTGAATCTCATATTCCCGCTGAACAACAACAGGATGGCAATCAGGCGAGTCCAAAGCGGATCTATCGAGAAGTAATGAGCCAAGCCGGCGCAAACCCCACCCAGGATTTTCTTATTCTCAAGACGTACCAGTTTTTTATACCCGCCTTTTTCAGGATCAGGAGGAGTCACGTATTTGTAGATATCCTCTTCTTTGTCAAACGTATCTTCCTTGTCAAGGTCTCCGATTTCTTCTTCCACAGAAGTGAAATCGGCGATTGTGCCCATTTTTTCAATGAGTTTGTCTACGTTTTCGGCAGTGATGACCTGCTTGTTGTTTTTCAGATTGCTCAGGAAAATCTCCGCGATTCTGTTTTCAATATCGGAAATGATTTCCTGGTTGTCTTTATAGGAAGAAAAGTGTCGGTTGATCGCATCCAGATACTTCCTCAGCGTATCGTAACCGTCTTCTTCGATGTGGAACAGGATTCCACTGATGTTGATGCTTATGGTCTTCTTCATTTTTTCAATTCTTTGAGGTGATTTGTAAAGTGGAATTGACTAGCGAGTTCCATGTCTCTGACAAAGTGGCCAGGAAAGTCTTTCCTTCTTCTGTGATGGAGTAATACTTCCTTGGCGGACCGGCCTCTGATTCCACCCAGCGGTATTCCACAAGTGAGGCTGACTTCAGTCTGTTCAGCAGCGGGTAAAGAGTACCTTCTACTACGATCATCTGAACTTGCGTCAGTTCATCAATTAAGTCTGAAGTATAGACTTCGCCCCTCGAAATGATGTGCAGCACGCAAAACTCCAGGAGTCCTTTGCGCATTTGAATCTGTGTGTTGGCGACATTCATGATAAGGTGATTAAGTGTCCTTTTATCGGGAAAATTACTTTTCCTATATGCCTACCAGATGAAAAATGATACCAATCTTTTCCATGCTACCTTGTATAACCTAATTCCTTGCTATCAATAGTGGATTTTTGGAGAAAAAATTTCAAAAAACATCCTTTGAAGTAGATGAGTGCCAATTTTTAATTTCAGGGATAGTTGTCAGAAAAAGGAAGATCAAAATCTAACTCTTTAAAAAATTTTAGAATTGTTAAATTATTGAACATTAACATGTACGATGGCGTACACTTTTCGTATATTTTTTTAATTATCAATTCTGTTATAAAAATAGGACTTAGAAATTGGTTTATTTTAGGACTGTGAATAGTAAAATTCTAAGTCTGTTGTTTTTCCTCTTTTTCGAATCCGCGCTTTGGGTGAAAAATGAGGCACTTTCTCAGACGATCGCCCCAAAGTATTCAAATGAGTTTTTAAGCATAGGAGTGGGAGCTCGTGCCTTAGGTATGGGCGGTGCTCAGGTTTCCGCAACCCGGGATGTGACAGCAGCTTATTGGAATCCGGCAGCCTTGATGGGCATTCAGCATACCTATGATTTTGCCCTCATGCATTCTGAGTATTTTGCGGGAGTGGCCCAATACGATTATTTGGGATTTTCCACTCCGATCAAAACCGAAAGCCAGGTTGCAATTTCCCTGATTCGCTTTGGCGTGGACGATATACCGGACACCAGATTTCTCTACGATGCCAATGGGGCTTTGAATTACAACAACATTCAATTTTTTAACGCCGCAGATTACGCTCTGCTTCTCAGTTATGCCCGTGATTTGTCTGACCATTTCAAAGTGGGAATGAATGCTAAAATCATTCACCGAAACGTAGGAAAATTCGCACAGGCTTGGGGTTTTGGGCTGGATCTGGGTGGGATTTATGTCAGAGATCGAATGACCGTCGGGTTGATGCTCAGGGACATTACCACGACTTTCAACGCCTGGTCTCACGATGCGGATTTGGTAAGGGAAGTCTATGCGCAGACTAATAATGAGGTTCCGATCAACTCGGTGGAAATCACACTTCCCAGAGCGATTTCCAGTATTTCCTATGACTGGAAAATTGGCTCCCAATTCAATTTACTCACAGCTCTGGATCTTGACATGACGTTCGACGGGAACAGAAATACAGTGATCAGTACCTCCCTGCTGAGCATAGATCCCAAGTTTGGATTGGAGTCCGGATTTCAAAATCTTGCTTTTCTACGAGCCGGCGTGAGCAATTTTCAATACATCAAAGATTTCGAAGGGGAAAAATCACTGAATTTTTCACCGAGTATGGGGATAGGGGTGTTTCTGAATGAGCGATTTCAGATTGATTACGCTCTTTCTGATATAGGAAATGTGTCTGAAACTCCTTATTCTCATGTTTTTAGCGTCAAGGTAAGTTTGGAGAAATTGGATCCTGAATACAGGAGATTTAAAGGATGGTCTAAGTAAGGATGAAAAGGACACTATTGCTTGGGTTGGTTTTGATGATGTTTGCGACGTTGGTCTCGGCGCAGCAAGTGCCGTGGTACACGTATGATCAGACTTATTATAAGGTACCTACGGCCAAAGACGGCATTTACAGGATTTCTGCACAAGCACTTCAGAGTTCCGGGGTTAACCCCAATACCCTCGACCCACGCGCTATCCGGATGTATCATAGGGGGAAAGAAGTTGCGATTCACATTGAAGGAGAAAACGATGGGAAATTTGACTCAGGGGATTTCATCGACTTTTATGGGCTGAGAAATGATGGGACTCTGGATCGATTGCTTTACACGGAATTTCCCACCATCCCCAATCCTTATTTCAATACTCACTCGGATACCACTGCCTTCTTCTTGTCCATTCTTCCCGGACAAACCGGAAAGCGAATGGCTCAACGAGCAACTCCTGCTGTTGATTTGCCTTTGGCCACCACTTATAATTCTGAAAAGCTTCAGGTATTTGCCGACCAATATTCTCTCGGACAAGGATACACTTTTGATTTCCGACTTTCCAAATATGACTTAGGTCAAGGCTGGATGAGTTCAGTGATAACAAAAGGAACCAC
>JBILPR010000374.1:0-4178 GCA_044373795.1 Algoriphagus sp. | reverse complement strand
GGCTGATTTAATTGAAAGAGTAATTGAGCAGTCGCATGCTTTGCTTTGGCATTATTTCGGTAGCGAGCCCAGGCATTTTCATAAAGGATACTAGCCTCGAGCTTTTGGTCCGTTTCGTAATAGTAGTCCCCCAAAATATTATTGGTCATTGAGTTGACCTGCACGCCGACAATTCCTTGCGAATAAGTGGTCAAAACGAGCATGGTAATCAGGCCACCGATTCTAAGATGGTAATAGGGGAGCGAGTAAGGTTTGAAAAGAATCTGATCAACAGATTTACCCAGATCCATCACCGAAAGGAAATTGGAGAGGATGTAAACCAGGAAAAAGAGTGAAAAGCCTATTTGGGAATAGACTAGCAGATGTTTAACCAATTCCTCAGCAGGCTGATTTCCGGAGATTTTCAATTTCCAAGCCAGCCAAAGGCTCAACCCGAATCCAAATAAATACAAGGTTTTTATAACAACTGCACCAGCAGCCAGCTCTTTGACCTGTTGTATTTTGGCATTTAAAGGAAGCCAACCCAAGATCCCAATTGGGATAAGCAGGAATAGTGGATTGAAAGTAGGGAAATAGAGAATAGATTCCCCGGTAAGTGCCAGAAAATGAGTGAAAAGCAGGATCAGGTAAATAAGAGAAATTAGGACGATCTGAACTGAAATCTTCATTCCTAAATTCCTGTTTGCCCTGCTGAGCAAAATATACGAACCTGAAAGGATCGCGTGTCCGCTCCAGAAAATCCAGGCAATCGAAAGACCAATTGCCAAAGCGGTGGAGTGATGAGCAATGTAAAGTTCTGGTGAAATAATCGGGCTGAATTTAGTCAGTACGAGCAAAGAGGCGCCTGAAGAAAGTAAGGAAGCCAACCATTTGATCCAAAAGGAAAACCGCTCTCCCCAGATGTGGAAATACACAATAGGAATCAAGCTACCGCAAATGAGGATGATTAATGGGAAATTGGAACTTGGGCCTCCGATATTTAGTCCATTAAAATTGCTGAAAGTCAAAAGTGAAATCCAAATGACTGCCGCGATCAAAAAATAGGTCTTTTTGAACTCCGAAATCAAGGCCAGTGAGGCAGTAACCACCAGCCAAACAATTGCTCCAAAAATCAAAGCTTCGGTGCTTCTGAAGATTGGAGCTAGGGCTTTGAATTCCTGAAAAACCAGAAAATTATCAACCGTAATCGGGAATGAAATCGGGCCGATCTGTACCCAGTCAAACGGGACAGGAATAGTATCGAGGAATTGCGCCGCCTCAATAAAGGAATAGGGACGAGGGTTAAAAATCAGGTAATACAGCGCAAAAAGCCCTCCTGAAATGATCAAAAGGAGGGCGGGAATTAAGGCCGTTAAAGGAAGTTGATCGTCTTTTTGAGCGGACATTATTCCATTACCTTCGGTACGCGAAAATAATCAGAATCTCTTTTTGGAGCATTTTTCAGGCCAGCTTCATGGTTAAGATGTGAACCGGCTTTGTCCTCACGCATCACATTTACTTCGGATGACATGGTCGTCAATGGTTCAATATTATCAGTGTTCAGCTCATTCAATTTCTCCACCCAATCCAGGATCTGACTCATGTCTTTGGACATTTTTGCAGCACTGCTCTCGTCAAATTCGAGTCTTGCCAAGTGAGCTGTTTTTTTGATGGAGTTCTTATCGATTTTCATTTTTGTTCGGAGTCTAAATTGAGTTGCTTCTGTATGATTCCGAAGCATTTCTCTTTAAGGGTGTCTTCGGTTTCAGTTGGGGAGGGGGTCAAAGCTTCATGAAGAATCATTTTAGCAGGTCGTCGTCTCAAAACCGTTTTTCCGTCGTCAGGCAAAATTAGATGATTATAGGATAAAGTGACGGGTATAATCGGGATTTGTTTCTCGATGGATAATCGAAAGGCTCCGTTTTTGAAGGGAACCATCTGCGGAGGTTGGCCGGTGTATATTCCTCCTTCCGGAAAAATAATCACGCTGCTGCCTGCATCGAGATTTTCTCCTGCTCTTTTCATCGTTTCAGCCCTACTTCTCAATCGATCCCGATCCACAGCGATATGGAGATTTTTGAAATAATACCCAAAAAGTGGGGCTTTCCGAATGGATGCTTTTCCTACAAAAAGTACGTCGCCAGGCACAAACCCCATCATAGGAATATCAAGATAGGAAAAGTGATTGGCGACGAAAATGTAGGATTTTCCCTTTTCGATTTTTGCTCTCTTATCAATTTTGACTGGAAGGAAAATGAGAGGAAAATAGACCTTTGCCCAATATTGCTGCAATTTTCGCCCGAACTTTTTCCAGCCCGGAACCCAAATACAAATGAGCAAGATTGGGAAAACGAGAAGGAAACTAATCGCAAAAAGAAGTCCTGCATAAATGGTGTAAACCCTTCGGAGCAGATTACGCATGATTGATCATGTGGTTTGCTACTTTAATAAAATATCCCGTCATCAACTCGCGCACATTGGGGTCGAGGTCCAGCATGCCTATTGCGGCAAACATCGAATTGAGCCAGTGATCCCGCATTGACTCATCAATATCCCAGTCAAGATGCCTCATTTTCAACCTTGGATGGCCTCTTTGCTCAGAATAAGTTGGTGGTCCGCCAAATACCTGAAGTAAAAACAGGAACAAACGGTTTTCCGCAGGAGCCAAATCCTCAGGATAGAGACTTCTGAGTTTAGGATTTTTTGCTACTTCCTGATAGAAGTGTTGAGTCAGCTGCCTGATCTTTTCCTCTCCGACCAATTCATAAATCGACTGAAATGGATTCATGAGTCAAACTTAGTGATTTCTCCAGCTTTCAGCTTTCCCAATGTTTTACTTTTAAGGAAGTTCCTTCGGTGGAAATAACGATTATTTTCTCTCCCTGATCCATGAATTCACCTCTGGAATAGGCATCGAAGATTTCTCCGTCAATCTCCACTTTTCCACTCGGGCGAAGTCTGGAATGGACTACTCCTGTCTTTCCAAGCAATGAATTGGAATAGAAGCTGGAAGTATAACCTTCCGATCGCTGCTGGGTATCGGCAAGAGCGACGGACCTGAAAGCACCCCATTGGTTGATCTTGGGAGTAAGCCAAAATATCAGAACTACAGATCCCAAAGCTGCCAAAATCACGGTCAACAAGGCGGCGAAGAGATCGGCTGCAGGAACAAATTCGAAGTCAAAATTCTGATTGGGAATCATTCCCAAAACCAACCCGGTCAAAATCCCTATAATTCCAAGAATTCCGAAAATGCCAAAACCCGGAATCACAAATAGCTCAACCGCCAGCAGCACGATTCCGATGATAAAAACAAGAATTTCCCAATTTTCCGCTAATCCGCCTAGATAGTAAGGGGTAAAATAGAGGATTGCCGAAATGATCGCCGCAAGTAGAGGGAAGCCGACTCCAGGCGTTTGCAACTCGAAGTAGATTCCTCCAATAATGATCAGGATCAGAACTCCGCTGATTGCCGGAGTAAGGAAAAATGCGATGATTTTTTCGATGTTATCTTCCTCGTAGGGGATTATTTCTGCCGATTGGAGATTTTGAGCAGCCAGAATTTCATCGATGCTCTTGTATTCGCCTTCGCAAAAACCGTATTTGATGGCTTCAGATACTGAAAAAGTGATGACAGACGTAGAATCTGAAATTCCTTCAACAATGATTTTTTCATCGACCATTGCCTCCGCGATTTTTGGATCTCTACCGGTTGCCTCTGCGGTACTTCGCATCATGGAGCGCATATAAGATTGGTATTTGTCAGGAGCCGCAGCTCCATCTGTTCCGTTGACCACTGTGGCTGCTCCAATACTTCCTCCGGGTGCCATGTAAATACTGTCACTAGCAATTGAAATCAAGGCACCCGCGGATGCAGCATCTTTATTGATAAATACATAGACCGGAATTTTTGATTCCAAAAGCATGGTTCGGATGTCGTCAGCGTCATTCACTGCCCCTCCGTAAGTGTCCATTTCGATGATAATCAAATCCGCTTCTGCCTCATTGGCCTTGTTCAAAGCAAGCTCTACTCTTCGATTCATAGCCGGATCGATGTCTTTGTCGATCTTGAAAGTGTAGATTTTCTTAATTGATTGCTCATTATTTTGAGCTTGAACCAGTTGGCAGGAAAACAGGAGTAAGAATAAAAGTGTGATCGAAGAATGTTTCATTTCAGGATAAGCTTTGGAATGGTAAAA
>JBILPR010000372.1:0-4198 GCA_044373795.1 Algoriphagus sp. | reverse complement strand
AAGTACTTTTCCTGCCTGATCAAACACAGATCCATGACAAGTACAAGTAAATCGATTGCTTCCAAAAGTCCAGTTTTTATCACAACCCGAATGAGTACAAACAGAAGTCAATGCTACATAAGCTCCACTTATATTCGCTACCAGGGTTTTTGCATTATCGATCAATAACCAATTACCGGAAGTTTTTAATGCCGTCTGGATAGATAAGTCTATTGAGAGGGTATTTCCTGAGATGGTAATTCCAGTTCCTGAATTTCCCGGTGGAGTGGGGGTAGGAGCAATTGGATCTGCATCTTCAGTGGAGGAGCAGGAAGTGAAAAATGCAACTCCTAGGGTTGCTATGACGAGAGAAGATCCTGCCTTTTCGAGAAATTTTCTTCGGGAATCAGTTAAACTTCCTGATTTGGTAACTAGTGCATTATCCATTAGTAGATAGGTTATTTGGTTGAAAAATTACTTATGAAGTATAAATCTATTTTGGATGATAAAGGTTTTCGATTTTTTCAAATCTAAATTTAAGCCACTTCCCAAATTGGCCAAAACAGGTGACCGACTAACAAATAATTGATACTACTCAAATTAATTGATACACCTTTTTAAATTTTTAAACAGCTAAAGCAAGTTGCAAATAAAAAGTTGTCGTACCTCTGGACTACTAACCCGATTTAAACCCAGCGTCTTGGTGAACTTCAGAGGTGAAGCGGCAGAGACTATGCCGAGATTAGTAATCACTTTTTCCCCGCCAGCGTAAAAGGAAGCATAAAAAGGTTTCGGACGAAGGAGAAGGATAGATCGACTGCAAAACCCAGCAATCGAAATGGCAAAAGTAACAGCCAGACGAACGGATATAGGATCAATGCGATCAGGGCGAATGGCCAGCAAATCACAAATAAAAGGCACCAAAGTAAAAAGGTTAGCATGTCCGGTTTTTAGGTTATATGTTCAAAATTGCAATCTGTGTACCAAACCAAAAATAGACCTTCTGGATTGCCGAGCGCTATTTTTGATTTAAAACCTGTCATGAAAGTGAACGGTTTCGCAAGGGAAAGCGGACAATATTTTATGATTGGAATTTTCTTGAATAGAATTTCAGGTCTTTACCACTGCAGATGAATGGGAGCTTTAGGATTTGCTTAGTTTTTTAGCAAAATCTAATGACCTTCATATAAATGCTTACTTCACCCACCCAATAGTTTGAAAAGTACCCGGACAATCCCTATTCAGGATTGGAGGTCAAGGATTATCTAGCATCAAATAAATAGCATTTAAATTCTGGTAATTTTAGCCTTTCAAAATTGAAGATGAAAAAAGGAATTAATAAATTTTTTATCGCTGTCAAATGCTCTAACTGGCTGAAGTCTCTCTTACTAGCAGTGTTTGTTTTGACCCAATTCTCAAGATGTCAGGTAAAGGAAAAAAATGCGGATACTACTGGACTAGAGGAAGTTGTTCCAGAACAAGAAGTTCAAAAGAAAGCAATTTTTCGATTTTTGGATGGGAGCGAAGATTCGTTGAGTTTAAATTCCAACAAGTGGACAATCCTTCACTTTTGGGCTACCTGGTGCAAACCTTGTCTGGAGGAATTTCCTGAATTAAAAAAGTCTCTTCCACGCTTGGAAAACGATACCACGCAGTTTTTCATCGCTACAGAAGAGGACTTGGATCAAATCCGAGCCTTTCAGGAAAAGTATGTGACAGGATTGGAATTGGTTCGGCTGGAAGTTGGAACGCTTTCGGATTTTGAAATTTATGCACTACCGACGACGATCATCGTGGATCCACATGGCAAAGAAGTCTTCCGGAAAGTAGGGCAGGTGGACTGGAGTTCCATTAGCACTTTATCCCAACTCATAACTGAAAAGCCATAATGCGTACAATCCTCCTTCTCTTTTGGGTTCTATTTGCAGTAGTTTCCTGTAGTCCTCCCGAGTCAATTACTTTTGAATCAAAGGAAATTCCTTTTCCCGGTCCTGCAAATTCTTCCCTTCCGGTTCTCTCCTCGGATGGTTCAAACCTGGTCTTTTCCTGGCTAACCATGGTTAATGACAGCACGGCCGAGTTTTCCCATTCTTTTTTGGAAGAGGGTGAAAAATGGTCAAATCCTATGTTGATTTCCAAAGGAACAGATTGGTTTGTCAATTGGGCTGATTTCCCGGCTATTGTTGAAAATAACGGAAGTCTTTTTACCCATATCCTGCAAAAATCCTCCGGGGGTAAATTCTCCTACGATATCAAACTGAATATTTTGCCAAAGGGTCAGACTGAATGGAAAACGGGATTACCATTGCACACGGATTCAACTTTTACAGAGCATGGATTTGTATCAGCGGTAGCCTATTCGGATTCCAGTTTTTTCGTATCCTGGCTGGATGGGCGTGAGACGGGAGCAGGGGGCCATGATCATACCGGGCATTCAGGTGCAATGAGCATCCGTGCGGCAGCGGTGAGTTTGGATGGAATTGTTCTTTGGGATGAGCGGCTCGATGCCAAGACCTGTGACTGCTGTCAGACCACAAGTGCAATCACAGACAATGGCCCTGTGGTTTTGTACCGCAACCGGTCAGATCGGGAGATTCGCGACATTGCGATTACCAGACTGGTCAACGGTAAATGGACTGAGCCCGATATCATACAGGCTGACGGTTGGGAGATAGCCGGCTGTCCGGTAAATGGTCCCAAAGTTGCAGCTCTGGGAAGTACCTTACTCGTGGGTTGGTTTACCGCTCCTAATGAGATTCCTCAGGTCAAGTTTGCCTTTTCGGATGATTCTGGTGAGAATTTTGGAACTCCGGTTAGCGTGGAAGGCAAAGGAGTGATTGGACGTGTGGATGTAGGTCTGCTGGATAAAAATTCGGGAATCGTTTCCTGGATGGAAACCCTCGAAGCAGGTACTTTTCTTATGGCTGCACGGTTTGAGAAAGGTGGCAAGCTCGGTCAACCCCGGCAGATTACCGAGATGGATCCGAATCGCAAGAGCGGATTTCCTCAAATGGAAATTCACGGAGAGCGTGTTTACTTTGCCTGGACGAAGGTCAATTCTGAGGTCTTGAGCATTGGAACTCTATTTTTACCAAAAGAGGCTTTTCAGGAATAGGCAAAAAAAGCCGGCACTCTTAGTCATCTCTGCTCTGCGTATTCATGTGCCATACTATGATTTTAGGGTTGGAGATAGCCTCATAAGAAAGTGGAGGTTTCAACTCTTATTTCTTCAGATTAAATATTTCCAATCGGATTTGGTTGATTCCTTGCGATAAGATGTAGAAATCTTGAATACAGAACTCGGAATGTTAAAGTAATTTTCAGTTTTCCTCCTCTGCCTGAAGAAGGAATGGAATTAGGTACTATCATTCAGTTTCCACAGGAACTTATGTACTTAAGTCGAAAATATGCACTTAAAATGAGTGACAATTTTATCCTTTACCAACCAGACCAAAATCACTATTTCGCTTATAAGACTCACGATGATCAAAATCCCCAAAGCTGTAATTTTTGATATGGATGGAACTTTGGTGGATAGCATTCCCTATCACAAAAAAGCCTGGCTTTCATTTCTTCGGAATCATGAGATTACCCTCGATGATGAAAGTTTCCAAGCACAAAATCATGGGACAATCGAAGAAATGATGTTCCGCTTTTTCGGACCCACACTGACCAATACCCAACTTATGACCTTCAGCGAAAAAAAGGAGCGAACCTTTCGGGAAATGTATCGCCCTCAGATCAAAGAAGTGGATGGCCTGACGGATTATCTGGAATCAATTTTCCTTCAGAAAGTAAGAATTGGCCTCGCTACGATGGGTGACCAAAACAACATAGATTTTACTCTTGATTCCTTAGGAATCCGTCGCTTTTTCAACTCAACCACCGGTGGACATGAAGTAAAAAAGGGAAAGCCGGATCCCGAAATCTATGAACTTGCACTGACCAAAGTAGGTGTGAAATCCAGAGATTGCCTGGCTTTTGAAGATTCAATAGGCGGAGTGAAATCTGCGATTTCTGCAGGAATTAAAGTCATCGGAATTGCGACTACACATTCCCGGGAAGAATTGCTTGATTTCGGGTGCATCAAGGCAGTTGACAATTTTGAAAGCCTGCTGACCGGAATTTAAAGACGGGAACGAGGCTTGCTGATTTCTGGAAATGAATTTTCTACGCCGGATGTTGAAGACCTTCTGTTAAACCAACTTCATTGCCACAG
>JBILPR010000371.1:0-4205 GCA_044373795.1 Algoriphagus sp. | reverse complement strand
AATCCTTCCGGATACTACCACCGGGGAATCACGCTCCAGCGAATGAGAAATATAGCGGAGGCTTGTCCTGACCTTTTGAAAGCTAAAGAAATGGGAATGGAAGAAGCAGCAACCGTTTGGGAGGCAGTCTGTGGGAAAAGAAATTAAAGTTCTTTCACCGTATCCACTTGGGAAGCGATCCAGGCCGGTCTCCAGGAAGCGACCATCGTGATTGCAATCACTGCCAAACTAATCCAGAGGAAGTCTGTCCAGATGATTTTGATCGGGTAAGCATCTACTACCGCGGAAGAAATCCCAAGCGATACTAACCCAAAAATCTCCTGCATCCAGCATACAAAATATCCCAGGATAAGTCCGATGACGGCTCCGCTGAAAGCAATCAAGGCTCCTTGTTTCAGGAAAATACTGCGAATCAATCGATCCGGCGCCCCCATTGCCTTGAGTACGGCGATGTCTTTTTTCTTTTCGATAGCTAGCATACTTAGAGAAAAGAAGATGTTGAAGGAAGCAATAGCCAGAATAAATGTCAGGGTGAGAAACACGAAGAGCTTCTCCAGCTTGACTGTTCGAAGTAAACCCGCATGCTGTTCATCGGTATTTTTCACCAAAAACTTTGGTCCCAAATGGGCTTTCAACCTTGACTGAACTTCTCGGATTGACATTCCATCCTTCACTTTTATCTCTAGTGAAGACCGCTTATCCCCATAGTTTAAAAGATCTCGGGTAAAAGCGAGCGGAGCAATCACATACTCATCGTCAAACTGCCGCTCTACACTGAAAAAGGCTGCAGGATCGAGAATCCCGGAAGCGTAAAGTTGTGTTGGATCAATAGAGGCAGCACTTCTTGGCGCTTTTGGATAAAAGACTTTCAGGGGAACATTGACATCATCCAGATTCACAGAAAGAAAAAAACCTACTCCTCTTCCCAGAATTGCAGCGGGACGCAGTTCGTCTCCCAGCGTGGTATCTCCCCAAAAATACCCTTTTGAAAATCTCCCCTGATTCAGGAAATTATCAGAAACTCCTTTGATTCGCGCCACCATTTGGTTGCCATTATAGTCCAGCAGCGCATTGTCTTCTATTACTTCTGTGAGAACGGCGACACCTTCCAGATTCCGGATGCTGTCCAGCCATTCCTCATTGATCAGAAAACTTTTCCCTTCCACTACCTCGATCTTCAACTCCGCATCAAAGCTGGCAAAAAGACTTTTGATCAAATCCTCCAGGCCATTAAATACCGACATGACTATCACCAACGCCATCGTCCCAACTGCTACTCCGATCATGGAAATAGTGGACAGCACCGTGATGAAGTTTCGCTTTTTTTTACTGCGAAAATATCTTGCCGCTATGAAATAACTGAGATTCAAGAAGCCAGGCTATTAATCATTGGTTTCCTCTTCGTTTTCATCCTCAGGCGGAGCCGGCGGGATATGAAGATCCGAAATGACTTTGTCCATATGCTGTGCATAAGAGGCAGAATCATCCGGGAAAAATGCCAGTTCGGGTATAATTCGAACAGATTTTCCAATCCGCTTGGCAAGCTGATGCCTGATATCTTTTTTATGCTCGTTGATCAAGTCGTACGTCTGCTTGGGATCAGCCAACAAGAAACTAAGATAAACTTTGGCGAATCCCATATCCGGACTTACCAAAACACGGGTAATCGTCACCATTGCACGACCGATCAGGTGTTTTGATTCTTTTTGAAAAATATCTCCGAGCTCCTTCTGGAGCATTTTTGCGTGTTTTTGTTGTCTTTTACTTTCCATGACAAGTATTTGTGGTACAAATTTAGCGAAATAGTTGGGCATGCTTTAATTTTGGGCAAAACCAACTTATCTCAATCTCCAATTCCCTTGCTCAGCTTTTTCAAAGTCAATGATCCTTTCAGACTAATCGGTGTCGGGCTATTCGCTCTGATCCTCACTTTAGTCTATTTACTTTGGAACCCATTTCCATTGACTAACCCCCAATTGATCTGGATGGTTTTGGGTGAAAGACTTGCTGATGGGCATTTTCTTTACCTCGATGTCATTGACGATACCGGGCCACTCTCTGCAGCTTTTTTCGCTATAGTTGATTTTTTCTTTGGGAGAAACAAGCTAGCCTATGAAATCATAGGCCGTATTTTAATCCTCATTCAGGTAATTTATTGGAACACAATTCTGATTAAATACCGGGTTTTCGATGACAACACGTACCTGCCGGCAATAATTATGCTGGCATTGTTTCATATTTCGTTTGACCTTTTGAGCCTTTCTCCGACTTTGCTGGGAAGCACATTTTTGATTTTAGCATTAGGTCAGCTTTTCTCTCTGACGGTCCTTCAAAAAGAAACAAGCGAATCCACTTTGCTGATCGGACTCTATGCGGGTCTGGCCACCGGATTCAATCCAAATTATATCCTCTTTTTGCCCTACATGATTATCACCGGCATCGCGATCAGCGGATTTTCTTTCAGACAGTTGATGCTTTCATTGGTTGGATATTTTCTTCCGCTTTTGCTTATTTCGGTGTATTACTTTTGGAATGACGGGCTGGAAGCAGCGTTTGATATCTGGCCACTGATTTTTCAGTCAGACAAGTATCAATTTCAATCATACGTCAGCTGGTTGATCTTGGGTGCTTTCCCTGTTTTGTTGGCATTGGTTGGGTATTTTTTCAGCGCTGTCCTTCGAGGCTCCACCATCAACCAACAAAAACAGCGACAGTTGATCATCCTTTGGATCTTATTTTCAGCAATGAAATTCTTTCTGATTAAGCGCCAGGCTTCGTATCAGTTGGTCATTTTCATTCCGGGATTGACGTATCTCATCACTCAGTTTTTCCTCAATATGGGAAAGGGAATGATCGCGAAGCTTAGCTTTTATATCCTGATTATCGGTTTGCCCGGATTCGCATTTTGGTACTGGTATGGAACTGTCGAAAACCATGCGGAATATTTCGTGGAGGATTCAGAACCAATTAAGTATCCAGGAAGTATCATGATTTTGGGAGAAGATATTTCGCCTTACCGCCATTCTGAAATGAGCGGTCCGTTTCTTAATTACAAGCTCAGTAAACTCTACCTGGAAAGACAAAGAGATCTTCCTCAACGCGCTGAATTGTTTCAGTTGCTTCAATTGGAAAAGGCGGATGTCGTATTGGATCAGGACGGGGTTTTCGGTAAACTTCTTCAGGATTATCCCGAACTCAGCAAGCAATATGATACTCCCGAGCCCGGGGTTTTCTTGTTGAAATAGGGAAAATTAAAAGTAGATGGTCCATAGAAAATAGTTTATAGTTGGCCTTGGTATTCTTCAATCCTTGTTTTATTTGATTACTGAAAGAAAGCAAATATCTATTTAGGTATTAATCTATCCCGATAATTAAAGCCTTTTCAAACCTTAATCCTTTCATGATCAAGTTGAATAAAGTCCATCATATCGCTATTATTTGCAGCGATTACGAGGTTTCCAAAGCGTTCTATACTAAGATTCTCGGTCTTAAATTGGAACAAGAGATTTTTCGAAAAGAACGACAATCCTATAAAGCGGATCTTTCCCTGAACGGAGAATATATCCTTGAATTGTTTTCATTTCCCTCACCGCCAGCCAGGACTTCCCGACCGGAAGCAACAGGCTTGAGGCATTTAGCATTTGAAGTGGATGATATCGAGAAGGAAGTTCAAGAAATGAGCAAACTTGGAGTAAAAACAGAGCCGATCAGAATCGATGAATCCACCGGAAAAAAGTTTTCTTTTTTCTCCGATCCGGATGACCAGCCGATCGAGTTTTATGAGAAATAAAATTGGCTCACTCCCCTCCCGGATGCCAAACATAATTGTATTGTGAGGTTTTATCTTTGAGTTTGAATTTTCAAGAGTTGGATTCGCTATTTTCTACCAAACCCCGGGCTTTTATCCAAGCTTCGAGAGTTGGGATGAGGCATTTGGTTTAAGAATACGGTATTTTAGTTGGATGAAAGAATTCTAATTCAAGGGAGATGAATCAGCTGTTAAAATCTCAAATTCTTTTGCTCTTGATTTTTTTTAGTCTGGAAGCTTACCCACAATGTGCCTCACAGGAAAAGCCCCAAACTACTTTTTCAGGGTTCATCGATGTGTTTTATGTTTATGATTTCAACAAACCGGAAACAGACTATCGCCAGCCATTTTTTTACAATCACAATCGGCATAATGAATTCAACCTTAACCTTGGCTA
>JBILPR010000081.1:0-14244 GCA_044373795.1 Algoriphagus sp. | reverse complement strand
TCCTGATACCTTTTGCCCCAAGTACTCTGGCAAAATACGGCCGATACAACCCAAACACCCGAACATCAATCGGGTATTCCTACACAAACAGACCGGAATATACCCGAAGCTCTCTGAATTCTCAGCTTGGTTATTCTTGGGCCACCCTGAACAATAAGATGCAGTTTACGGTGAACGCTGTAGACATAGCCTATATTCGAACACCAAATATTACGGAGGATTTCCTTCAAATACTGGAGAATCTTCAGTCAGAAGGCAACAACCTGATTTGGTCATTTCTTCCCTCTTTCGTCAGCAGCTTCTCTGTTCAATCCATCATCAATTTCAATCAGTACGGGAATTTCAAAAATAACAAGGCATCCCTGCTCCGACTTTTTGCCGAAAGTGGCGGTACCAGCCTAAACTTCTTTGACGTAGCCAGTAACAGCGAAGAAGGAATTGAGTATGCCAATTTCCAATGGCTGAAATTTCAGGCTGATTACAGAAGATATCATCCGCTGGATAAAAAGCAGACGCTTGCTTATCGTGTCAATTTTGGAATTGCCAAGCCATATGGGGTAAGTGCGGGGGTTTTGCCTTACGAAAAATACTTCTTTGCCGGAGGTAGTAATAGCATCAGGGCGTGGCAGGCAAGACGACTCGGGCCGGGAAGTTCCGTCCCTACTGTGGATCAAGATGGTAACTTCACCTATCAGAATGAGCAACCCGCAGAGATGATCATGGAGTCCATGATGGAATACCGAAGGAAACTTTTCGGGTATTTTAATATGGCTTTCTTTGTTGATTTAGGCAACTCCTGGAGTATAGGGTACGATGCCACAAGACCCGGTGCAGACTTCGAATTTGACAGATTCTACAAAGAAATAGCGGTAGGCACGGGAATAGGATTGAGAATGGACTTTGATTTTCTGGTCATAAGACTGGATCTGGCTACCAAAGCAATAGATCCTGCACAGCCTGAGGGCGAGCGATTTATTTTGGACAATCTTTCCTGGCAAAAACCCCTCGGAAACAAAGGGCAAACCGTGCTCAACTTTGGAATTGGTTATCCTTTCTAATTAAGTCTAGAGCAAGTAGTTCAAAGACAATAGTTGAAACCTTTGTGGCAACGTTGATTGTCCTTCTTCTCCGGAAGCCGGACTTTATTCTAACTGTAAAGTCAACAAAAGAGCAGCATCAAATCTCTCAAAAAGGTGCAAATCCCCAACCATAAAAGATCTTGCGGAGGTGCAAAGTTGATCCTCAGTGTCTTGCTTCACCGGAAGCTCGATTGGTTATAAACCCACGATAAAAGCCCCTTTTTCTTTGCGTTCTATGCCTCTCCGTTTTGAAAAATATTTTGATGAAAGTGAAAAGTACCAAAAGCGTCTTAAAGATCAATCAATGTTGCTTCTTTGTTTCTTGGCACTTGGCATCAGATGAACAAACCATTTGAAATTTTTGTCCACAATCTTGCCTCTAGTATGTTTAAACGATTGAAAATCCAGAAGAACGTTTGATTTTCGATTTCACTTGTGCTGAGCTTGTCGTAGTATGTCGAAGCATCCAACCCGTTAATTAAAGAAAATTCGCCTACTGGCAAAGAAGCGTATATTCAAATTAATTAGTATGAATATCTCCCCTGACACCCAACCCAACTATTGGAAGTTTATATCTTGCAGACATATTGGTGCACACCTCAACTAGTTCAAGCTCCGCAGACTAAAGTTGACACCCGAAATTGACCTCCACACCCGGTTTACTGAGATCAAATCAGATACCCTAGAATTGTCACATTTAAAATGAGTAGAAAAAGCAAAGAAGAAATCGCCTTCATTTACCAGGATATGCAAGATCATATCTGTCGTCAATTGGAATTGGCGGATGGAACAGGTCTTTTTATAGAAGATAAATGGGACCGGGCAGAAGGTGGCGGAGGTAGAACCAGGGTTTTTGAGAATGGATCTATCCTTGAAAAAGGCGGTGTGGCTTTCTCAGCAGTTCACGGTCCGATGCCGGAAAAAATCCAATCCAAGCTTCAGGTAGAGAAGTCAAACTTTTTCGCAACCGGAGTCTCGATTGTGATTCATCCCAAAAGTCCGATGGTTCCGATTATCCACATGAATATCCGCTACTTTGAGCTGGACAATGGCACCCATTGGTTTGGAGGTGGTATTGATCTTACACCGCATTATGTGGACGCGGATGATGCCCGATATTTTCATCAGGAAGTGAAGAACGTGTGTGATTCATTTGATCTTACTTACTATCCCAAGTTCAAATCCTGGGCGGATGAATATTTTTTCATCCGACACCGGGAAGAAACCCGGGGAATCGGTGGCATCTTCTACGATCGATTGAGTGCGGAAAATGATACCCAATTTGACCAAATACTGAACTTTAGTCTGGGGATCGGAAACCTCTTCCCCGCGGTTTACAGCTATTTCATGAAAAAAAACTCCGCTATTACATTTGGAGATGCTGAGAAAACCTGGCAAAATATCAGACGAGGACGCTATGTAGAATTTAATCTGGTCTGGGATGCGGGCACCAAATTTGGGCTAGACACCAATGGCAGGACAGAGAGTATTCTGATGAGCATGCCGCCTCATGCCGAGTGGGAATACATGCATCAAACCAAAGAAGGAAGTGCCGAAGAATTTACCCTCAATCATCTGAAAAAAGGAATTGACTGGTTAAATTTCACTTTGTGATGGAAGATTTAAGACAACTGGACGAGTCCGTATTTCTTTGGCTGAATTCATTTCACGCAGATTGGCTCGACCCGATAGTATTCCAATTGACCGAAACCATCACCTGGCTCCCCTTTTATGCTTTCTTGATTTACAAGATTTATAAAGTGGATCCAAAATATAGCCTCTGGGTTTTTGGAGGTGTCGCCATTACGATTCTAATTTCAGATCAGGTCACTTCGGGATTGATGAAGCCCTTCTTTGAGCGGCTTCGCCCCTGCCACGACGAGCGCTGGGATGGAGTGATCCACAATTATGGCCGATGCGGAGGACTTTATGGTTTCGTTTCCTCTCATGCTGCCAATACCTTTGCGGTAGCAGCTTTCCTCAATCTGAAAATGAAAGGAAAACTCCCTCACCTTAAATGGCTTTTCCTATGGGCAGTGATCGTTTCTTATACGCGGGTATATCTGGGAGTTCATTATCCCTTTGATGTGGTACTTGGTGCTGCGATCGGTTCTGTCGCGGGAATCTTGGTCTGGTTTCTGATTGTATACGTCAAGAGAGAATTGGTAAAGCAAGCTTTGAGGTAGGAAGTTGGAAGTATTCAGTGATCGGTTGGCAGTGATCACTTTTGAGTGGCCTGCATTCAGTCCCGATACTACCGGGTTCACTATAAAGAAAAAATCAAAATCAATAAGACTCACCTCAAGAATTAGCGTTATCACCTATTCAACCTCTACCTTCGATCAGCGATAATTGCTAATGAAGCAGCATCATGGATTTAAACTATTGACCTGCTACTATGGACCTTCGCTCAACTATAAAACCCTAATAATCTTCACCTCATGAATAACAACGACATCCTCAGAAGCATCCGATACACGTTCGACTACAGCGACAATGTAATGATCGATTTTTTTGGACTGGGAGGGGAAGCAGTCACTCGTGCAGATGTCAGCAACTGGCTAAAGCGGGAAGATGATCCGGATTACAAGGGTCTTCATGATATTGATCTGGCCATATTTCTCAATGGATTGATCATTCACAATCGGGGAAAGAAAGAAGGAGATCAACCTGTCGCGGAGAAGACTTTGAATAATAACATGATTTTCCGAAAGCTGAAAATTGCCCTGAACATGAAAGATGAAGATATCCTTGCAATCCTCTCACAGGTGGACAGGCATATTAGCAAACACGAGTTGAGTGCATTCTTCCGCAATCCGTCACAACCACAATACCGCCCGTGTAAGGATCAAGTTTTACGAAACTTCCTGCAGGGTATCCAGTTAAAATACCGTCCCTAAAATCCCTGCTTGCCAGGCTAATATTTATTTAAAAAAATCACTATTTTCATTCATTCACCTTTTAGTCACCCCTTATTTATCCCCATGGAAAGACCGCATTATACTTTTGAAGACATCATCAACCTTAACCAAAAAGACTGGGACAAAGCCTACATCGTACTTCAAGCCTGTCTGGAAAGCGGACACCTCACCAAAGAAGTGCGAGGATATGAAGATATTATCTATATCCCGATCCAGGGTATTCAGGATCAGCATCTGATGCACGATCCGATCGTTCCAACTCAGGAGCAACCCAGACAAAATGGACTTCGAAAGAGAATGGATTTCTAATCCATTTAACTTCCCTGCCACCCATCCTCCGGAAGTCCCCCTCACTCCGGCTGGCGCGAGTGTTTCATTATCCGATAGCTACACGCTGAAGTGCGAGTTTCGAGCGATCATCCGCCATTGCGAGAGTTTAGACGAAAGTTAAGGTGAGCAGGATCATTCAAACCCGAAGCAATCTGTATATCTGAAATAAAATATCCCATCCCTCATCACCAAGGTTTATGTCCACACAGACCTTTCACTAAACAATAAAATCCCCCATCAACACCACCTGTTTTTGGAGACACATTTTTAATCAATTGATATAGAACCGACCGAAAAATCCAATTCATAACCCGTCATTTTTCCAGGGGTTGAAACCCCTAGCTACCCATCCCAGCCTCAGGCTGTCTCCTCGCTAACACCGATAGCTGTTCGGGAAGTCACGCGTACATTTTCTTAACGCTCGTTCCTCCAAAGGGACATTTCTCAGCGAAAAAATTCAAGCTAACAGAAATATTTTTGTGGAACTGCATGGGCTGCAGGAGAAGCACAGGGTGCGCAGACATTATGCTGTAGAAGCTTTGCTGAGGATAGAATCTGCCTTTAATACGGCTCTTCTCTAAAACGGCCATCCGGATTGTTTCTCGACGCTCAACCCTCCTTTTGGTTCAAACCAAAAGAATGAAGAAAAATTGGTAAAGCCTTTTAAATTGATTAACAAAGATTTACCAGAAACTGAAGATATTTTTACCCAAAACGAGATAATCAATTATTGATTTCTTCTTTATTGGCTTAAATTCAATACTTTAAACTGAAACCAGCTTCTACGCATGCTTTTAACTCTGGATTGGAAAAATCTCCTCTACCTGGTAGGGCAGATTATAGGTTTTTTGGTCGGACTCGTACTCCTTACCTATGGATTTAGAAAAAATAAAGGAAATCAACTCATTGGGGCTTCTTTTATCTTTTTGACTTTCGCTTCTTTATTGGCTTGGTTGATTTCCTCCGGATTGATGATTCATTTTCCTACGCTATACAGGACAGGAAATATCTTCGCTTTAATGTATGTACCGACGGTCTACATTTATATCGGAAAGATTGTAAAGGAAGAACCCTTCGCATGGAAAGACTTACTTCATTTCACCCCGGCCCTGATTTATTTAATAGATTTTATGCCGGTCTTTCTTCTCACTACAGATGAAAAATTACACCTCATCCAAGGAGAAATTAATAATAAACTTGATTTTATCGCTTTCAACCAAAGTCAATTCTTTCCAAAGAATTTCTGGATTCATTTCAGAACCCTCATGATTTTGGTCTATTGGCTATTGTCTGTAAATCTCCTGCTGAAATACCAATCGAAAATCGCTGATATCAATCGGTATTTCGGAAAAGAATGGGTGGTCTGGATGAAAATCTATTTGTTTTTCCAGCTATTTCTGGTGCTTCCGATTACTGTAGCATTATTTACTTCGAGCTCAACGCTCTATTACGACCTGATTCACATTCCCCCGGCTTTGTTGATGGCCGTTTCGGGAGTGGCCATCCTCTTCTTTCCGAAGGTTCTTTATGGAATGAATGAGTTTGAATACCTCCTAGATTATCGGGGCGAGAAAGAAGCTGAGGAAGTACAGACCCAGCTCCCGGAAGAAAAAATAAAGGAGACGAAAGAGAAGCTGATTGAACTTGAAGCAGTCAAAAAATTCTACTTGGCAAAGGGATATGCCATCCGTGATTTGGCTAAGGATACAGGAATTCCGAGTTATATTCTGACGGTTTACATCAACCGAAATTTGGAAACCAATTTCTCTGATTTTATCAATGAAAGGCGAGTTGAAGAGTGCGCCAGACTGATGGAAGAAGGCAGTTTTACGCATTACACATTGGAGGGATTGGCAGAAACTTGCGGATTCAGCAATCGGAATTCTTTTTTGAGCGCCTTTAAGAAGTTTAAAGGAATGACCCCCTCCGCTTTCAAAAAAACACTCAAGGTGGGTGATGCAACAGCTTGATTTGACATTATTCCACGAATCTTAACAAAGAAGAAAGGTCGGATCCTCTGGCCTGATTGAATTTACCTGCCCTATTCAGAATATTTGATACTAATTATCTGAATTATAACATTTTTAAAATTCAGGAGACACTAAATTCAAAACAAACCTATGAAATACTCAATCTTCACAGCTGCTTTGATTTTCGCTTTTGCAAGTCTTGGTTTTTCGCAGCAAAAAAAACCCAACATCCTGGTCATTTGGGGAGATGACATCGGCACCTGGAACATCAGCCACAACAACCGTGGAATGATGGGTTATAAGACACCAAACATTGACCGCGTCGCAAATGAAGGTATCTCTTTCACGGATTATTATGCTCAACAATCCTGTACAGCAGGTCGTGCGGCATTTATCAGCGGATCTGTACCGGTACGATCAGGTATGACAAAAGTAGGATTGCCGGGAGCGGCTGAAGGATGGCAGAAATCAGACGTGACCATGGCTACAGTCCTGAAAGGGCAAGGGTATGCTACTGGTCAGTTTGGAAAAAACCACCAAGGAGATCGTGATGAACACCTTCCTACTATGCATGGTTTTGACGAATTCCTTGGAAGCCTCTATCACCTGAATGCAGAGGAAGAGCCTGAAAACAGAGATTACCCAAAGGATATGGTGCTTGCAAATGGCAAAACATTCTACGAAACCTTCAAACCTCGCGGAATCTTAAAGACAAAAGCTGACGGCAAAGGCGGTCAAACCATTGAAAATCTTGGTCCATTGACCAAGAAGAGAATGGAAACCATCGATGATGAGACAGTAGCTGCGGCGAAGGATTTTATCAAACGTCAGGTTGCTGCTGGTAAACCATTTTTCACCTGGTGGAACGGAACCCGAATGCACTTCCGTACTCATGTGAAAGAAGAACATACTGGTATCTCCGGACAGGATGAATACAGTGACGGAATGGTGGAGCACGACATGCATGTGGGCGAATTGCTTGCGCTCCTGGACGAGTTGGGAATTGCAGACAACACGGTTGTGATGTACTCTACCGATAATGGTCCCCACTACAATACCTGGCCTGATGCCGGCACCACTCCTTTCAGATCGGAGAAAAATTCCAACTGGGAAGGTGCTTACAGAGTTCCTACTTTCGTCAGATGGCCTGGTCGTTTCCCTGCCGGTGTCACATTGAACGGAATCGTATCTCATGAAGACTGGTTCCCAACTTTTGCAGCTATTGCAGGAGATACAGATGTAAAAGACAGATTGCTGAAAGGTGCTACTATCAACGGACGTACTTACAAAAACTACATAGATGGATACAATCAGTTGGATTACCTCTCCGGTAAAGTGAAAGATTCTCCCCGGAAGGAATTCTGGTATGTCAATGACGATGGTCAGGTAGTGGCTGCCCGATACAATGATTGGAAAGTCGTGTTTCTGGAGAACAGAGGTGAGGCTTTTGGAGTATGGAGAGAGCCATTCACTGAATTGCGCGTGCCTCTTCTTTTCCATTTGAGAAGAGATCCTTTTGAGAAAGCGCAGCATAACGCGAACACTTATAACGATTGGTTCTTGGATCGCCCGTTTATTATTGTTCCAATTCAGGGACTTGCAGCAAAGTTTCTGATGACTATGAAGGAATATCCCCCTTCTCAAACCCCTGGCTCATTCAACCTTACTAAGATTGAAGAGATGCTGAAAAATTCCGGAGGAAGTAAATAATCCTTTCCTTATCACAAAAAAGCCGAAGGTCTCACAGAATTTCTTCGGCTTTTTCATGGTATTCGAGGAACAACAAGTCTCTGTTCAAATTTTAAACAAGTCTTGGGAATCCACTTCCAAGACTTGTTTACAAAAACTGATTATTTCCATTAACATAACTTTTGGTTACCCAAACTTTTAAAAATTACTCACAATAAAACCTCCAAAGCATGATCGTATTTTATACATTTTATTCCATTTGTTTGATATTCTTTTAAATGAATTCACTATTAATCATGCTAAAAAAAATACTCTTGCCCATTCTTGCCTTACTTTCTGCACACGCTAGTTTTGCTCAAGATGATGCTGCTGAGTTGGCTAAGAAACTTGCAAATCCTATCGCTGCTTTGATTTCAGTTCCCTTTCAAAACAATACTGATTACGGAATAGGAGAAATGAATGGAACGAGAAATACGCTTAATTTCCAGCCTGTAATCCCTATTTCATTAAGTAAAAACCTAAATCTGATCACTCGGGTAGTATTACCAGTCGTGACTCAATACAATATTACAGGAATTGGACAAAAGCAAAATGGATTGGGAGACGCGGTAGCCTCTGCCTTTATCTCTCCAAAAAACTCCCAAAAGCTTACTTGGGGAGTCGGTCCTGCATTTTTACTACCAACTGGGACTGAGGAAGCTCTGACTACAAAAAAGCTGGGAGTCGGGCCAACAGCCATCGCGTTGAAGCAGGCAAATGGCTGGACAGTGGGTGCATTGATCAATCAAATTTGGTCAATCGCCGGGGATGAAGCCCGATCAGAAATCAGTCAGATGTTTGTTCAACCCTTTTTTGTCTATAACTGGAAGAGCGGTGCAGGTATTGGAATGAACATGGAATGGACCCAAAACTGGAAAGCCTCCACAACCACTGTCTGGCTCAATCCAACAATTTCCGCTGTTACTTCAATTGGAAATCAAAAGACTCAATTTGCTATTGGCCCACGCTTCAATGTTGCTGCAGCAGATGGCTTAAAGGCAGATTGGGGTTGGAGGGCCGTGGTGGTTTTACTATTTCCTAAATAAATTTAATATGGATATCAGTTTCATTCATCTTGAAAATAATGTTGTTGAATAGATCTTGAATTCAACACTTGAAAAAACAAATTAGATACTTAGGACAACCTAAACTGAGGACCTTTTCGGTCCTTGAAACTGACTGATTTTACGTTCCAAATTTTATGAAAAAGAATCTACCACTATTTGTCTTAATATTTCTGGCACTTTCTTGTGCCGAAAAAGCAGTTGATACTCCTCCTGCAGTTCCCATATCGAAACCGGAAAAGCCCCTGCAATCCTGGAATGAAGGTTCATCAAAGCAGGCAATTCTTAATTTTGTTGCTAAAACAACTCAAGAGGGTAGCCCTGATTTTGTTCCTATTGCCGACCGCATTGCGTGCTTCGATAATGACGGGACACTTTGGGGGGAGCAACCCATGTATTTTCAGCTGGCTTATGCCATTGATTTTATCAAAAAAGAAGCATCCAAACATCCGGAGTGGAACTCCAAAGAACCATTTAAAAGACTGCTAGAAGGAGATATAAAAAGTGTTTTAGCCGGTGGAGAGCATGCCATCATCCAACTTGTGATGGCTTCTCATACAGGAATGACAACCGAGCAATTTGATCAGTCAGTCAAAGATTGGATCGGGACAGCAAAGCATCCGGTGAGTCAGCAACCTTACACCCAAATGGTTTACAAGCCTATGCTGGAATTGTTGGATTATCTCAGAGCGAATGGATTCAAAACCTTCATTGTTTCCGGAGGCGGTGTCGATTTCTTGAGAGTTTGGGCAGAAGAAGTCTATGGGATTCCTCCCTATCAAATAGTGGGTAGTTCGGTAAAAGTCAACTATCAAGTGGCCGAAGACGGTATTCCAAGCCTGTTCAAACTCCCTGAAATCAATTTCATTGATGATAAAGAAGGAAAACCGGCAGGCATCTATCACCACATCGGCAAACGTCCTGTTTTTACTGCAGGAAATTCTGATGGAGACTATGCCATGCTTGAGTGGACTTCAACGGGAACCGGATATCCAAGATTCGGAATGATTGTACATCATACCGACTCTGCCAGAGAAGTATCTTATGATCGCAATTCGTCTATCGGCCGACTGGAAAAAGGACTCGATGATGCTGCCAAATTCAGTTGGTTGATTGTGGACATGAAAAATGACTGGAATAAAATATTTGCCTTTGAGAAATAAACCCGCTGGAAAAGGTTTCTGATTTTGAAAAATTATAAGCTCATCTGAAGGAATTTTATCCCCTAAACATGAAAAAGATACTTCTCATTTCATTATTAATGGTTTCATTTTTTTCAGCCGCATCGGCTCAGGAAGAGGAATCAAAAGACCACCAACCAAAGATCAGGGGAGCCGTCATGATGGCCAATTCTCATGTGCCTCAAAGTACCAATGGAGACAAAAAAATAGCAATCATTCCTACTTGGGGCTTTGATGTGGATTATTTCTTTCATCCAAAATGGTCTGTTGCACTTCAGGGAGATATCAAGCTTCAAAGCTTCGAGATTGAACATGAGGGGTTGGTTTTGGAAAAAAGCTATCCTGTTGCCTTTGCCGGAGTGATTCACTACCATGCCTTAAGACATTGGTCTTTCTATGTCGGCCCCGGATATGAATTTGAGAAAACTGAGAATCTATTTCTGGTCAAACTGGGAACAGAATACAGCTTCGAAATCACGGAAAAATTTGAAATCGCTTTGAATCTCGCATACGAAAACAAACAGGAAGTCTACGATGCATGGACTTTTGGAATTGCTTTCAATAAAGTGCTTTGGGAGAAAAAGTGAATTGAAGATTAAAGGCGCTGTTCTTTATTAAGCAGAAAAAGAATCTTCCCCTTGTAAACGATGAAGTCTATTCTTTTAACTAAATTCAACGAGAAAATTTCAAAATATGATTTTTAGTATATTTAATTTGTAATTCTTTAATAACATTTAATACAAATAAAATTATAAGTTAAATTTTACTGTCCATTATCCTTAAAAAAACACTTCCATTTTGTAAAGAAACTTACTACTCAAAACATACTCACATGATCAAAAGATTTCTATTATCTATTGCCTTAGGTATCAGTTTTAATTTAACCTCACGGGCTCAGGAACTCAGACTTAATACGTATGCAGGTTATGTATTTCAGGACAAAGTTGATTCCTACTATTCATCTTCTTCTTATTACGAAGGAACTATTCAAGAAAGCATGAGATGGGGCATAGGACTTGAATACAAAATTGATTCGAAGAAAGCATTTGAATTACAATACCTGAGACAAGATACCAACGCCCCGATTGTCTATCAGGATGGAGGTTATTTGGGTGGCGCGCTTCAAAGAACAACATTTGATGTCGCAATGAACTGGATTATGCTGAACGGAACCAATTACATTCAAGTAAATGAAACCGTTGAACCTTTCATCGGAGCCGGAATTGGAATGGGTATTTATTCTATCGACAATCCTGATAATGGAAAAAGTCAGGGAGGAACAAAATTTGCTTGGGCAATCCGTGGCGGATCTAATTTTTGGGTTTCCGAAAATGTCGCCATCAGGGTTCAGGCTAATTTAATGTCAGCTGTCCAATCTGTGGGTGGTGGACTATACTTTGGTACAGGAGGAGCCGGCGCAGGTCTTTCTACTTACTCCACCATGTATCAGTTTGGTTTTGAAGGAGGATTAGTATTCCTGATTCCTCGGCAATAAGTTGGTTTTATTAGATAATGAATGAGGAGCTTAATTGGGCTCCTCTTTCTTTTGGCCTTGTGGATTTCAGAAAAAACCCCAAATCAATTTTGGGATTTCGTGATTTTTGCCAATCGTTATTCCGGTCGCTTTTTTATATTCATCTAATAATTAACCCACCTCCTTTTCTGACTAAAACGTTTTCCTATGAGATCAATCGTCCTTTTGTTCTTCTTTTTTTCAGTTACTTTTTTTAGGCTTCAGGCACAGGATCCCATTACCTACAAATCAAATAAAATCAACAAGTTCAAATTTGTCCCGCTACCTGCTATAGGTTCAAATCCTGCCAATGGCTGGCTTTTTGGTTTGGCCCCTTCAGCTACGTGGTACATGGGAAATCCATCCACAACTAAGCTTTCCAACTTCGTCGGGAATTTTCTTTATACCACCAAAAAGCAATGGATTTTCAGTTCCAGGAGTAATATTTTCCTGGACGAGAATAAGTGGATTCTTGTGGGAGACTGGAGATATTTCATCACCTCGCAGCCGACTTACGGACTGGGAAGCAGTGCACCAAATGAGTGGTCAGAGAATCCCAATCAACCCGGAGTTCTTTGGGGCGAGCAACAAATGGACTTTAAACTGGTCCGGTTTTATGAGACAGTCCTAAGGCGAATAGCTGATTCCAAGTTTTATCTGGGAATAGGCTATCATTTGGATATTCATTCCAAAGTTGAAAGTTTCCTCCAAGATGAAATTGATCCGGCCTTGGCTTTCTCTCATGATGTCTACAATCTGGAAAAAGGCTTTAATCTGGAAAAATACACTCTTTCCGGATTTACGCTCAATGCTATTATGGAAAACCGTGACATAGCAGTTTCTCCTTATGAGAAAAACTTTGCACTCGTTTCGTACAAAATCAATCCAACTTTCCTCGGCTCGGACCAAAGTTCCTCCACCCTGCTTTTGGATTACCGTCATTACTTCAACCTGAGTGAAACCCGAAAGAGACATCTGATCGCAGTTTGGGGTTTTGGTAATTTTGTAGTTTCAGGAAATGTACCCTACATGAATCTTCCTTCTATCGGTTGGGATATGTTTGGTCGCACAGGAAGAGGATATGCTCAGGGTAGATTCCGGGGAGAAAGCATGGTCTATTCAGAAGCTGAATACCGATTTCCCCTTCAGAGAAACAAAGAAACATTCGGAGGAACTGTTTTTGTAAACGCTGCAAGTTTCAACAGCAAGTCAACCGGCGAAAAAATCATGGATCAGGTCAATCCCGGGTATGGAGTTGGTTTCAGAGTAATGATCAACAAAGAAAACCGAACGACTATCGCTGCGGATTATGCTATCGGACAAAAAGGAAATTCGGGATTTTACTTGAATGTAAACGAGTCTTTTTAATTCATGCTTAAATTCAATAAATTATCACATTCCCCTGATTTTAATCATTTTTTCATAATCCAATTACTTTTATTTTCATTCTCAAATTACTCACTTAATTAATTTTAATCGTATGAAAAAGATTTTCTTATTAGCCGCCGGACTTTTAATGCTGGCTTTCCAACCAATCCTTTCACAGACCATCGACGAGGAGATCACATTGGTTCAGGAAGCTTTTGGTAAAAATAAAAAAGCAATTATTGAATCCTCAATGAATCTTCCTGACGCGTTGGCACCTTCATTCTGGGCAGTTTACGATGAATATGAAACCGCCCGACTTGCGAATGGCAGAGAACGGATCAAAATCATCAACGATTACCTGGAGTCTTTTGCAAATCTGGGAGAGGCTGAGGCGGATGCATTAGCATTGAGATCGCTAAAAAACGATGTCGAGCTGGCCAAGCTTCATTCGACTTATTACAAAAAATTCAAGAAGGCAACTTCTGCCCTTCAAGCTGCAAAATTCATTCAAATCGATACGTACATCCACAACACGATCCGAAATGCAATGCAACAAGAACTACCTTTTATCGGAGAAAAATAACGGGAATCTTCTGATCAGAATCTCAGTATTTAAATCAGTTGGTCTTAGAAGCCCTGCTTCTAAGACCTTTGTTTTATTTAAGTCTTAAATTAAAGCTCGCTCATTAAAGACCAATTTTAAATTCAAATTTTAAAAAATAATTACCTCACACAAACAATGAAAAAAATTAATCTAATCGTCGCAGTCCTGATTTTTGCTTTGGTGAGTGCATGCTCACCCAGCACGAAAATCCTGGGATCATGGGCAAGTCCCGAAAAGAAAGAAGGCGGATACAATAACATTTTTGTAACGGCTATCACCGAAAACCTTCTGGCAAGACAAGAGATAGAAAATGAAATTGACGAACTGTTGACCCAAGAAGGGGTGATTGCGGTAAGTAGCTTTGAGATCATCCCTCCCGGATATATTCCCAACGCGGATAATAAGGAAAAACTCTTAAGTGAAATTAAAGCAGGAGGCCATGACGCAATCCTGACTATGGCACTGTTGGATCAAACAACGGAAACT
>JBILPR010000080.1:0-14246 GCA_044373795.1 Algoriphagus sp. | reverse complement strand
GCTGTAAGGAAATAGTCCGCATCAACCCTTTTATCCACTTAATTAAAAATGCCATTCCCTTTTTTTATCAAGGTGCTGAATCGAGTAGGAAGGTAGGGATTAGTTCCCTACCTGTCCTCTCACACCACCGTACGTACCGTTCGGTATACGGCGGTTTGTTAAAATAACTGTTGCTGTGTTCCTTTGGTCAGCCTCGTGTAAGTATCGTAGAATCCGGAATATCCCTGTTTGGTGAAGTATGCGTTGTTTAACGTGGTACAGAGGATGGGACTGTGTGCCACCCGGCAATAACCCCTGCTACTGTTTCCCCATTCATATGACTTTTGCTTGCCTGCCTTTAATTTCAACAGATTGGAGACCCGAGTCCTGCACGTTTTCCATTCTTTCCATATCCCCATCCGCAATCTCAGTCTTACAAACCCATCAAGCTCATGCAATGTCGACTTGGCTTTTGCTATCGAAAAGTAATTAACCCACCCCTGGATCAGGGGCTGCAATTTCAATAGCTTCTGCCTTGTATTACTTCCGTTGTTGCGTCTGGTAATTGCCTTGCTTTTCTCCCTGATACGATCAATGGATTTCTTTGCGATGCGGATTGACCATCTCCCACTTTCTCTGTAAAAGGAAAATCCCAACAACGTACTTTTTGTCGGATGGCTGACTTTGCTCTTCTCTCTGTTTACTTTTAGCTTAAGCTCCTTTTCAAGGTAGCCGGTGATGCTCGACAGCACACGATGTGCCGACTTTGCACTCCTTACATAGATACTGCAATCATCCGCATACCTCACAAAACTCAACCTTCTAATGCTCAGCTCTCTGTCGAGTTCGTCAAGAATGATATTCGATAATAAGGGGCTTAAGGGACTGCCCTGAGGAGTGCCTTCCACCCGTTGGCTTACGACTCCATCTTCCATGATACCACTGCGTAAGTATTGACCAATAAGCCGTAAGGTAGCTTGGTCTTTGACTTTGCGCATCAGCAAGCTCATCAGTTTGTCATGGTTTACCTTATCGAAAAACTTCTCCAGATCAAGCTCTATTACATGCCTCTTCCCTTCGTTTAAGAAGCTTTGGGCCTGCAATACTGCCTGATGGGCGTTCCTGTTGGGGCGAAAACCATAACTGAATGATGAGAAGCCGGGTTCGTAAAATTGGTTTAACCATCGACTGATCGCTTGTTGGAGTAGTCGGTCTAGTACCGTGGGTATTCCCAACATTCTCACTCCCCCATCTGGTTTGGGGATCTCCACCTTCTTCACAGGGCTTGGCTTGTAGCTGCCTGACAAGACTTCTTTGCGCAACTTTTGGTAGTGGATGCTTAGGTAGTCACGAAGTTCATCGGTCTGCATACCGTCCACACCCCCTACACCTTTGTTGCGCTCTACCTGCAACAGGGCTTTTTCAACATTTCTCCTGTCCAGGATTGCCTCTAGCATACTACATGACTTTTGGTTCACAGGGTTACTTTCTTACTTGGTTCACAGATCAGCTGAGCTCCTTTTGCATGACACTTTCGGGTAACGCCCTATCCTCCTGCAAACAGTTCTCTTACGTGTTTCGGCTTTGCGCTTTCTCTCTGAAACTTGGTAAGTCGTTCCCTTATTTTAACATTCAGCCCTTCGGTTCTCTTGTGAGGCTTCCTTGCATTTCTGCGGTTGGCAAGGCTCGTTTCATTCCTACTATGGCTTCTGCTGACTTCTGACAGTACCGCTTTACATCCCTGTAGGCGTTCTCCGATCAGGCATTCAAGAATACCCTCTCCTCCATACTGACAGATCTCTCAGGGTAAGGTCATCCGCTTTCTATTCAGGTAGCCTCTTCATTTACGTGAATGTGTTCCGTGCAGTATAGGGCTTCTGTTTCTTTTGCAACATCACCCACACATACCCGCCTTATATGAAGTTTCTGTTCGTAGGCTCAAATATTTGCCGCCAGCTTCTTTCAGATTCGCAGTCGCCTGCGACACCCTTGCTCTTGGCTAACGATAAGTACTGCAACTCTCGTTCGGGACTTGCACCCTAGAGCGTAATGACCATGCCTGACACACAAAAAAAGCGAGACTTACTCAGTCTCGCTTTTTACTTGTAGTTCTATTTCTTCACCAGATTCATCTAAGAATCTGTATTCCGTCACTGGTAGGGAAGAGTCTCTGATCAGTTTTACCCACTTATAATATTTGAAAAACCACTTTGCTCTACGGCTAATTAGACCTTGTGTAAAGAAAGCGTGCAGATAGGGATGCAACCCAATTTGAATATTTGCTGCGTTTTGGATCGTGGCAAGGTGCTCAAGATCTTTCTCCAGCTTATCGGCAATCAGAATGGATGCCTGAATTTTGCCGGTACCGTTACATGCAGGGCATACCTCTTTGGTCACAATATTGACCTCGGGTCTTACTCGCTGCCGTGTGATTTGCATGAGCCCAAATTTGCTCAGGGGCAATACGGTATGCTTGGATCTGTCATACTTCATCTCCAATTGCATCGCTTCAAAAATGGCTTTCTTATTCTCTGCCTTTTTCATGTCGATAAAATCGACAACGATGATGCCTCCCATATCCCGGAGGCGGAGTTGTCTGGCAATTTCCTTTGCAGCTACCAGGTTGGTTTTAAGAGCTGTTGATTCCTGGTCACTTTCCTGATTGGACTTGTTGCCACTGTTTACGTCGATGACGTGCAGGGCTTCGGTGTGTTCGATGATCACATACCCCCCCTGAGGAAGGCTGACCGTCTGTCCAAAAAGGCTTTTGATTTGCTTTTCTATTCCAAAACTTTCAAACATCTTGACTTTACCGTTGTAAAGTCTTACAATTTTTTCTTTTTCAGGAGCAATTGTCCTGATGTAGGTTTTAATCTGATCGTAGGTCTCTTCGTCTTCTACGGTGATTGCGTCGAAAGATTCATTGAGCAGGTCTCTCACAAGTGAGGAAGCCATACTCATCTCTCCGATAATTTTGTCGCGGCTTTTGGCTTTCAACAACTTCTTCATTCCTTCTTCCCAATTTGTGAGAAGATTTCGAAGGTCTTTATCCAGTTCTGTTACAGACTGGCCTTCGGCTACTGTTCGGATAATTACGCCGAAATTAGCGGGTTTGATAGAAGAGATGAGCCTCAAAAGTCTTTTTCTTTCCTCGTTGCTTCTGATTTTTTTAGACACATTTACGGTATCCGAAAAAGGCACAAGTACGAGATAGCGACCGGGTAGAGAGAGCTCACATGATAGTCGGGGACCCTTCGTTGAGATAGGTTCTTTTACGATCTGAACAAGCACTTGACTGTTGCTTTTAGAGAGGATATTGGAAATCTTTCCAATCTTCTCGATTTCAGGTTCGTTCTCGAAGCCCTTCAGCATGTAATTGCTGTAGTTGTTGTTGCGCACCATCTTGGTGAACTTCATCATGCTGTTGAAATTCGGCCCGAGGTCCTGGTAATGAAGAAAGGCATCTTTCTCATAACCTACGTCAATAAAGGCTGCATTGAGCCCATTGACGATTTTGCGGACGGTTCCCAGGTAAATATCCCCAACTTTGAATGAATTGTCCATCCCTTCGGAATGCAACTCAACAAGGCTTTTATCTTGGAGGAGGGCGATACGACTACCGTTTTGAGCAGAATCAATTAATAATTCCGTACTCAAAATCGTATCTATTTATATGTAAATGAACGTGTTTGTACTAAAACAGGAATAAGAAGAAGTGATTACTTCTTCTTATGTCTATTTTTTCTTAGTCTTTTCTTACGCTTGTGCGTAGCGATTTTATGTCTCTTTCTTTTTTTACCGCAAGGCATAGTTTTATGAATTTAAGTGATAAAATAATTTAAAGCCTGTCAAGATAGCTTTGGACACTTCCAAGGATCATTGGATCATCGGTCATTCCCTTTACTTTCTCAAACTGAGCTTTTGCTTTGTTTTTAAGATTAGTTTCGAAGTAGCTCACTCCTAGGTAGAACTGCCCTTGTAAATTTTCAGGATGATACTGAAGAAGTTCTTCAAATCGCTCCGTGGCTCTTTTGTACTGACCTGATTGCATCGAAAGTACTCCCATATTAAACAGGGCATCTTCGTTTTGGGGATCCTGTTCGAGAATCTCTCTCATCATCGTGATTCCCTGCATCGGGTTAGTAGAAGACACGTAAGTCATTGCTATTTTCGTCTTCAGATCCAACCGTGAAGGATCTTTTTCCAACACCTTTAAAAGATAAGTTCTTGTCAATTCAGCTGTATTAGCAACTTTATCGGGATCTAATGCAAAACTGAAAGCTTCATAATAGGCTAGGCCTGCTTTTTCCGCCAACTCCAATTCTTGCTTTTCTTCAAATGCGAACCCAAGATAGTAACCTGCGCTATCGTATTTGCTCAACCCCTGATAAATATCTGCTAATGTAAGAGCGGCAGGAACTTTACCTTCCTCCGAATCTCCTCCTTCGACTTGAGCTCTCAACGAGACAATCTCGGCTATTTGATCAGAAGACAACTCAGAATCATGAAGACTTGCAGGATCTGTGGAAGATGAGGAATCTTCTTCTGTTCCCTGGGAAATTGAATCTGCATCACCTTTAGTATCCACCACAGCTTTCGGCAAGGCATAAAGCCCTGCTATGGCGATTATTCCTACTACTAGTAGTACGATCTGAGATCTTTTCATTTCAAATTGCTCTTAAGACTTAGTCTTGAGAAGCCAGTTCCTTAATTTTTTTACTGTTCTTGATCTTTTCTACAAACACTTTTGATGGCTTAAAAGCCGGGATGTAGTGTTCTTCGATCACGATAGCTGTATTCTTGGAGATGTTTCTGGCGATTTTCTTAGCTCTTTTCTTATTGATGAAGCTACCAAAACCTCTAACATAGATGTTTTCTCCATCCGCCATTGAATCCTTCACAACTTTGAAGAATGCCTCAATGGCTTGTGTAACATCATCCTTTTGGATTCCTGTTTTATCAGAAATCTTAGTGATTACTTCTGCTTTTGTCACTTTGAAATTATTTTAGAAATTACGAAATAAGCTTAACGACCTATTAACCAAGTGTTTTTGGGACTGCAAATGTACGAGAAGCAAATCAATTAAAAAACAAATTCGAAAAAATTACCTTGGTTTGCAGTATAGAATTTTATCCCCAATGAACCATAAAGATACTGATTTTCAGGCTTTTTCGCATCAAATTCTTTCTTGGTATCGTGTAAATCCGCGGGATTTACCTTGGCGTGGAACAGATGATCCCTACAAAATATGGCTCTCCGAAATCATCCTTCAGCAGACAAGAGTTGCTCAGGGAATGCCTTATTATAACAAATTTGTGGAAGCCTATCCGACCGTAAAAGACCTTGCGCTGTCCTCAGAAGAAGAAGTGCTCAGACTTTGGCAGGGATTGGGATACTACAGTCGAGCTCGAAACCTCCATTTTTGTGCAAAAACAATTTGGTTTGAACATGATGGGAAATTTCCCGACACCTATGAAAAACTTTTAAAATTGAAAGGGGTAGGAACCTACACTGCCTCTGCTATCTCAAGTTTTGCTTTTGGTGAGGCCCAGGCCGTGGTAGACGGGAATGTCTTCCGGGTTTTGGCGAGGTATTTTGGAATAGAAACAGACATTGCTAGCCCAAAGGCTAAAAAAGAGTTTGAATCATTGGCAAACCAGCTGATCCCCCAGAACAATCCAGGTGAGTATAATCAGGCTATAATGGACTTTGGGTCAAGGCAATGTGTCCCTCAAAATCCAGATTGTGGTCAATGCCCTCTTCAGACTTCCTGTTTTGCCTCTACCCAAAATTTGGTGAAATCCCTTCCTGTTAAAATTAATAAGGTAAAGGTGAAGGAACGGCACTTTCATTATTATGTAATCAAATGCGGAGAAAAATGGGTTTGGAAAAAACGGGGCCCGGGCGATATCTGGGAAGGTTTATTTGATTTTCCGCAGGTAGAAAAAAATTCAGCCGAAGAGATCTCAAACTTCAGGATGGAGTCCGTCGATCTGGAGCAAATGCAATTACTGACAAAAAATTACCGACATATTTTGTCGCACCAGCGATTAAATGCAGTCTTTTCCGAAGTCGAGATTTCCATAACCAATTATGAAAAACTTGCGGATTGGTGCCAAAAAGAAGGTTTTTTGCTAGTAGAAGAAAATCAGATCGAATACTTGGCAAAACCGAAATTGATCGTTAACTATTTGACTGATCAGGGTAATTAATTAACTTCATGGATCAATTTTTCAACCTAAAATAAATTTACAATGGCAGGAGTAAACAAAGTAATCCTTCTGGGCAATCTGGGAGCAGATCCGGAAGTAAAATACCTTGAAGGGGATAAGGCTGTAGCAAATATCAGTTTGGCTACGACTGAGTCTTACATGGACAAAAGTGGAAATCGGGTAGATCAGACCGAATGGCATGATCTCGAAATGTGGGATGGGCAGGCAAAAACAGCCGAAAAATACCTCAAAAAAGGGATGCAGATATACATCGAAGGAAAGATAAAATCTGATAAATGGGTAGACGAACAAGGTCAAAATCGTAAAAAAACCAAAATTCGAGTTCTCAACTTCACCATGCTTGGAGGAAAGCCCGAAGGCGGAAGCGCCCCTTCGCAGCCTTCTTCGGCACCTCAACAAGCCCGAGCAACGAGCCCGGCACCAATGTCCAGCGCACCAGATATGGTGATGGACGATGGAGATGACGACTTACCATTCTAAACAATTCCCCTGAAATTTACTTTTGGGGGAATTTTGTATTTTTGCAACAACCTTCTTGGTTAACCAATGGACGACCCCTACCCGAGTTACTATTTATTAGCACAAATCGCCGAGCCTTCATTTAGCTATTTGGTTATTAACGGCTTACTTTTTATTCTACTTTTAATCGGTTCAGCTTTAATCTCAGGATCTGAAGTAGCTTTTTTTTCGCTTTCTAATGAAGACATCGCTTCCATTCAGGACGAAGATCCTGTAAGAGGGAAGCAGGTTTCCAAATTGCTTGAGACCCCAAAAAACCTTCTAAGTACTATATTAATCCTCAACAATCTGATCAACATCGGAATTGTTACTCTAACCACCTTTGTAACCTGGTCAGTATTCGGTCCGACTGCAACGGGAATCGTCATTATTCTGGTTCAAACTATAGGGGTCACTTTTGCTATTGTGTTTTTTGGAGAGATCGTGCCAAAAGTCTATGCAAATCAGGCTAAAATAGGCTTCAGCGTGATGATGGCTCCCCATATTAGCTTTTTTGCTACGATGCTTCGCCCTCTTTCAGTTTTGCTGATGGCCTTAAGTAATTTGATCGAGCGTCGAATTGAAAAGAAAGGTTATTCACTTTCGGTAAATGAAATCAACCAAGCCCTCGAATTATCAACGGAGGATACTCCTGAGGAGGAAAAAGACATTTTACGGGGAATTGTAAATTTTGGGACCCTAACCGTAAAACAGGTAATGAAAAGCCGAATGGAAATCACTGCTGTAGATATGGACATGGATTTTCATGAACTGATGGACAAAATCAACAAAAACGGATATTCCCGAATTCCCGTGTTTGAAGAAACAATCGACAGTATACAGGGAATTTTGTACATCAAAGATTTGCTGCCCCATATCGATCGGGATGAAAACTTTGAATGGAAAGAATTGATTCGGAAAAGCTTTTTTGTGCCTGAAAATAAGAAAGTAGATTCTTTGCTCAAGGATTTCCAACTCAAGCGTGTCCATATGGCAATCGTGGTGGATGAATATGGAGGAACATCCGGTCTTGTGACTTTTGAAGATTTGATCGAGGAAATCATTGGAGAGATCAATGATGAATTTGATGATACCGATGATATCTTCTTTCAGGAGCTGGACCCGGCAACTTTTATCTTTGAGGGGAAGGTTTCTCTGAATGATTTCTGTAAAAAGCTTGAATTGGACTCTCAAGCCTTTGAAGAAGTAAAGGGAGAGAGCGAATCTTTGGGGGGATTACTACTTGAACTAAATTCAAAATTCCCTAAAAATGGGACAAAAATTCATTTTCAGGATTTCGAATTCACCGTTTTAGCTGTCGATGCGCGAAAAATTAAAAAAGTTAAGGTTCATCTCAAATCGATGGAAAAGGACGGAATAAGTTCATTTACAGATTAATTTTTCAATAAATTATATTCTGAATATATCGAATTATACAGAATTTTATTCTTCTTTATCTTTGATTCACAGCTTTAAGGAAATGCTCGTCTGATAATTGCGAAAAAATAATTTGAATTTTTTTTATTTTTTTTATTTAAAACCAAAAATCATACTTTTTACACCTTTTTAGAAGATTATGATTGAAAAAAGATCCATATACTTCAATTTGATCACTAAAAATTGAGCAATTGATTTAATTTTTCAACCAAAATTCATTTTGCCAAAAAATCAATAAAGTCTGAATAGATGGTTAATACGGCATTTATACTGCGGTTTTATTGCCTTAATTTTAACAAAAGAAAAATTTTCTGTAATTTTTGGAAATTTTGAACCTATTAAATCATATTTAGAAATGCAAGAAGGGTTATATCGATCAGAGTTTGAGCACGACTCCTGCGGTATAGGTGCGGTTGTCGATTTGAGTTCTGTTCCATCACACGAAACGATCAGCGATGCCTTGTATATGCTTAGCAATATGGAGCACCGTGGCGGTCGGGGATCTGACCCCAAAACTGGCGACGGTGCGGGCATATTGATTCAAGTTCCTCATCAGTTCCTGAAGGATATCACGGCCAGATCTGAAATCAATCTTCCTGAGGCCGGATACTACGGAATAGGAATGACTTTTTTCCCTAAAAATAAACAGCTGTTTCAAAAGTCCAAAGAACTTCTGAATCAACTCATAGATGAATTAGGCTTCGAGTTGATCGGATACAGATCCGTCCCCGTAGACGAAACTGTTCCAGGCTCGGGAGCTTTGGAGGTAATGCCAAATATTGAGCAGCTATTTGTCAAACACAAAGACGGACTCACAGGCATCGAACTGGAGCGAAAGCTTTATGTATTAAGAAATTATGCGACATCGGAAATCAACACTAAAATTCCAGGCGTCAATCACTCCTTTTATTTCGCCAGCTTAAGCAGCCTTACACTTATATATAAAGGCCAGTTGAAGACTGATCAGGTTTTGGCTTTTTACAAAGATCTGCAGAACAACAAAATTGAGTCTGCCTTTGCAATTGTCCATTCCAGATTTTCTACGAATACTTTCCCTAACTGGAGACTGGCACAGCCATTCAGGTTCCTGTCGCACAATGGTGAAATCAATACCATTCGAGGCAATTTGAACAAAATGAAGTCTAAGGAGAATCTGATGAAGTCTAAGCTTTTCACAGACGAAGAATTAGCCAAACTCCTTCCGATCACCAATAAAATGAATTCTGATTCTGCGAATCTGGATGCAATGGTTGAGCTTCTTACTCTTAGTGGACGATCCCTGCCACATGCGATGATGATGCTTGTGCCGGAAGCTTGGCAAGACAATGAGGTGATGGATCGAGACCGAAAAGCCTTTTATAAGTTCCACGCATCTCTGGTTGAGCCTTGGGATGGACCGGCGGCTTTGCTTTTTACAGATGGCAAGTCTGTTGGAGCCACCCTTGACAGAAATGGACTTCGTCCTTTGAGATATTTTATCACCAAGGACAATCGTCTCATCCTTTCTTCCGAAGCAGGAGCTTTGCCCATTCGCGAAGCTACAATCGTCGAAAAGGGCAGAGTAAGCCCTGGCAAAATGCTTTGGGCAGATCTGGAAAAAGGCCGCGTAGTCTTTGATGAAGAAGTAAAAGGAGAAATCTGCAAAAGACAACCTTACGAACAATGGGTAAATGAGCAAAGAACCAAACTAAGGTTTGAACCGGATCCCGTTCAGCTTTCGCATCCCTATTCTACCGAAAACATCAAGAAGTGCCAGACAGTATTTGGATACACTTCTGAGGAGCTGAAAGTTATTCTGGCTCCAATGGGAGATACAGGATATGAAGCTGTTGGCTCGATGGGAGCAGATACCCCTTTGGCAGTACTTTCCAAGCAAAGTCAGCATATCGCCAACTATTTCAAGCAGCTCTTTGCTCAGGTAAGTAATCCTCCTATCGACCCAATCCGGGAGAGAATGGTGATGTCACTCTTTACCCGAATCGGTGAAGGACATAATATTCTGGAGGAAACACCCCAGCATACGAAGCAAATCCATATTTCTCAGCCTGTCCTTCAAAATAAGGATCTGGAGAAAATCCAGAATATGGAGGATAAAGGGTACCGAACTATTAAGCTTTTCGGCCACTTCAATGCTGATCATAAGCCGGGAAGATTATTGGAAGCGCTCGACAAACTTTGTCAAGAGGCTGAAGATGCTATCCATGCCGGTAAAAATATTCTGATCATTTCAGACAGAAACAGCACCGAGGATCTTGCTCCGATACCATCACTTTTGGCGATCGGTGCCGTGCATCACCATTTGGTAAATAAGAAAATCAGAACTCGGGCAGGTCTTGTTTTGGAATCCGGAGATATCAGGGAAACCCATCATTTTGCAACTGCAATCGGATATGGGGTTTCCTGTATCAATCCCTACCTGGCTTTGGAATCTTTGGTGGAAATGTTTGAAAAAGGACAGCTTCCAAAAGTAAAAGATCAAAAAACATTGTTTTCAAATTATCAGGAAGCGGTAGGAAAAGGTTTGCTGAAAGTGCTTTCTAAAATGGGAATCAGCACACTTCAGTCTTATCAGGGCGCTCAGATTTTTGAGGCGCTCGGACTTGGACCAGAAGTAATTGATCGATGCTTCAAAGGCACAGTATCCAGAATCAGCGGAATTTCATTTGATGAGTTAGCAGAAGAAGTATTGATCAGACATCGTGCAGCCTATCAGACAAATAGTCCTGTCCTTGAAAATGGAGGTGTTTATCAGTGGAAAAGAAGAGGTGAAAAACACCTTTTCAATCCTGAAACCATCCATTTGCTTCAAAAATCCACTCGACTTAATGATTATGCATTATACAAGAAATTTGCAACGCGAATCAATGACCAGAGCAAGGATGCCCTCACGCTAAGAGGCCTTTTTGAATTCAAGAAGAGAATTACTGTTCCGATCGAAGAAGTAGAACCGGCAAGCCAAATCATGAAACGATTTGCAACCGGTGCTATGTCATTCGGGTCAATCTCTCACGAAGCTCACTCTACCCTGGCTATCGCCATGAACAGAATCGGCGCGAAGAGCAATTCAGGAGAAGGAGGAGAAGATGAAATCCGATTTCCGCGAAAAGAAAATGGAGATTGGGAGCGTTCAGCGATCAAACAAGTTGCTTCCGGTCGATTCGGGGTAACGAGTAATTACCTGACTAACGCTGCGGAACTACAAATAAAAATGGCTCAGGGTGCCAAGCCGGGGGAAGGCGGACAGCTTCCGGGTCACAAAGTCGACGATTGGATAGGTCGGGTGAGACATTCCACGCCTGGCGTAGGATTGATTTCCCCTCCTCCTCACCACGATATTTATTCCATTGAAGATTTGGCTCAGCTGATTTTCGATCTTAAAAACGCAAACCGAAAAGCTAGGATCAACGTGAAACTGGTTTCTCAGGCAGGCGTAGGAACAGTAGCTGCCGGTGTCGCAAAAGCGATGGCTGATGTGATTCTGATCTCCGGAGCAGATGGAGGAACAGGCGCATCTCCGCTCAGCTCAATTAGGCACGCAGGTTTGCCATGGGAGCTTGGGCTCTCTGAAGCTCATCAGACTTTGGTAAAAAATAACCTGAGAAGCCGTGTAGTTCTTCAGACCGACGGCCAACTCCGGACAGGTCGTGATCTAGCAATTGCAACGCTATTGGGCGCTGAAGAATGGGGAATTGCCACTGCTGCACTGATCGTCGAAGGTTGTATTATGATGCGTAAATGCCATCTGAATACTTGTCCGGTTGGTGTTGCAACTCAGGATCCTGAACTGCGAAAGCTATTTACAGGAGATCCTGACCACGTAGTCAATTACTTTAACTTCCTGGTGCAAGACCTTCGAGAGATCATGGCATCTCTTGGTTTCAGAACAATTGACGAGATGGTTGGTCAAAGTCAAATCCTTCAGTCAACCGGTCATCTGAACCATTGGAAATGGGATAAAGTGGACCTAAGCCCTATTTTCCACAAAGTGGAAGTTCCGGATCATGTAGGAATTCACAAGCAGATTGATCAGGAATTTGACCTAAAAAAAGTGCTAGACAGACAACTGATTAAAGCTGCTCATCCGGCTCTGGAACAGGGAATGCCTGCTGGTGGTCATTTTCAAATCAAAAACATTGACCGGTCAGTCGGAGCAATGCTTTCCAATGAAATCTCAAAAATTTACGGAAGTGCAGGATTGCCGGAAGATACACTTCAATTCAAGTTTACCGGTTCAGCAGGTCAGACCTTCGGAGGTTTTCTGGCAAACGGTGTGAATTTCGAACTCGAGGGTGAGGCTAACGATTACTTTGGAAAAGGCCTTTCCGGAGGAAAATTGATCATCTATCCAAGCCGAAATGCCCGTTTTGTCCCTGAAGAAAATATAATCATTGGAAATGTTGCCTTCTATGGAGCAACTTCGGGCGAGGCCTATATCAATGGAAAAGGGGGCGAAAGATTCTGCGTTCGAAATTCCGGCGTAAGAACAGTAATCGAAGGAATCGGTGACCATGGTTGCGAATACATGACCGGAGGATTGGTAATTAATCTTGGTGAAATCGGCAGAAACTTCGCAGCTGGTATGAGCGGTGGTGTTGCTTACATTCTGAAAGACTACATCACAGAAGTCAATGCAGAAATGGTCGACATAGATATTCTGGAAGATGAGGATTTTACGACGATCAAAGCATACCTAAAGCGTCATGTGAAGCTGACAAATTCAGCCTTGGGTACTAGATTCCTTGCGGATTGGGACAAAACCAAAGAGAAATTCATTAAAATAATGCCGCGGGATTACAAGGCAGTATTGCAAAAGAAAGCGTCAGAACAATCAAAAACATTGGTGTAAGATGGGAGCGAAAGAAGGTTTTATTCAGTTTAAGAGAGAAACTCCTCTGACCCGGAACCCTGAAGAGAGAATCGGTGATTACAAGGAAATATACGAGGCATTCCCTGCCGAAAATTTAAATCATCAGGCAGCAAGATGCATGGATTGCGGAGTCCCGTTTTGCCACAATGGATGTCCATTAGGCAATGTTATTCCTGATTTCAACGATGCTGTATACAGTAATGAGTGGGATCTGGCTATCAAGATTTTAAGAAGCACAAACAACTTCCCTGAATTTACGGGAAGAATTTGCCCGGCACCTTGTGAAGCCAGTTGTGTGCTCGGCATTAACAAAGATCCTGTTGCAATCGAGCTGATCGAGAAAAACATAGCTGAAAAAGCTTATGAACTCGGTCTGATCAAGGTCAATCCACCTCTAAAAAGAACAGGCAAACATATCGCAGTGATTGGCTCAGGACCATCTGGATTGGCTGCGGCTGACCAACTTAATCAGGCTGGGCATGAAGTGACTGTGTTTGAAAAAGATCATAAGCCTGGCGGATTGCTTCGCTATGGTATCCCTGATTTCAAGCTCGAAAAATGGGTAATCGACCGCAGAATCGACTTTATGAAGAAGGAAGGAGTGATTTTCCTTTGCGACACTGAAGTCGGATTCAACATCAAAGCGGAGCATATCCTAAAAAATTTCGATGCTGTGGTACTTTCCACAGGAGCAGCTCAACCAAGAGCATTGAATATCAAAGGAGATAAGTTTAATGGAGTTTATTTTGCAATGGAATTCCTCGGAAAGCAAAATCAGGTAATAGGCGAAGAAATTCACGAAAACCCGATTTCTGCAAAGGGAAAGCATGTAATCGTAATCGGTGGCGGTGATACGGGAAGTGATTGTATCGGAACCTCAAATCGCCATGCAGCCGCATCAGTCACCCAACTTGAATTGCTACCTAAACCCCCAAAACAACGAAATACGCTAAATCCTTGGCCGGAATGGCCTATGACTTTGCGGACTTCAAGTTCTCACGAGGAAGGTGCCGACCGGATGTTCTCTATCCTGACCAAAGAATTCACCGGAAACGAAGCCGGAGAGGTTACTGGTCTTACTCTAGTCGATATCGAGTGGAAGGAAAAAGGAGGAAGAATGACTTTTGAAGAAGTTCCCGGAACTGAGCGAACTGTTCCTTGTGATCTAGCATTCATTGCTATTGGATACATGGGCCCAGCCCAAAATGGTCTTTTGGATGCCTTCGGAGTG
>JBILPR010000370.1:0-4219 GCA_044373795.1 Algoriphagus sp. | reverse complement strand
TGAAAAAGGTATATGAGAGAAGATCCGATTGATCGGAATTGATACCCCCGAGGCGAGGCAAACCGGAAGGATTGAAGTGGAATACTTCAGTAAGGAAGCGTCTGATTATGTAAAAAGGATTCTGACCGGCAGGAAGGTGAGGCTTGAATATGATGTCGAGCGATACGATCGATATAAGCAAACCCTGGCTTATGTCTACCTCGATGACGGTACCTTTTTAAATGCGCTTTTGATGAAAGAAGGTTATGCCACAGCGGCTACTTTTTCCCCGAACGTGAAATTTGCCAGTTTATTTTCAAAACTCCAAAAGGAGGCGAAATCTAAGGGAAAGGGCCTCTAGGCCGAATAGTCAGTTTTTTTTTACCGGTGTAATCGACTCGATGGAATTTCTGAATGATCAAACAGATCCTTAAATGGATGAATATTTGCCCAATTAGTTCCTGGTCTTCAAAGCGATTTTCATACTAGCCCAAGTCTTTCATCAAAAGCGAAATTCAGGAAGTCATCTCAATTTAAAATGAAAGAGGAACATTTTCGAAGTTATACGATCCTCGACTCCGAATACAAGTCATAAGCTGCCACAAGAAGTTGGCGAACAGGCGAATCTCCATATTTCTCATGCCCATCGATTTCACTTCGGTTTTCTGCAAAAACAGGAAAATACTTTTGATCAATTTCATCCCATACAATCAGCAAATAGGCATAGGGAATCTTGCTTGCCCGCCCGGTTTCCAGCCAGAAATCAAAAACTGCTTCATCAAGGGATTGGGGATAGTCCGGACCGTCAAACATGAAATAAAAAGGGGATGTGATGAAATTATTAGGAAAGATAGGAAAAGCGAGTTGTGAATTAAAAAAGACTTAGATCACTGCGGTGGATTTAAGAGAACTTTGACTTATGTTTACCATGAGGATTTTAGTTTTTTGTTGTGAGGCTGAAGGAGGCCAGAATTAAAAAAAGAGTCTCTCTTGGCAGAAAAATCAGAATTTTTAAATCATTACTTTTTCAAAGAATAGAAGAACAATCTTCAAGTTCATTTTTCCCACATTCCTTCTTTTGCTTGTCCTCAGCTATGCGATCAGTTCAAGTCAAAATTTAATGTCGGTAATCAATAAATTGAAGTCTTAAATTTCTAATAGAGAGGAACCAGTTCCGGACTTTTCGTTTTCCCCTGACAATGTTTGTGCAGACACTCCGATAAAATTCACCAACAACTCTACTGGACCAGACTTGAGTTACAGCAGGGATTTTGATGATGAATCGCCAGTTTCCACGGTTAAAGACCCAACTCATACATTCAGTACTGCAACCAGAGGTGGAACCCAACCATTAACTGTTACCCTAATCGTGACCGAATTTAATGTTCACTCCGAATGGTGACGGGATAAATAATATCTTTTTTCCAAAATTAATCAACATAGAATCCCTTCAATTCTAGGTCCTGAACAAGTGGGGAGAAACCATCTGTTTCAGCGACGAGATGAACAATCAAGGCTGGGACGAAAAGATTAACGGTGTAGTTTCCATCCCTGAAAACTATGTGTATCGATTGAAATTCCAGACGCTGGATGGCAAAACGCAAACTCAGACAGCCTTTTTATCCGGCTCAAATGAAAAAGTACTTACTTGGATTCTATCTTTTTGTGATTGGGCTTTCAGCGATTGCTCAAGATTTTCATTATTCACAATTCTATGCCGCACCACTATATTTAAATCCCGCATTAACAGGTAGCACAGAAATATTGAGAGTTGGGTTAAATTGTAAGAAGCATTGGCCTGGTTTGGAACACGATTTCAATTCCTACTCCGCCTACTTAGACCACTATAGTTTTTATCTTAGAAGTGGTATTGGGGTTGCAGTAAACAGTTTTCAGGAAACAAACATGAATGTCAGCACATCTGGTGTTTCAGTCTTTTACTCTTATAATCTTCAGATTTCAGAAAGCTGAAACTTCAGAATGGGAACCCAAGCATCCATTGTCAAAAGGAGCGCAGACCTGGATAATTTAATTTTTGGTGATCAGGTTGATCTTTTTAATAGGACAATAACTTCTGGGACAATTGATAATGTGCCGGATTTTGATCCTTATTCCTATCTGGATATTTCATTCGACGCATTATTGAATAATGAGAACTTTTGGTTCGGGTCTTCTTTTCTCCATGTCACTCAACCAAATATAAGTTTCTATCCTGAGGATAAATTCGGGAACCCTCCTGTAAAATGGAGCGTGCACGGAGGAATTAATTTTCCCTTAGGTGCCAATCAGTATTTCGGTTCAAAATTCGATAATCATGCTTCTGTTTTGGTGAATTACAAAAAGCAGGGACCATTCCAGCAATTCGATTTTGGTACCCAGCTTTTGCATCGATCGGTCATTTCAGGTCTGAGTTATCGGGGAATTCCGGGATTGAGAGGAATGCCTAATCAGGACTCAATTATTTTCTTGCTGGGTTTAAAACTTGTGACAGTAGTTTTGATTGAATATTGCTACGATTTCATGATTTCGAACATAGGAATCCAAACCAAAGGAGCACATGAAATTTTAATTCGTTACCAGTTTTTGATGGGAGATCCTCGATACAGGAACCAAAGAAGTAAGCTGTTGAAGTGCTTCGATTTTATGATGTGAAAAATTTCACCGGAATTTGGGTGAAAAACGACAGATCCAACACTGCTTTTTTTGAAATTTTACTAAAACAAAAGGCCTTATTGAAACGAATTTCAATAAGGCTCTCTTAATACCAACTTCTAATTCTATAGGCTATTAACCATTTGTTTTTTTAGACTACCTCTATTTTTCAAATCTTGCACTTTGGAGCATATCTTATTCTAATTTGAGATTGAAATACCCAAAGATGCTTCCAAGGCAATAAAATGAAATTTTATTTAACTATTATTTTTGTTAATTCTGAAAACTTCGAATCACCATTTTTAAAATAAGCCTTTACTTTTATTTGGTAGACACCTTCCCCAACATTTATCCATTTGAATTCATACGGGAAAGTACTTGACGAACCAAGTAAAACATTGCCAAGAAAATATTCAATTTTTTGAACATCGCTTACCAGACTAGTAGCTGTCACCATAATTGAAACAGTGGAGTTTTTAACTAAAGTACTGTTATTTAACGGAGAAGTAATTTCCACATTTGTGTCTTTCGTGAATTGCGTAATTAAAGTTCTACCACCTTCAGTAGGAGAGGCAATAACTTTATATGATTTTTCAGCCACGCTGATCGAAACAGCCGCTGAAACTGTCGCCGTTCCCTTGTCATCTGTTGCCTTTGCGGTCAGAGAAACACTTCCCATAGGCAGAGTGGCTGTCGAAACACTGTATGGGGAAGCGGTGTCCGTTCCCAGCAACGTGCTTCCGTTGTAGAATTCAACCTTGGTGACCGTGCCGTCCGAATCAGCCGCGTTTGCGGTGATCGTGACGTTGGCTCCCTGCGTGAACTGGGTGTTTGCCGCAGGAGCGGTGATGCTTACACTCGGTGCCACATTCGGTTTTTCAAGGACGTTGATGGAAACAGCAGCTGAAACTGTCGCCGTTCCCTTGTCATCTGTTGCCTTTGCGGTCAGAGAAACACTTCCCAACGGAAGAGTAGCTGTCGAAACACTGTAAGGGGATGCGGTGTCCGTTCCCAGCAACGTGCTTCCGCTGTAGAATTCAACCTTGGTGATTGTGCCGTCTGAATCAGCCGCGCTTGCAGTGATCGTGACATTGTCTCCCTGCGTGAACTGGGTGTTTGCCGCAGGAGCGGTGATGCTTACACTCGGTGCCACATTCGGTTTTTCAACCACGTTGATCGAAACAGCAGCTGAAACTGTTGCCGTTCCTTTGTTATCTGTAGCCTTGGCGGTCAGGGACAAACTTCCCACAGGTAGACTTGCTGTCGAAACGCTGTATGGGGATGCAGTGTCTGTTCCCAGCAACGTGCTTCCGTTGTAGAATTCAACCTTGGTGACCGTGCCGTCCGAATCAGCCGCGTTTGCGGTGATCGTGACGTTGGCTCCCTGCGTGAACTGGGCGTTTGCCGCAGGAGCGGTGATGCTTACACTCGGTGCCACATTCGGTTTTTCAACCACGTTGATCAAAACAGCAGCTGAAACTGTCGCCGTTCCCTTGTCATCTGTTGCCTTTGCGGTCAGAGAAACACTTCCCAACGGAAGAGTAGCTGTCGAAACACTGTAAGGGGATGCGGTGTCTGTTCCCAACAA
>JBILPR010000369.1:0-4224 GCA_044373795.1 Algoriphagus sp. | reverse complement strand
TCCGACCGGAGATAACACGGACGTTTCGATCGATTCGTACAAGGAAAATTTCAAAGGCCATATTTCATTCATTGCAGTGAATCCGGAAACTGGCAGAATGAACCTTTCTTTCCAGATCGAGGCACCTCCCTTCAACTTTGACCTGGCTCGTGCAGGTAAAAACAAATCGCATGGCTGGTTCTTCTTCTCCACTTACAATACCGAGATGGCCCATACACTTTTGGAAGTGAATGCTTCGCAAAAGGACAAGGATTACATCATGGCAGTAAACTGGAAGAAAGCGGAAGAGTATGTGAAAGCTGGTCAGGGTACGAAGAAAAAAGCCAAGTATGCACATAATACCTGGGACGAGTCTACTCATAGCGCAACTTCTACTATGATGGAAGAAGTGCTGGTACTGGACCCAAAAATCCTGAAAGACATCGTGTATTTCATCCCTTGTCCTAAGTCTCCACACGGAACTGACACGGATCCGACAGGTGAATACATCATCGGTAGTGGTAAGCTTGCCGCAATCATCCCGGTATTCTCTTTCACCAAAATGCTTGCAGCAATCGAGAACAAAGACTTCGAAGGTACTTTGGACGGAATGCCTGTCCTGAAATACGAATCAGTACTTCATGGAGAAGTGGAGAAGCCGGGTCTTGGTCCTCTTCACACTGAATTTGACGGAAAAGGAAATGCCTACACCTCAATGTTTGTGTCTTCAGAAATCGTAAAGTGGAATATCGAAACCCTTCAGGTTTTGGACAGAGTTCCTACTTACTATTCTGTAGGTCACTTGAGTATCCCGGGCGGACCAACTGGCAAGCCTCACGGAAAGTACATGGTAGCTTACAACAAAATCACAAAAGATCGCTACCTGCCAACCGGTCCTGAACTGGCACATTCTGCACAGTTGTATGACATTTCCGGAGACAAAATGCAGCTCTTGCTTGACTTCCCGACCATCGGCGAGCCTCACTATGCTGAGTCATTCCCGGCAAGCCTGATCAAAGACAAGCAGGTGAAGTTCTTCAAGATTGAAGAAAACATGAATCCTTACGCACTGAAAGGTATAAAAGAAGCCAGAGTGGAGCGCAAAGGAAACGAGGTGCACGTCTACATGACTTCGATCAGATCCAATTTCAGACCTGACAATATTGAAGGAGTACATGTTGGAGATGAGGTTTACTTCCACGTGACCAATTTGGAGCAAGACTGGGATGTACCCCATGGATTCGCGATCAAAGGTGCCAATACAGCTGAATTGCTGATCATGCCGGGTGAGACTTCCACCATGAAGTGGGTACCGGACAGAGTTGGAGTTTTCCCTTTTTATTGCACAGACTTCTGTTCTGCACTTCACCAGGAGATGCAAGGCTACCTGAGAGTATCACCAAAAGGATCGAATACCCCATTGAAATTTTCCACAGGAGAAGTTGAGTAATTACCCTAATCACACCGTCGGTTCCTCCTGGACCGACGGTTATTTCCCCATGCAATCATGCAATCTCTTAGCACATCCAACAGAATCCTGATTCTGATAGCAGCCCTTCTGATCATTCCTTCCTATTTCACACCGCTTTGGCAAATCAGCCTTTGGGCTCCTCAGTATCCGGAAGGTCTGAATATGAAAATCTGGATTGATCACCTCAGTGGAAATGTAGACCAAATCAACGGGGTCAATCATTACATCGGAATGAATCATATCGGAGACGAGATGTTTCCGGAATTCACCTATCTGATTTATGTGATCGGAGTTTTGATTGCCTTAGGGATTGGTGCAGCGCTGATTGGAAAAAGATGGAGCTTATATTCTTTTTTTAGTCTGATCTCACTCTTTGGACTTGCAGTTTTGGGGGATATGTACAGATGGGGTTATCAATACGGACACACCCTCGATCCCAAAGCAGCCATCAAAGTGGAAGGCATGAGTTACCAGCCCCCACTGATCGGATACAAAGAGCTTTTAAATTTCCTTGCCTATTCCGGACCCGATACTGGAAGTTGGATATTAATCGGCGGAGTGGGATTACTCATGATTGCAATTATCAGAGACAGGTTTGAAAAAATTCCTCAAGTCATTTAACCCTTCAATTCAAGAAACTATGCTACGTAACCTTTCAATACTCATGATAATGGTCTTTTTGGCCTCCTGTTCAGCAGATCCGAGACCGATCGCATACGGCGAAGATGCTTGCCACCATTGCAAAATGAAACTCATGGATCAGAAATTCGGTGCCGAACTGGTCACTGAAAAAGGCAAAATCTTCATCTTCGACGATGTCAATTGCATGCTGCAATACATGGATTCCGAAGAAGGGAATAGACAAACGAACAAGCACATCCTCGTGACAGATTATTTGAATCCCGGAACTCTTCTGGATGCAAACGTAGCTCATTACCTGAAGTCAGAATCCATTCAAACACCCATGGCCAGTCAGGTAGTTGCGATCTCGGACTTCAACCTTTTGGAAGAATACAAAAACAAAAACGGAGGCATCTACATCGCTTGGGGTGAACTTACCACACAGTTTAAATAACCTGTTTCGCAGGTGAAACCATGAATTCATTAACCTTTTCCATCTTTTTCCTCCTTTGCCTGATCGGGTCGCCGGAAACTTTGGCTGCCAATATCAGAATCACTCCCGGTCAATCGATTCAGGAAGCTGTGGATCGTGCCTTGGCCGGTGATACTTTGACCATTTCCGAAGGAACTTACAAACAGTTTGGCATCATCATCCGAAAGCCGCTGACGATAATCGGTGAAAATTACCCGGTGATAGATGCAGATTTGAAAGGTAATATCCTGATCGTGGCCACTTCAAATCTGACTATTCAGGGTCTGAAACTCATCAATACGGGCAGATCCAATATGGATGATTCTGCCGCAATCAAGTTCTTCGATTCTAAAAATTGCATCATTCGCGACAATATTCTGGAGAATACCTACTTCGGACTTCATTTTTCCAATTCCTCCCGGATGACCATTATCAACAATAAAATCAAGGCTTCAGCGCTCAGGGAATTTGAAGTGGGGAATGGCATTCACCTTTGGAAATGCAAAAATTCCTATATCGGAAACAACGAGGTTTCAGGCCACAGAGACGGGATTTATCTGGAGTTTGTAACGAATACGCAAGCAAAAGCAAACCTGGTGGAGAAGAATATGCGCTACGGATTGCACTTTATGTTTTCGCATGACAACAGCTATATCCGAAATACTTTTCGTAAAAATGGTGCCGGTGTGGCAGTCATGTACACCAAAAATGTCCTGATGAAAGAAAATCGATTCGAGGAAAACTGGGGTTCCAGTGCCTATGGAATCCTGCTCAAAGACATCAGCGACAGCGAAGTAGTCGGCAATGTTTTTCTGAAAAACACTGTCGGAATCTACATGGAAGGAAGTAGCCGAATCGAGTTTAAAAATAACACGTTTCGCGAAAATGGCTGGGCACTCAAGCTCTTGGCGAATTGTGATCAAAACACCTTCAAAGCCAATAATTTTACCCAAAACACCTTCGATATCAGCACCAATGGTTCACTCGTCCTTAATACGCTGACCGAAAATTATTGGGATAAATACGAGGGCTACGACCTGGATAAGAATTATGTCGGCGATATCGGGTATCGTCCTGTAAATCTCTACAGCGTGATTGTGGAGAAAATCCCGGCAGCCGTGATCCTCTGGAGGAGTTTCATGGTAACCCTGCTGGATCGGATGGAGAAAATCCTTCCCACCCTGACTCCTGACGAAATGATTGATGAATCCCCAAAAATGAGACCTTATGATTTCGGTTAAAAACATATCCAAGAAGTTTGGCAAGCTGCAAGTCCTGAAAGACTTTAATCTGGAGTTTCAGCTTGGCAATAGCTATGCGATAATGGGACCCAACGGAAGCGGAAAAACCACCATGATCAAAACGATTCTGGGGATGGTAGTTCCTGACAGCGGAGAAATTCTGGTGAAAGGTCAACCCATAAAAGGAAGCCATACCTATCGGAAAGACATCGGATACATGCCTCAGATTGGTAGATATCCGGGAAATATGAAGATCGGGCAGCTTTTCTCCATGATGAAAGATATGCGTCCCGAGATCAATATTTATGATTTAGAATTGGTGGAGGCTTTCGAACTCGACCTGATGAAAGACAAAGCGATGGGCACGCTTTCCGGAGGAACCCGTCAAAAAGTGAGTGCGGCTTTGGCATTTTTGTTTTCACCAGATATCCTGATTTTGG
>JBILPR010000079.1:0-14280 GCA_044373795.1 Algoriphagus sp. | reverse complement strand
GCAGGTTTCGGCCATGCTGGAATGGGTGCCGACAGTGCTGGTAAGCGAAGAAGCGATTGATCAGGTCTTAAGTTGGGGAATAAAAATCGACGTCATTCTGGCTTCAGACACTTTTCAGAAAGCCAATCCGCAACTTCTGGAAGAGCAATATCCCGTGAAATTTTTAAGTGTGAATGAAGGAAACTTCCTCGATGAAGGCCTTCGATATTTAATTGAAAGTGATCACAAGGCAGTTCATCTGGTGGGTATTCCCCATCAAATAGCGTTGGAACTGGAAGAAAAAACAAAGTTGATGGATCTGACGATCGTCGATGGTGACTGGAAATATTACCCGGTTCGATCAGGGAATTTCAAAAAATGGTTTGGTGAAAGCACCATACACATTCACGCCAAAGAAGGACTTCCCGTGGAAATCAGAAACTCGAATGGAGATCTGATTCTTCCGATTACATACGCGACGATGATTGAAGTGCCGGAAGGAACGACCGAAATCAAAGCTACCGAGTTGTTTTGGATTGGGGAAATGGTCAGGTAAAATCGACGACAGACAACGGTCGACTTTCCACAGCAACTGATTTTGGACTTCAAACCCTGCCTTATTTTATTATTTAAAAACAGCGATTTATCAAACCAGACTTTTGCTCCAATCTAATTTCTGGCGGAAGCAATTCTTTCTTTCCCGTTCAAATCCTTGATCACTTTTACTTCTTGATATCCAAGCCTAGTCAGCAGATCTGCTACCCCAGAACCGAATTTTTCATGAATCTCGAAATAGAGTTTTCCTCCTGGTTTCAGAAGTTGTTTGCCTTTTTCCCCGATGACTCTGTAAAAAAGTAAAGGATCCAGATCCGGAACAAATAATGCCAATTCCGGTTCAAAATCGAGGACATTCCTATGCATTTCTGATTTCTCCCCTTCAGGGACATACGGCGGATTGCTTACCAAAATATCAAGCTCCCGCACATTCGGCATTTCATTCAGAATATCACATTTCAAAAAACTTACATTGGATTTCAGCAACTCCCCATTTTTCCGGGCTACTTCCAAAGCCTTTTCCGAAATATCGATTCCATAAACCTCCGGCGATTTTATTTCCAAATCCAAACTGATCGGAATGCATCCTGTCCCGGTTCCGATATCCAGGATTTTCAGTCCGGCTTGAGAATTTTCTTTGATGATGAGATGGACCAATTCCTCTGTTTCATTTCTTGGAATCAGCGTGTGTTCATTGACCAAAAAATCCCTTCCGTAAAATGGCCCTTTCCCAAAAATATACTGAATGGGTTCCCCTGCTTTCAGCCTTTCAAAATCCAATTTGAGGGCTTGCGGCAAATCCTTTTCATCCAAAAAATGCATCATGTCTACTCGCCTCAAGCCCAAATGATGCTCCAGTAACCAATTGACGAGATTCTCCGCTTCTTCGGTGGAATATTGCCTGAGCTCTGCCGCCCAATGCTGAACAAGTTCCTGATAGTTATTTGGCATCGCTTGATGATTGACTCAAATGTACTCAGCCTGAGTTTCTCCGGCAAAAAAGATGCAAAGCGCCAAGCCGGAAGCGCTTTTACTTCAAAAAGGGCGAAGCTCAGGATTTCCCCTTACCTTTGGATAGAATTTATCACCCATGAAACTACATAACAACACCATACGAGGCGTCCATACTGCCCTAGCCGCAATTTTTGAAGAGGGCCAGTATGCAGACAAAGTCATCGAGCGCACGCTGAAATCCAATCCAAAATGGGGAGTGCGCGATCGTTCTTTCATCGCCGAGACAACCTATGAAATGGTGCGTTGGTGGAGATTGATCAATTTCCTAAGTCCCTCAAAAGACTATTACGATCTCTTTGGTACTTACTGGTTGATGCAGGGACGCAGCCTGCCGCCTTGGGAGGAATTTGCACGAATCAATCCTGATAAAGTCAAAGGCAAATACGAGAAACTCGAAGATCCAGCCATGCTGGAATCGGTTCCGGATTGGCTTTTTAAGTTGGGTGAAAAAGAGTTGGGCGAAAAATGGGAAGCAGAAATCCACAGTCTGAACCAGGAAGCTCAGGTGGTGTTGCGGGTAAATACGCTGAAAACCACCCGTGAGGAACTCAAAACTACCCTCGCCGCGGATAACATCACCACACATATCATGAAAGGATATCCTGATGCTTTGATCCTGGACGAGCGCCAGAATGTCTTCAGACATCCTTCTTTCAAAGCTGGATTGTTTGAAGTTCAGGATGCTTCTTCTCAGTTGGTCGCCGAAGCTTTGGCTGTGGAACCTGGAATGCGGGTGATAGATGCCTGTGCTGGTGCCGGTGGAAAAGCGCTTCATTTGGCTGCTCTGATGGAAAACAAAGGAAAAATCCTTTGTATGGATGTGGAAGACTGGAAACTTCAGCAGACCAAATTGCGAGCAAGAAGAGACGGCGTATCGATCATCGAACCCAAAGTGATCGAAGGCTCCAAAACCATCAAGCGACTCAAAGAATCTGCGGATCGTTTGCTCTTGGATGTGCCTTGCTCAGGGCTAGGAGTGCTTAGAAGAAATCCGGACACCAAATGGAAACTCAGCCCGGAATCCATCGAAAAAGTTCAGAAGACCCAACAAGAGATCCTTCAAGCCTATCCGTCAATGCTCAAGCCGGGCGGTCAGATGGTTTATGCTACATGCAGTATTTTGCCTTCGGAAAATGAAGACCAAATCAAAAAATTCCTGGAAAGTGAAGCTGGAAAAGACTTTGAATTGATCGAGGACAAAAAAGTACTCGCTCAGGAAAGCGGTTTCGACGGATTCTACATCGCAAGACTGAAGAAGAAAGAGGCTGCTAAACAGATTTAAGATCTATCACATTTAAAATCAGAAACTTATTTTCCAGATTTATGAGACAAACTAAAATCTCATGAATCTGGAAATTTTTTTTCAATCGCCAACTCACTCGCTTTCTTTAGCTGGATATTACTTTTTGTTCTTTTCCAAAACGGCTGGACTTACCTGTTACTTTTTAAAAAAGTTTTTGCAGAAATAGGTATCGTATACTCACCCATCTAATGTTGGCCAAAGCAAAAAGCAAAGCGATTAAGAAAATAATCAAGTTGGGAAAACAGAATTTTCACATTCTAGATGAAATTGGAATCCAATAGTTGAATACTTTTGATGGAAATCAACGCTGAATGCCTCAGAAAGAAACCCAACCTCATCACCTGAAAATTAAAAGCAAAACCAACTTGAAACCACTTAAGATTCATTTCGACAATCAGATTTTCACCCTTCAGAAATACGGAGGGATTTCAAGGTATTTCACCCGTTTAGTTCAAGGTCTTCAAGATTTGGGTCAAGCTCCAAGAGTGTTGGGAGGTGTATATACCAATGCCTATCTGAGTGAATTAGAAAAGGAATTAGTTAAAGGAATACATTTTAAAAAATACCCAAAAAAAGGCCTAAAAGCCTTGTTCAAAGTGGGCGATTTTTACAATAACACATCACAAATTTGGAATAATCCTGATATAGTTCATGAGACTTATTTTGAGTTTGAGCCAGTTTTGAAAGGTAAACCAAAAGCAAGGGTGACCTCCACTTATGACGCCTTAAATGAAAATTTTCCCGAGCTATTCCCCTCAAACCAACTGAAAACTAAGGAGAAGCAAGCTTCTTTTGACCGCTCAGATCTTATTTTCAGTATCTCTCATCAAACCAAAAGGGATATGCTGGAGCACTTCAATGTAAAAGAGGAAAAAATAAAAGTCGTTCATCTCGCCTCAGACCCACCAATTCCAGCACATCAAATAGAATATCCTAAAGATATAAAAAGGCCATTTTTCTTATTCGTAGGAATTCGAATGGCTCACAAAAATTTTGATGGATTTATCAAGGCTTTTTCAGCTTCTCCTCAGCTTATGAAAGAGTTCGACATTGTATCCATCGCACATTTTGGATTCTCAACAAAAGAGAGAAACGAATTTAGAATTTTAGGTTTTCGAGAAGACCAAATCCGTCACATCAAAGCAGATGACCGGCTATTAGCGGGATATTATTCTACCGCTTTGGCATTGGTATATCCATCGCTTTATGAAGGATTTGGAATTCCTCCCTCGGAGGCAATGGCTTATGGTTGCCCTGTGGTTTGTACCAATTCTTCCAGCCTGCCAGAAGTTGTTGGAGAGGCAGCTGAATCTTTTAATCCTTCTGATCAGGAAGAATTTAGAATAGCCTTGGAAAAGGTCGCTTTTGATACTTCCCGAAGAGGGGAACTGATAAAAAAGGGAAGGGAGCAAGTAGAAAAATTTTCCTGGGAAAAAATGGCCAAAGAGCATCTTTATTGGTACCAAAAACTGGTTTAAAGTATTTTAAAAAGTGATTTAGCCTATCCATCCATGCTCAAGCCGGGCGGTCAGATGGTCTATGCGACTTGCAGTATGTTGCCTTCGGAAAATGAAGACCAAATCAAAAAATTCCTTGAAAGCGAAATTAGAAATGACTTTGAATTGATCGAAGACAAAAAAGTACTCGCTCAGGAAAGCGGTTTCGATGGCTTTTACATCGCACGACTGAAAAAGAAAGAAGCTGCCAAGCAGATTTAATCCCTATCACATTTAAAATCAAAAAGTTATTTTCTAGATTCATGAGATAAACCATCGTCTCATGAATCTTGAACTGATTTTTTCAATCGCCAACTCACTAGCTTTCTTTAGCTGGATCTTACTTTTTGTCTTTTTCGAAAAGCGCTGGGTTTACCAGTCACTTTTTTCAGGTGTCTTTGTAGCAATGGGAATTGTCTATTTGATATTCATCCTCAAAAGTCTGAGTGGTGAATCTCAGGGGGGATTTGACACGCTGGCAAACGTGAAACTTCTTTTTACCAATGATGAGGCAGTTTTGGCAGGCTGGATTCATTACCTGGTTTTTGATTTATTTGTCGGGATGTGGATCTGTCAGGATGCTGCAAAGACTGGGATCAATCGTTGGATTATTCTTCCTTGTTTACTTTTGACTTTTTTAATGGGGCCAGCAGGCTTGGTGCTTTACATAATTATCAGAGTTATCTATTTACGAAAATTCCCCCAAGATCCTTATGCCGGCAATATGGTACTTTGAGTTAGAGAAGCGGAATCCACTTTTGGCAAAAGCCGGAGTAATTGGGTTCTTGATAGCAATAGGATTAGTACTAGTTTCTTTTTTCGACCAACGAGAATTACTCGGGGTCAGTGTTTGGAACAAACCCATTAAGTTTTTCATCTCTGCCAGCATTTATTTTTGGACGATGGGATGGCTGATGGAAGATCTCAATCAACCCAAAAAAGTCTCCAGTATTAGTCTTTTCATATTTCTGTTGCTGACCGGGGAATTGGTAATTATCACTTTTCAGGCAATCCGTGGAGAGCAATCCCACTTTAACATAAGCAGCTATTTCGATGCTGCCCTTTTCCAACTAATGGGAATCATGATTTTTCTTAACTCTTTAGGTGCTGCTTGGGTTTTAGTTCTTTTCACAAAAGTCAAAACCCTTCCAAAAGGATATTTGAAGGCAATTCAAATCGGTTTAATCATTTTCTTAATCGCAAGTTTTGAAGGATTTTTTATGGCCGGCAGACTTGGTCACACCATCGGAGCTTCGGATGGTCAGGAAGGCATTGTCTTTTTAGGTTGGGCAAAAGCTTACGGAGATCTTCGGGTTTTCCACTTTGTAGGGCTGCATTCTATTCAGGTTTTATCGCTGATTGGTTGGTATTTTTTCAAAGATCAACCCGGAAGAATCACTATTGTGGGACTTATCTATTTCATTTTGAGCAGCGGGACGCTTTGGATGGCCCTGCAGGGGAAGGGCTTATTTGGTTGAATCGACTGCCCTTGATTTTGAAATATTATTTGATAACGAATCCATTTCAGTCATCTTTTCCATATAATTTTTGCCTTTGACTGGTTTGGCATTGGATTTTGTATGTAACTTTGACGGGCAAATAGGGTTACCTACAACCAATATTTGCACATGAATCGAAATTCCGATAAGTTCCTTTACGAAGCACTCACCTACGATGATGTGCTTCTGGTCCCAGGGTATTCTGAAGTCCTCCCACGCGACACCAATACCTCCACCCAACTCACCAAAAAAATCAGGCTAAATATTCCTTTGGTTTCCGCTGCAATGGATACGGTTACCGAAGCTGAATTGGCGATTTCCATGGCTTTGGAAGGAGGATTAGGATTTATTCACAAGAATATGTCTATCGCAGATCAAGCCGCTCAGGTTCGCAAAGTGAAGCGTTCGCAGGCCGGAATGATCTTGGATCCGATCACTCTTCACATCGATTCGAAGGTTCGTGATGCCGAAACGATCATGCGGGAATTCCACATTGGAGGTATTCCCGTTGTGGATGAGCACAAAGTTTTGAAAGGCATTATCACCAATCGTGACCTGAGATTCATCAAGGATCAAAACAGGCTGATTCGTGAAATCATGACTAAGGATAACCTGATCACGGCAAAATTCGGAATCTCACTTGCCCAGGCTGAAGATATTCTTCAGGAATACAAAATCGAAAAACTTCCGATCGTTGACGACGAGTACAAACTCACCGGTCTGATCACATATAAGGACATTTTGAAAAGAAGAGATAAGCCAAATGCTTGCAAAGACGAATACGGAAGACTTCGTGTAGGCGCAGCAATTGGCGTGACGGCTGATATTGTAGAAAGAGTGGAAGCGTTGATAAATGCCGGCGTGGACGTGGTCTCCATCGATACCGCTCATGGACATTCCAAAGGTGTGATTGATATGTGCAGAAGAATCAAAACTGCATTTCCTGATCTGGAAGTGATCGTAGGAAATATCGCAACTCCGGAAGCGGCTATCGCTTTGGCCGATGCAGGAGCTGATGCAGTGAAAGTCGGTGTTGGTCCAGGCTCGATCTGTACCACTCGGGTGATTGCAGGTGTAGGGGTCCCTCAGCTTTCGGCAGTATTTGAATGTGCAGAAGCTTTGAAAGATCGTGGTGTTCCGGTGATTGCGGATGGCGGTATCCGCTATTCTGGAGACTTGGTAAAAGCCATCGCTGCAGGCGGAAGCTCCATTATGATTGGTTCTTTACTTGCCGGAACAGAAGAAGCTCCTGGTGAAATGATCATTTTCGAAGGAAGAAAATTCAAATCTTATCGAGGCATGGGCTCTCTGGAAGCCATGGAGTCAGGTTCCAAAGACCGATATTTCCAGGATGCGGAGGAGAATATCAAAAAGCTGGTTCCGGAAGGAATCGTAGGCCGAGTGCCTTACAAAGGTTTAGTTTCTGAAGTATTGTATCAACTTGTTGGAGGACTGCAGGCAGGAATGGGATATTGCGGAACCCCAACAATCGCCGATCTTCAGAAAAATGGAAAATTTGTAAAAATCACCGCTGCCGGAATGAAGGAATCTCACCCACACGATGTGAGTGTGACTCGGGAAGCTCCCAATTACAGCACCAAATAATCATCAAAAAAAAATCGGCTCAACGCCGATTTTTTTTTGCCAATAACATGAAGCTGGCTAGCTGTTAACCTCAAAACTCACATCCCATTCATCCACCACTTTTACAGCTTGCAGAAAATCGGAATGAAATGGATTGATAAGGAGATTATGTTCTGTTGGATAGCTGCGAAGGGGGATTCTGCAAGAGGGCACTTTCAAGACAGGGGAGATCAACCCTTTCGCCCATAATGTTCCAAACTCCTGAGTGGAGCGCGGATGGGGTCGGTTTTTCCAATCAGCAGGCAATTGACCCGCATCTAGTTCAGGGATTTCCCCGTCAATTTCCAGCGACATCAGTTTCCACGCACTTTGGGTGACCACAGGACCTTTGATACTTAGCAGCTCCAGGAAGTTCAATGAACTGACGCTACAGGCATATATAATGGGAGTTCCAAATTGATTCCATCGACCCGGAGACAATCCATAACCCAGCCCACTTCTTCCTGGCAATGATTCAATCAGCCTGAAATACCGCATGAATCAGAGAATATTCCCCCAGGAAATCGCCTCCAGCGCCTGATCCACCAACTCAATGCCGTATGGATTCTTGAGAAGTACGGAAGGCTTTTTGTGACCAAGGGATAAATTAGGAGTATGCAGCCATTCAGAAAGTAACGCCTCCGAACCGAAGATCCGGATGCCTTTGGCAATGATCTGATCCATTTCAAGTAGATTTTTGGTGAGTACTTTTGTGAGCTTTCTATCTTCCTTTTTCCAGCGGAAAAGAGTGCTTGGATCCACCTCCAGTAAATCCGCTATATCGGATTGGGTGTATTCCAAAAAATCAAACAAGACTGAAGTCTCCTTAAAATCCAGCGAAGCACTGTAAGCCTCCACAGGCTCAGCGACTACTGCGGGAGATTCCTGAAAAAAATAATAGGGCCTTTGGCCTGTCTCAAAAATTTGATCATTGGACTCTCCAAACGAAATCTTCCAGGAATGTGTCATATCTCAATCATTTACCTCTCTAAATTACTATCCTTTTTCTGATTTGCAATATTCAATTCCTTTATTTGCAATATTTAATGGCCGGATGATTTTCCTTCGAAATAGGTTTCAGGACGAGCTTCTTTACGAAAATCATTCCTTTCCCAATAGCTTTTTGATCTCATAATCCTGCAAGTGAGCATTAAGCCAGCCGGCTTCCAATGCTGCACCGTATTTTTTGTAGAAGTTAATCGCCGGTTCATTCCAGTCCAGAACCTGCCACATCATTCCGGTGCAATTCGCTTCGAGTGACTTTGCCATTACCTGATCAAAAAGCAATTTCCCTGCTCCATTCCCCCGCTCAGATTCGGTAACTACAATATCCTCGAGGTATAACCTTTTTCCCTTCCAGGTACTGTATCGATAATAATAAATAGCGATTCCAATGATTTCGCTGGTGCTGTTTTTCTCACAGACGTAAAACCCATAGACCGGATTGGGACCAAAACCATCCTCTTTCATCAAATCAAGCGTATTGGTTACTTGCTCGGGTGCTTTTTCATACAGGGCCAATTCCTTAATCAGTTCCAATACTCCGGGGAGATCTTCCATTTTCCCTTCTCTTAATGAATACATAGTCAAATTTGTAAATATGTGTAATTTGGTTTTCCCCTTTCCGAAGGGCTAAATTTAGTCAAATCAATTTAAGAATGTTTTTAGCGATCGACGCCGGCAATTCCAATGTAGTGTTTGCACTCTTTAATAAAAAAAGTGGCAAATGGACCAATCAATTCCGATTGGAAACGAATACCCCGAAACTGATTTCCCAACTCGGCAAGAAAGTCCCTCTGTATTTTTTGGAGCACGGGATTCATACGTCAGACATCCAGGCGATTGGTTTCAGTTCTGTCGTTCCGGAAATCAACCCGATTATTCAGCAGTTTTGCCAGGGATATTTTGGGATTGAGCCTTATACGATTTCTGCGAAAAGCTATGATTCGCTCCCTGTCCGATCTCTCCGGCCAAATGAAATTGGCACTGACCTGATGTGCAATGTGATGGCAGCTTATTCGATGTACTTAAAACCGGTTATCGTGGTGGATTTTGGCACGGCCTTGACTTTCACCGCAGTAGATGCAGACGGGCAGATTTTGGGAATAAATATCGTTCCGGGCCTTAAAACAGCGATAAAATCCCTTTTCACAAACACCTCAAAATTACCAGAAGTAAAACTCGAACTTCCCGAATCAGCTTTGGGAAAAGATACGATTCATGCGATTCAAGCCGGTATTTTGTATGGCTATACGGGTTTGGTCAAGGGGATGATTGAGACGATTAAAGCAGAAACAAAGCTTGACTTTACCATTGTGGCAACCGGCGGATTAGCCGCGATCCTGACTCCGTTGAAAGACACTTTTGACGAGATCGACCGAAATCTTACACTCGAGGGATTGAGGCTGATTACGGAGGCGAATAGTTAAAGAACTTTGCAGCGCAAAATCAAATTCGGATCCGGGCAATTCGCTTTGTAAAATTCCAACTTATTTTTCGCAGCCACGCCGGGATAATCTCCTGCATTCTCCTGCATATCCCAAATTAACTGGAAATGCAAATGCGGTGGCCAATCTCCATTTTCAGGAAAAGGTCCAACATGACAAAGCAAATCTCCGGCTTTGACTTCCTGCCCGATTTTCAAGCCATCCAAGTCTGAAAGAAAAAGGTGGCCATACAGTGAGTAAAGCGACTTCTCCTCCACTTCATGCTCCAGGATGATGGTTGCTCCATAATTTCCAAAACCTGCATTGTCCCGGAAACTGTGAACTTTCCCATCTAATGGAGCATAAACCGGAGCTCCGGCTTCTGTCCAGATATCGATTCCCAAATGGATATTTCGAAACTCAGAATCCTCCGTCGCAAATACTTCACTCCTTCTGTAAATCGCCCGATTCTCCAGATATCCGCCGATTCCATATTTCATACCTTCCCTTTTAAGCTGATCAAAAACATACCGATCAAAACTTGCCGTATTCCCTAAATCAACGTTCAACAACTCTTTATTTTCAGGACTGAAATCCAGTTTCATTGTGTTTTTAGCAGTCAGCTCTTCTCCCATCACAGGGAAAATATCCAGGTCTTTCCAATTCATGGCTTCAATTTAGGGATTAGGGAAAAGAAAACCGGGATTAGGCTAACCAGAAAAGCAAGTTCCATCCGCTTTTTAACTAATCCCATTTCCCAAATCCCCATTCCCTGCTTATTTTCGACTCATGGAAACAACCTTCCCCACCCTCGCCGATATCCGTGCCGCGCATGCCCGCATCCAGTCATTCATTCACCGAACTCCGATTTTGACTTCAACTGCAATCAATGAAATCGCCGGATGTGAGATTTTTTTCAAATGTGAGAATTTCCAGAAAGTCGGAGCATTCAAAGCCCGTGGTGCTGCGAATGCGGTCATGAAACTCACTCCTCAGGAGCGCTCAAAAGGTGTAGCTACTCACAGCTCCGGAAATCATGCCGCGGCTTTGGCACGAGCGGCATCTGTGGCGGGGATTCCATCCTACATCGTGATGCCATCCAATGCTCCCGAGATCAAGAAGAAAGCGGTGAAAGGCTACGGCGGTGAAATCATCGAATGCGAACCTAATCTCAAAGCCAGGGAAACAATGCTGGAAGCTGTCGTTGAGCGAACAGGCGCTACATTTATTCCACCTTACGACTACCTGGATGTCATCGAGGGGCAGGCCACTTGCGCACTCGAACTCATGGAGGATCAGCCAGATTTGGATATCATCATGGCTCCTGTCGGAGGTGGCGGATTATTGGGAGGAACGGCTCTAACTGCACATTACCTGAATCCGAATGTGGAAGTGATCGCCGGAGAACCTGCCGGAGCCGATGACGCATTTCAATCTTTTCATGCCGGCAAAATCATTCCTCAAACCGGACCAAATACTATCGCAGATGGTCTTCTGACTTCCCTTGGAAAGCTAAACTTCGAACTAATCCAAAACTACGTGGATGATATTTTGCTGGCGACAGATCCGCAAATCATAGAAGCCATGCGGATGATCTATGAGCGAATGAAAATTGTGATCGAGCCTTCCTGCGCCGTTCCGCTTGCTGCTTTATTGGCAAACAAAGGCAGATTTGAAGGCAAAAAAGTTGGAATTATTCTTTCCGGCGGAAATGTGGATTTGGGAAAATTGCCTTTTTGAATCGATCAAAAAATAAGGAAAAGGCATTGAAATACTCCCAATGCCTTTTCCTATTTTCTAACATAGACCAAAATTGGAAACTCTATAATTTACGAGTATTCATAATTCGCTAAGTAAAATTATTCATATTCAGTTATTCTGAATTTTACCTCATAAAGAGTAAACTGATGATTGAATGAAAATCTTTTTTCAGAGCAAAAATCCTCTAGTTTGAGAATAAATACCATACTTGAATCTTTTCGAGATTTCAATTCACTCCAGTCTTCAAAGTTCATTTCTGAAGTATAATTAGGTTCCATTTTAATTATCTCAGAATAAGAAATTGTTTGAGTTGCAGGTTTTGGTTTAGGATCAAACCAAATATGTCCAAGTGAAACCGATTGATTTTTAGGAAGATTTTTAGAATAAATAAAGTCACTTTTATATTTCAAAGCATTGTTTGGCTCAGCGCTCCAATTATAACAATCGTCCATAATTAGAACAATAAAACCCGTCTGATCAAACGATAAACTTTTCCAAATAAAAGAGGATATGATTATTAATTTCCACATGGCTTTGTAAGGCTTTCACTTGCTAAATTTTTCTCATTACTATTTCTGATTTCTTCTATTCACTTTCTGAAGTACCTATTATGACCTCGTGTAACGTGAATTTATAATCAAATAAAAACCTATTCTGAGAGCAGAAATCTTCTGGCCTGAGAATATAGATTTTCTCGTGATCTTTTCCATATCTCAATTCAGTCCAATCTTTATAATTCAGTTCTGATGAGTAGATTAGTTTTTTATTTGTTATTTCAGAAAAGGAAAGTCTTAATGTGGAAAGTTTATCTTCTGGTTTTAGCCAGTTGTGAATAAGCACGACCCATTCCTTTTTCGGAAGATCTTTTCTAATAGAAAAAGCTTCAGGCCATTTACTAGGAAGATCAACCCTCCATTCTTGACAGTCATCAATTATTAAGATAATCTCCTCTTTCTTATCAAGGTTTAAGTAGCTCAATTGTACTAAGGCGAACAGGACAATTAATTTCCACATGGCTTTGTTAAAGTTAGAGCATCTCGATTATCTCTCTCATACTTTAGCTTCGGAGATAAAATAGGTTTTGTAGTAGTGATGGATTGCATTACATTAAAAGCATGGGTTCCTTCGAAACCACCCCAGAATAAATTCATATAAAAATCAACTGGAATACCTTTTGGATATCCCCCTGCATAATTCATATATGATGCCAAGCCCTGATAATCATGAGGCATAAATGTTTTATGATAATCCATTAATGCGGCGCCCATTTTATAAAGGAGATTTTCGGCCATATATTTATGATGCTGATCTCCAGCCCATTCTTGTGGATTTTCAGAAGCATAAATACCAATTAATTGATTGTAATTTGACGCAAAATCATTGTCTAAAGGTGTTTGACCCTTTGCTGCCAAAGCGGCATAAATTTCGGCATGAACCAATTCATGAAGTATAGTGCGAACGATCAGAAGATCTGGCCTATCTAATTTTCCCGAATTAATCGTAATTTCATAAAAACCGTTCATATTAAGAGTTTGGCCACCACCAGTGGGGTTAGCAGTAGGCCCCAGTTTAAGTACAGAATTTGTAGTAAGTGCAGTTGTCTTGGTAAACTCAGCAATACTTTTAACGAAACTTGACATCGCAAGATTTTGTACGATACAATTGACATTCGAATTACTTGAAACACTTGAGTCAATTTCTATGGTCAACTTAGGCAAAGGAACATCCGGCGGGAAATAATTTGGTGTACCCGATGTACTAGAAATGCCGCTAGAGCTTCCGGTATAAGTGTATGATGGATATCCCCCTGATGAGGCTCCTGAATCATAACTTCCCATACTACAGGTATAGGAAGTAGTTGAATCGAGTTGCACCCAAGTCATAATACCTGTGCTATAATTATAGTAAAGTTGATACCAGTCTGTGGTCGTAGGAGTACATCTTACATCCATATTTTCGGGACCAAAAGATTTTCGGCTGCCATCCGCATTGGGAACCATATGACGTGTTGATTTAATTTTGCCTCTATCTATTTCAAATCCAATAAAATAATGCTCGTCATAGGTAAAAATATCAATAGATCCACTCCACTTTTCATCAACCATCTGGTAATGGATATCCTTAAAATTGCGTTTAGAAGTTTCAGCATCCGGATAATACCTAATAATTAAAGGATCAAATCGGTTCTCCGTAGGATGTTTAACAAACAGAATATTCTGCAGCATCCGTTTGGCTAGTTTTTCCTGATCCTTATTATCATCTCCAACTGGAACAAAAGACTGTGAATTTTTTAATGCTATCTCATAAACCTCCCTACCATCCGGAAAAAAGTAATGATGGAATTTATCCCAATTCGGTTCTTTTTCAAAAAAGGGAAGAATCAGTTCCTGAGATTCAGTCCGGAAATTTATTCCCTTTTCCGGAAGCCTGAGGTTCTGTTTGTTTTCCTCAAACCAAGATTTAATTTTCATGACCTGATCAGAAGGTCCGGCTTTAATAATCGGAGCTTCCGGTTCCTAAACACAGGAAGAAAAGAAGAATACACTCTGCTTCAAAATGCTGAAAAAAGGCCCAAAATTAAATCTCTTCAGACTTTTGTACTTGGGGGGGGCAAATTTGTTTTT
>JBILPR010000368.1:0-4245 GCA_044373795.1 Algoriphagus sp. | reverse complement strand
CCGCCATATTTCTCATGAACTGATTGCGTCGCCACAATATTATTAAGTACTTTGCCATTTAGAATAACAGAGGCTGAAGTCTCGTCACACGAGGACTCAATAGCTAAAATAGAAATATCGTTGATACCCATTGGAGATGAACGCGAAAGTTAAGTATTTTTTGCATAAAGCTTTCCATGTGATCTTATGGGTGGTCTTTTCGATTTTTTTACTCTTCCTGATCCTTGCACTCAGTCTTCAGGTTAACGTCATTCAAAATTGGGTAGTGGATAAGGTGTCAGTCTACCTCAATGAAAACTCCAACTTTAACACTGAAATAGGCCAAATCCGCTTGAATTGGTGGGATGCACTGGAACTCAAAGGAGTAAGTATTACAGACCATCGCGATAGCCTGATGTTGGAATCCACTTCGATTCAGGCAGATTTTGAGCTGCTTTCCCTGATTACGCCTGGAGACCCCATCATCAATGCCATCCGGCTGGAGCACCCCAGAGTCCGAATGATTACCCACCAGGGAGATTCAATCATGAACATTAATCTTTGGGTCGACGAACTCACAGAACTCTTTGGATCACAAGAACCTAGTACGAGTCCTGTCAAATTCGGGATCAAATCCATCGAATTACGCCAAGCAGAATTTGATATGGTGGATTATAATTCTGAACCTGTCACAGTAGGAATGGATTTTAGTCGATTGAGGTTTTCAGACATCACGGCGAATGCAACAGACTTTTACCTTGACGGTGGTAACATCGGGATCAGCATCAAACTATTATCGGGAAAGGAACTAACCTCAGGACTTACGATTCAGGAACTCAAAACTGATTTGATTTTCTCGCCTGAGTTCCTCGAACTGGATAAGCTGAGCCTGAAAACCAAGGATAGCCATATCAAAGATTATCTGAGGCTGGAATATGCAAGCACCGCTTCATTTTCAAACTTTTTGAAAGAGGTTGTGGTGATAGCGAGGCTGGATGAAACCAAACTGGCCTTGAGAGACTTGAGGCCTTTTGTCCCCTCTTTACCGGAAATCAACGACATGATCTACCTGAGCGGGGATATCACAGGCCCTGTGTCGGACATCAAATCGGAAGAATTCCTGATTCGGATAGGTGAAAAAACCGCCATTTTTGGAGCGTTCGAGTTAGATGGACTTCCGGAAATTCAGGAAACCTATCTTAACCTTTCTCTGAAAAACTCCACAATTCTGGCAAGTGATCTCAAGCCCTACCTTCCGAAAAACGTCCAAAAAGAGATTCAAAAGTTCAATAACATCATTCTTGATGCCGACTTTACAGGCTATTTGGAACGATTTATCCTGAATGGGGTGATCAAAACCAGTATTGGATCCATCGATGGAAGGATCAATTATGACCAGGTAAAAGGGATTCCTACGGTAGTATCAAGGGTGAAAATCACCAATCTCGATATGGGGATCTTGGCTGAAAACCCATCACTCCTTCAGAAAATCAGTCTGGATGGAAAAGTTAATTTAAAAGGCAATTCCATTAAAAACATGCTCCTGGACCTGGATGCCACTATTTCCCAAGTCGGTATTAATAATTACAATTATGCCAACATCAGGACGGATGCAACATATGGACTGGACCTCTTCAAGGGAAACCTGAGCATCAACGATCCAAACTTGAAAATGCAGGCCAAAGGGATTGTAAACCTGAAGGAGTCTATTGATTCCGTCAGAATGGAAGTCAAGCTCGATACCGCATTTCTGGACAAACTTAATCTTGTTGAAAAAGCCACTTTCATCAGTGGAAATATGTCCATTGATACGAAGGGCATCGAAATCGACGATCTCCAGGGAATCGCCCGATTCAATGACATCAAAGTCGGATACGATAACCGATTTTTGGATGTAGGTGATTTCTTCTTCCAGTCTTTATTCGCAGGTGGTACCCGAACCATTTCTGTCAATTCGGACTATGTGGTAGCCGGAGCTTCAGGCCAGTTTAACCTCCAGCAAATGGGAAGCGATCTTCAGATTTTGATAGATCAATACGTGTCGATAATTCTGAATGAAGAGCAGCCTCTGGCGGATTTGGCTAGGAATTTCTCGGAGACATACAGCCTGGATCTCAACGTGCGGATGGCTAACATCAATCCGATTGTCCAGCTTTTTTATCCCGATTTTGCGATTTCCAAAAACACAATCCTTGAGGGCGCTTTTTACCAAACTCCCGAAAACACCATCTTCAACTTCTTCAGCAGCATCGACTCCCTGACCTATCAGGGAAACACAGCTCTTGCGACCAATATTGACTTTAACACTTCCAAAATCATCAATAGCAAAGAGATTTTGGCCTCATTCTATGTGTATTCAAAAGCACAGCATATCGGGAAGGAATTGGAATTCACAAACCTGGGATTGGAAGCCATCTGGAATCAAAATGAAGTTGATTTCGATTTTTCACTCGATCAGGACTCAACCCAGAGTTCGGCAAGGATAAAAGCAAGCGCTCAGTTCACCGCTCAAAATACCAAACTTACTTTCAAAGAATCTCTGCTTAAAGTCCTTGATCGGGAGTGGGAATTTGATCCGGCCAACTCAATCACGCTCACGCCCGGACTCATCACATTTTCGAATGTGAAAATCTTCAATGAAGATCAATTTCTCTCTTTGGAAGGTTTGATCAGCGAAAACATCGAAGACAAGCTGAATCTGACTTTCAATAAAGTAAATATTGATTTGCTCAACACACTGACAACCGAGGATTTTGGAGGAACTGCCAACGGTTTGATTTCCATTTCAAATATATACGACAAACCCGCAATCGAAGGAGATATAGGAGTTGCCAAACTTTCCATCAATGATTTCCTGATTGGTGATTTATTGGCAAAAGCACAGCTAATAGGAGACCGATTTGAAATCAACGTAGGAAATACATTACAGGGAAATAAGACTCTCACTCTTGACGGGTCCATTGGATTGGTGGAGCAGGATATCGACATTGATGTGAATTTTGACGGAGCCAGTTTGGTTGCGTTGGAGCCATTCCTTTCCAATTACCTTTCAGATCTTGGCGGCACCATCACCGGAGACTTAAAAATGCTGGGCACTTTGACCAAGCCTGAGATTGTGGGTTCCACAAAAGTAGACGCAGGAAAATTGAGGGTCAACTTCCTCAACACCTCCTATACCATGAATGGAAGTCTCATTTTCCAGCCTAAAGAAGTAAACTTCCGTGAATTAATCGTTCAGGATTTATACGGACACGAAGCAAATTTCACAGGAGGAATCAAGCACAATGGCTTCCAGAATATCTATCTGGACATTCGGTCTAGGCTCACCAATTTTCAGGTGCTGAATACTACCGACAAAGACAGCGATGTATTCTATGGAAGGGCATTTGTAACCGGAACGCTTGATGTAATCGGATCGACTACGAATCTGGATATCAATGCCCGCGCTACCAGTCAGCCAAATACTGAGATTTATATTCCGCTATCCAGCAACAACGAGCAAGCACAGGAAGAATTTATCCATATCATCAATGTCATGGATACAGTTCGATTGAAAGAAATTGCCGAAGAAATCAACCGTCTGGAAATTGAAAATGTAAGGATGAACTTTGTATTGGACATCACACCGGATGCTTATGCAGAGATTATCATCGACCCAAGAACCGGCGAAGGGATTTCAGGCAGAGGGCGCGGGGTTTTGACTATGAATATCGATACCCAAGGCAATTTCAACTTGAGTGGCAATTACGAAATCACACAAGGACAGTACAATTTCTCCCTATATAATGTGGTCAAAAAACAATTCAGCGTCCAGCCGGGAGGAAGAATCACCTGGTACGGAGATCCCTATCAGGGCGTTATGAATTTGACTGCGGAATACAAAGAGAATTTATCTCTTCAGCCCCTGATGGCCAATAGTCCAACTGCAAATCCTGAAAACAATACATCCAGCCGACGCTATCCGACCCGAGTGATCATGAAAATGAGCGGAGAATTACTTTCTCCGGAAATCGAATTCGGTTTCAATTTCGATGAATTCCCGAATACCACCGAAAACCAAACGACCATCGCTGCATTCCAAAACCGGGTTGCCAATGATGACCAGGAAATGAACCGACAGGTATTTTCAGTGATCATGACCCGTTCATTCTCTCCCGAAGGTCAATTCTCTGGAGCCACTTCCATTTCCTCAAGCTTAGGACAATTGCTCTCTTCTCAGCTGAACAGCTTTATCGGTCAAATTGATCAAAACCTGGAAGTTCAGAT
>JBILPR010000367.1:0-4255 GCA_044373795.1 Algoriphagus sp. | reverse complement strand
ATTATAACAAGGAAAACAAAATGGGTAACTCCGTAGTGATCCCTTTTCAGATCAACTATAACATTGGAAAAAAGGGATTCGCTGTTGCAGCCGGAGGTGAAGGCAATTCTGTTGCCGGATTTAGTCATTTGGTGGGCATGGAGCACAGCTTTGCGAATAGGAGAATATTAGCAATTACTGTCCTCAATTACCTGATCAATGAAGGTCAGGATTTAAAACTTTTTGGACTATATGAATTTAGGCCGCCCCTGAACGAAAAATGGTCTTTATATTCAAGAGTTCAATTTGTTTATAATCATAGTCTGGCTGAAAATCACCATAATCGAAGTTTTTTATATCTGAGAGCAGGGCTTAAAAAAGGCCCTCTTGGGTTTGGATTAGGCGCAAACTGGGATCAATATGGTCCCGATCAAAATTCTAAAGACAATTTTGGCGTATTTACTCGTTGGGAGTTTTAGGTTTTTGGAGTTAAAGTCAAGGGTTAATCATAAATAACCTTTCAAACATTAAATTCAGGCTCCAGCAGGAAATCCAAGCAAGTGAAATTAGAGAGATCACATGGGCTAATTTCATTTTGATTTTACCATAATTCATTAGATATTTCTTTTGAATGAACCAAACCTCCGATCTGGACTCGATCAGTCTCAACTTCTCTTCGGAGGATTTACTTTTACTCAATCTGGCGTTGGCGCTGATCATGTATGGAGTGGCGCTTGATCTGAGATTTGAAGACTTCAAATACCTTGTCAAGAATCCAAAAGGATTTTTTCTTGGAATATTTTCTCAGTTTATCCTTCTCCCTTTCCTTACATGGTGCCTGATTTTGATCATTCAGCCACCTCCAAGCGTGGCCTTGGGAATGTTCCTGGTAGCAGCTTGCCCCGGCGGAAATGTCTCCAACTTCCTGACTAATTATGCAAAAGGAAATACAGCCTTATCCGTTAGTCTAACAGGCTTTTCTACTGTCTTAGCGATCATTACCACCCCTTTGAATTTTGCGATATGGGCAGGTTTATACAGTCCGACTGCATCAATGTTAAGGGAAATAAGTCTGGATTATGAAGATGTTTTCTTCACAGTTTCGCTGATCTTAGGGATCCCCTTGATCCTAGGAGTCCTTACCCACCAATATGCAACAGGGTTTGCGGCAAAAGCCTCCAAAATCCTCAAACCAGTCAGTTTGGTTATTTTCGCAGCCTTTGTGGTTGTGGCATTTGTTGGAAATCTGGAGATTTTCCAAAAGTACATTTCGATGATATTCCTGTGGGTTTTGGCCCATAATACGATCGGCCTTTCTGCTGGATATTTCACTGGAAAAGTATTTCGACTCCCCCTTGCGGATGTAAAGACAATTACCATCGAAACAGGAATTCAGAACAGCGGCTTGGGGCTGGTGCTTATTTTTACTTATTTTGACGGATTGGGAGGCATGGCCATTATCACAGCCTGGTGGGGAATCTGGCATTTGATCTCAGGGATTACCCTGGCCTTTATATGGAAAAATACGAATGAAAGACCTGATTAATTTTACCCTTCGATTTCTAATAAAAGTTGCTCTTCACGGTTATTTCCACAAAATCAAAGTCAATGGCAAGGAAAACATCCCAAAAGGAAAACCGATTATTCTGGTTTCAAACCATCAAAACGCACTGATTGACCCTCTCCTGCTGGCCACCCACACCCGGCTGGATCCTTACTTTCTCACAAGAGCTTCGGTCTTCAAAAACTCATTTGCAGCCAAGTTGCTGGATTACATCCGAATGCTGCCTGTGTACCGTGTCAGGGATGGATACGCCACCATTCAACAAAATCAAAACACATTTGATCAGACTTATGAGGTGCTTCGTAAAAATGGAACGGTGATCATTTTCGCAGAGGGAAGTCATAGCCATGTTAGAAACGTAAGGCCCCTGAGCAAAGGATTTACCCGAATGGCTTTTGGCCTGAAAGAGAAATATCCGGATTGTGAGCCGATCATTCTGCCTGTCGGGTTTGATTACAGCGCACATTTGAAATCCGGAAGCGAGGTCATAATCTCTTTTGGAAAATCGATCCCAGTAGATATGCCCAATTCTCAGTCCGGAAAACTTACCAAATTGGTTGAAAAAGCGCTGAAAGACCTGACTGTGGATATTCCGGATGAAGGGTACGAAGAGACTCTTCAATCGATTCTTAAAAATAAGGTAGATATCACCTCAAAGAAAGATGTCGATGAATTTTTGGCCACAGGCAAAGTTTCAAATCCTGTTCCTGAGATTTCCGGATTGAGCAACAAACTGATGAAGATCTTTCATTTCCCGCTCTACTGGCTTTGGCTATTGAAAAAGCCAAGCGTAAAAGATCCGGTTTTCAGTGCTACCTGGAAGTTTCTGATTGGCTTAACTTTAGCCCTCGTCTGGTATTTTATCGTATTGTGGCTGGCAATGGATACACCAGCTGGAAGTTGGGGGTTGACTTTTCTGATCTTGGCCTGGATCACTCTTTGGAACAATAAAAACCCACAGGAATAAGTTAAGCGGTTGCCAAATATTATTTGGGAGAATTTTCTAACTTTGTTCAAAGAATTATAAACCCAAATCTAACTAAAACATGACTGAAGACTTCCTTCCCCTAAAAGGGACTGATTATATTGAGCTGTATGTTGGCAATGCCAAGCAGTCCTCACTTTTTTATCAATATGCTTTTGGATTTGAATTAATCGCCTATTCAGGACCAGAAACAGGGGTTAAAGACCGTGCATCCTATGTTCTCAAGCAGGATAAAATCCGATTGGTTCTCACCTCACCTTTAATCTCCAATTCCTCAATTGCAGATCATATCCAAAGACATGGAGACGGAGTAAAAGTACTTGCCCTTTGGGTAGACGATGCAGAAAAATCATGGCTTGAAACCACCAAAAGAGGAGCTGAATCAGCCGGTGAACCAAAGATAATTGCGGATCAATTCGGAGAAGTAAAAGTCGCTTCCATCAAAACTTACGGGGATACAATCCACACATTTGTTGAGCGAAAAAACTACTCCGGCGCATTTCTTCCCGGCTTTGTTCCCCGCAAAAGCACTTACCAAGCCGAGCCGATTGGATTAAAATACGTGGATCATTGTGTTGGAAATGTGCAGTTGGGTGAGATGGATCACTGGGTGGAGTTCTACGAAAAAGTAATGGGCTTCCAGCTTTTGCTCACTTTTGACGACAAAGACATTTCGACCGAATATTCAGCGTTGATGAGCAAGGTAGTTTCCAACGGAAATGGCTATGTCAAATTTCCAATCAACGAACCTGCGGAAGGCAAAAAGAAATCTCAGATCGAGGAATACCTGGATTTTTACGGGGGCCCTGGAGTGCAGCACATGGCTATCGCGACGGATAATATTGTACACACTGTATCTGAATTAAGACGCAGAGGAGTCGAGTTTCTGGAAGTTCCGACATCTTACTACGATGATTTGCTGGATCGAGTCGGGAAAATCGACGAAGAACTGGAGCCTTTGAAAAACATGAATATTCTGGTTGACCGGGACGAAGAGGGTTATTTGCTTCAGATTTTCACCAAACCGGTTCAGGATCGGCCCACATTGTTTTTCGAGATCATTCAGAGAAAAGGTGCAAAGTCCTTCGGAAAAGGAAACTTTAAAGCACTTTTCGAAGCAATCGAACGAGAGCAGGAATTGAGAGGTAATCTCTAAATCTTTTAGCCGGTGAGTAGCCGGCTTTTTTTTCTTTATTAAAGTCGCGAATTGGGAAAAAATTTATGCTTTTTGAGAACCCGAAGTCGTCCTAGAGAAAACTCGAAAGGAAAATCCAATTGGAAATTTCAAGTTATTTGAAGGAGAGCTTTTCTAAAATTCATCCGGTCAATTTCAAATAAATTTTTGAGTTGAAAATACTATTCCATTCATATTGAAATATTGCTCATTTCAGTTGAAACAGAGTTTTTTGTCTTGTTTATCGGGTTTTTGCACAACTTAGTTTTGTCTATTTTGGAACAATGAAAATCTCCACTTCTTCAAAAATCGACGGGGGTTCCACGAATACAAGAGAATTTCAACTAACAGAATCTTCCTTTTCCAACGTTTCCTAAATTAAAAGGCCTTTTGAAAACAAACTCGGAAAGCTCGGTATCATTTTTTCATTCATATCTGGTTGGAAAATTCATGTAGTCGGGGCAACTCTTTTCTTAAACCCGAATTATGCATTAGAATAATTAAAAGGTGGGCTTAGATTCTGGATTTGGGAGAATATCCCATCCATCCAAGG
>JBILPR010000366.1:0-4281 GCA_044373795.1 Algoriphagus sp. | reverse complement strand
AGTATCTGATCTTGTCTTCGAAGCTTTCCTTTTTGAAAGTGGCAAACTCCACTCCATTCATCATTTTGGTTCTTCTGTTGTCAGGCACATTGGTAAAACCTGAATTGGCAAAAAATTCAAATCCAACTTTTCCTTCCTTGGCGCTTTTGGTAGTGATCAAGACAACACCGTTTGATCCTCTTGCACCATAGATCGCGGTGGAGGCGGCATCTTTCAAGACCGTAATACTTTCAATGTCTGCTGGGTTGATGTTTTGACCTAAGGAAGTTCCTATTGGGAATCCATCGACAACAAACAAAGGTCCGCTACCTGCCCCTAATGAACCCAAACCTCGGATGGTGATTTGCATTTCTTCACCTGGACGTCCGGATTGCTGACGTACCTGCACGCCTGCTGCCTGTCCTTGAAGGAGTCTGGAGACGTTCGTGGTTGGGACATTGCCAATTGCCTCCATATCAATAACAGATACTGCAGAGGTGATGTCAGCTTTTCGCTGGGACCCATATCCAACTACGACTACTTCACTCAGATCTGCTGTTGAAAGTGATAGTTGTATTTCATATAAGGTTTGACCTGACTGAATAGCAACTTCACTTTCTGTAAATCCGATGAAACTAATCACCAAGATTTCACCGGAGGATGCTTGGATAGAAAAATCTCCATCCATCCCGGTAATAGTTGCCCGATTAGTTCCTTTAACCAATACAGTCGCTCCGGGTAGTGGTTGCTGGTCGTCGGCTGAAAATACTTTTCCGGTTACAATTCCTACACTTTGCCCCATTGAGGGTAGGGTTAATAAAAAGAATATTGCGTAGAGTAAAAACTTTTTAAATGTTCGTTTGAATGGTGGTGCATTTTGCTTCATGGCGTATAGTTTTGGGTTAATTTTTTTTTTAATAATTCTTTTCTTGTTTCAAATTGAATTTAGATTAAAAGAATAGTATCCTGTACTATCCTACTTATTGAGATTTTTTCAAAAGTATATTTGTTATTTACTTAAATATTCTCCTTCTAAATGGATGATAAACGAAAAAAATATTTTTAATAAACAGTTGAGAAAAGGCATAAAAAAAGCCTGGAATCATAAAATCCCGGGCTTTCTGATTGAAGCGTCTTCTCCTCAGTTATTCGACAACAATCCAGACATAGCCATTCGCAGGAATGTCCACTGCCAAACTGGCTTCGTATTCACGATTGAGCAGATAAGTTTTTGGCGGATTTCCTTCTATACTGATTCGGGTCTCCAGAGTCAGTCCTGTATAATAAAGAGGAATTTTCAAATCCTTTTTCATTACCTCTTCTGTAGGATTGAAGAGCATGATCAGGGCTTTTTCTTTTCCCGCAGGATTCACATGCATCCATCCGTCCCAATCCCGTCCATCCGCTCTTCTCAGGCGAATGATGTCCGAATTCAGAATGTCCCGGTATTTCTTGTACCAATCAATGACCTCGGTGACCATTTGCTTCGTCTCCTCGGTGTCATATAGTCTTGGTCCTCTATAACACGCCTGAATGCCCGCTCCGTAATATTGCATCATGAGCTGTTTGTAATCATCCAGATGTTCGTTGAGTGGTTCCAAAACCGCGTCGGGACCTCCTCCATGATAAGCAGTCAGTGGTACAAATCCCCAACCCATTGAAGGAGTTTTTTCCCAGGTTCCGTCGAAAATATTTTGTCTGTTCAGGATTTTTTGGCGCTCTCGAGGCAGTGCAAAATTCACTTCCCGGTATCCCATGGCGATTTTGTGGGTGCCATCCAGAAAATACCAGTCCGGTGCATTGATGTAAATCCCTTTTCCGTTCATCCAGTGGTACAGTTCTTTTTGCAGGTTGATTTGTATCCATTGGGAATCTTCCAAACCATTATGACCCGGATGGGAAGTGGACGCGCAGACATCACCGGGATAAGGGCCGTCGTTTTCGAAAATATCGAATTCGGTCTGAGTAAAGAAGTACTTTAATTTGTCCAGATAGTTTAGTCCCCAAGCGCTACCGAGGCAAGGTGCATTTCCGAAAAATGCTCCTCCCGGTTTGCCGGTAATCGGACTGATGACATCTGTTTCGGGATTGATGGTTCGGGATGAAAAGAGAGAATATCCCCCGATTTTGATTCCCCGGTCATGTGCATATCTGGCAAGGGATTTCCATCGCTCAATGTTCATAGCGGAAGTGTCTTCCATGTTGATATGACTGCCGAAACTCAGAATGAGTGCTTCATATCCTGTCTCCACACATTGATCGATCGCAGTTTTGACCTGCTCATCATTTTTGCTGACGAGGTGCATGAAAATCGGATTTTGCATGGCCCATGGTGTCAATGCCCGGTACATTTTTCGACGGGCGAGTCCGTTCCTCTCCCTGTCGTAACTGTCAAGAATGAGTTCGTAGGTGCGGATGGAAAGGAAATTTTCACTCGGCTTTAGCGCAATACCGATTCCTTTTTCCGGGTAAACTTCCAGAATTGCCGGAGTCATCAAATCGTAATTTACCTGAGAAGTATAGGCTGAGTCTGCTTTCCAGTGGTTTGCCTGATTGCTGAGCTCAGCGTGCATGGAATTGTTAAAAGCAAAATTGTTTTCGATGTACAGCTGATGTGGTTTTTTCATCAGGGTGGTTTTTCCAACCACCGCGGATTCTTCTTCGACTGTTCCCAGGATCTCATTGACTACCTGATCGATTTGGTACGTATCCGAACCGGTATTTTGAAGAGTGAGGTACTTTCCTATCAATGGCAAACCATCGTAAAGTTCATAATGAACCTGAAGAAGCAGCCCCTTCAATTCAGGATGAGTGTACAGGAAACTTATCTTTTTACCGGAAGCATCCTGCTTGTGACTGCTCCAAAAAATCTCCTTTGAGGGGAAGTGGGGCGTAATCTCTCCAACCGTATGGGATTGGTACTGGAAATTTGTGGCGGGACTTTGGATATCGCGCAGCCATTCTTTTTTGAAAAACCCGCGCTCTTTGGTTTTTAGAGAACCACCAACCTCATAAGTTTTGCCATCGATCTTGATTCTGGCTTCGGGCATCACAGTTCGAAGAAGCTGCTCATCGCTCATGAGATTGCTGAAGTCAAAGCATACCAAGTTGGGAGAGAGGTAAAAGCTTCTTCTGATCAATCCGTTTTGGAGTTGAATTTCATTTGGAGAAATCTGAATGATTTCGGCTTTGCGAAGTTTGCTTCCAACCAGCCAATCGTCGATTGTTGATTGTGAAAAGACATAACCTATGCTGAAAATAAAAGCGAATGCAAAGGAGATAAATTTGAATCGAGGGTTAGAAAGTTTGATCACAGGCTTTGGGTCTTTGAGGGTTCTCTTGAAAAAAGTAAGCTACCTAAAAAGAGCCGGGATTTCAATTTTCCCCTTCTTGAAATGGCTCCAATCGCCATACACCGCCTCCGCCTTTTCCAAGCCGGATCTTTATCGTATGATCCGTGATTGCTGTTTTTGAGATGAATTGATAATCGGAGGCATAGTTATTACTATTTACTCCATCGATGATTCCCGTAAGGTTGAATTGAGTCAGGCCAAGAGGTTTTAAGTCAAGGGTAAGTTCCCGCTCTGTCCAGTTACTCATGGCTCCGATGTACCAAATCCCATCTTTTTGTCTGGCGGTCACGATGTATTCTGCAGGCAATCCTTCCAAAACAAGTGTCTCGTCCCAAGTGGTTGGAATGCTCCCAAGGAAGTTCATATACTCTGGCTCCTTAAATCCCTGTGAAGGGTTTCCTACGAAATATTGAAGTGGATTATCGTAAATCACATACATGGCGATTTGGTGCGCGCGAGTTCCCTGTGCCATTGGTTGACCACCAATGTTTCTGAATTCATCCTCCATTGCATTGTCAAGAAGGCCAGGTTCGTAATCGAGTGCTCCCGAAAACATCCTTGTGAACGGGATTGTCAGATTGTGGTCAGGTGTCACGAATTTGGACCAGCCGTTCCACTCCGAACCCATGACTCCCTCCCGCGTGATGGCATGCGGGTAGGTGATTTCAAATCCTGCGGGCGCTGGTGCCGAATGAAGATTCAGCATCATCTTGTGCCTGGCGCATGCCTCTGCAATTTTCACATAGAAATTCATTGCTTTCTGATCGTTCCGGTTGATGAAGTCGATTAGGATTACTTTGACGCCGAGAGCGGAGTATTTGGTAAGATTTTCTTCGAGGCCTTCTTCCAGATCAGTCGCATTAAACCATAGGCCAAGGCCAATTCCTTTCTCCTTGGCATAGGCTGAAATAGAATCCAGATTCACATTCTTGTTCAACTTTTTTAGGTT
>JBILPR010000365.1:0-4315 GCA_044373795.1 Algoriphagus sp. | reverse complement strand
ATAAAGCTTAACTTATCTAATATTTTTTTCATCACTAAAAGTTTTATCACAAATATTAAAAACAGTAGTTTGAAACCAAACAGGAAAAAATTAAAAGCTATTTTTTGTAAATAAAATGTATATAATTTTATTACATGCAAAACGCAACAATTCTGAATAGATACTTTTTTTTTGAAAAACTATAAAATAAAATCTGTTTAGGACCTATTCAGATGGTTTGTATTTTGCGAGTTAACAAAAAAATAAACATTTGAAAAAATCCTGTTTCTGATTTATGAATAAATTAAAAACATGAAAGTTTAATTCTACTTAAGAAATTGATGTATATTCACTAAAAGATCAAGTGACAAAGAAGGTCTTTCAAGATGAGATTTGATTTTTTGTTGCTTTATTCACTTGTTTTAGGTAAAATATAATCAATAAAATAGATCTTGTTCTTTAAAAAATTTAAATTTTTTTTTTGTTGAGTAGCTTGACTTTTATTTGTAAATCAGAATGATCGCCCAAAATCACTTAGGATTTTACACTAAGTTACAAACCATCTAATTGATTGAAAATCAAATACATTCTTATTTTTACAATGAGCCCTATCTATTCTTTAGGCTGAAAAATAAGGATTCAAGTCCTCAAAGTTCTTTTACCGGCCATAAGCTTGTGTTTACGGACGAAAATATTCCTTTTTCAGACCTCTGTTTTAGATCAGCGGCATAATAGCAGATAATTAATTTCAGTATTTAGCCAATCAATGTTCATTGCCACATCCAAAAAAATCTAAATTCCCATAACCATTTTTTTTATTTAATTCTTGGCAGATTAAAAAAAGAATTTAATTAGATTTTTGCACGCATTTTATTTACAGTTTAATTCTTTTTGTTAGCTATTTAATTTTGCTATCATCAAAAGGTTTAATTTTTTTATCAATTTGCTCATCAAATCTATTCAAATAGCTGCTTATGAAATTTAATAAGATATTTTTCGTTTTTTCCATTCCTTTTCTTTTAACAGCCTGTGTTCCTTCTGAGCTTGACAACATCGAAAGTTTCGTTTATAGTTTTCCAGGTTTGGAGGACATCGATCCCTTGCCTGAATTGACTTTGACAAAACCCATTGAAGTAAAAGAAACAAGTGGTGAAATAAATATTACAAAAGAAAGCGATGAGCTTGTAAGTGATGTAATAGCTGCGATTACAGAGAAAAATTTAACAGAGGAAAATCTGCTGTTAATTGAAACTTTTGCTGAAGTAGCTCCGCAAATATCCAGCAAAGAAATCATTGATGCTGTAACTGATGAGTGGATAACTGGAATTCTTAATGGTACAATCATACCTTCCGACAATCTGAAAAAAATCGCGGCCGAGTTCAAAAAAAATCCCCTGTTTCAAGCTTATTTCGCCCAATTAATACTTCCTACAGTTGATGGGTTGGCTTCGGGAGGAAGATTGCTCTTTCCCATTAATCCTGGAATTAAATTTTTTGATAATCCCGTTCTCAGAAGCCTTGCTATAACAGGACCGCGTAAGGACACGTTGGATAAGATTTATCAGGAAAATGTGGAGAAGTTAGAGAACCAGGCAGATGCTCAATTGGCTCAATCAAAAACTTTTTACGATGATCTTAGAAATCAAGCATTGGCTATATACAATAAGAAACTGACGGATAAGGAAAAAATTATTGGAGACAACGTGGCGGAATTGAATGCGTTTTTGATTGATTTCAACCAGGCAGTTGACAAGCTTTCATACCCTGAGGAAGTAAAAAGAGGTCTCAAAATCTATATTCTTTCCTTTGCAATTGAGTTGCGTGCGCAGATAGTTAAGTGGGGAATTGCCTACACAATTTCCGCCCAAGTGGCCAGAGATAAAAGAGTGGATTTAGCAAACAAAGAACAGATTTCTGTGAATGCTGGAATTGAAGTCAATCTGAAACTTGCTATAGATGAACTCACGAAATCATATAATACAGAAGTAGAGAATTGTCACAATCAAGGTGCAGGCGGTTGAAAATCAATTGAGATTTTTCAAACCCTAACTTAAAAAACTATTCAAATCCCATGAAAAAATTAACTTTCCTCTTTCTGCTAAGTGTCCTTGGAATATCGTTTTCTAATGCTCAAGTTGTTTTTGACCAAATAGGAGTGGGTACTTCTTATTGGATTAGAACTTACTCAACACCGGATGAAAACGTCTTGTTGAATAATCCGCCGACTGAAAACGGCAAGTCAAATCCGGTAATTGTACCTCATATATTCGCAAGAGTAAAATTGGGGGAGTTCTTCGGTCTTAGAGGTAAGTTGGGACTTGCTCAGGATTCTTATCAATCTTCTGTTATTTTTTTGATAGACCAGGTAAGAATTGAAAAAGTATCTCAAACGATCATCCCTGCAGGCCTGCTTTTAGATTTTTCAATACCAATCGGATCAAAAACATCCGGTGGAAAAAATTCAAAAGAAGCTGATTCTGAGAATTCGGGCTCTTCTGAAAAAGCTGAAGGTTCAGGGTCCAAATCAAAAACTAATCTGGTTGGAGGAGTAGGTGTCAACCGATACTTCATTCAGCATACTTTTTCGAGGGAGGTTATCGGAGGAGAAGGCTCGCTTCCTGAGTCAAAATTTTCCGGAAATGATTTTGGGATTACGGGGATGATAGGTATTTCAAATCAGATCTCCGACAGAGTTGTTCTCACTGCTTTTTCTCAATATAATTCAGGATCCTACAATCATCGGGTTTATTCTGAAGCGGTTACAGGGGCATTTGATGTAAAGACCATCTCGTTACAGGGATTGGAATTTGGCATTTCGCTGGGTTATAAGTTAGGAAAATGAGTTCCCAACATTCATTGGATGAGGGATCTCTCGCTAGATTAGTTTCGGGATGAATAGAGTGATTTTTCAAATATTGCTCACAGGAGTTTTGATGTTTGTACATCAAAACTCCTGTTTTGCGCAGGTGAATTTTCTTGGTAAACCTGGTTTGGTCAGAATTCCCAAAGCAACGGTAAATGAATCCCGGGATAATATTTCGTTTCAATTCTCCCGGATGCCATATGCTTATGGAATAAACAATTTCATGAATTTAAGGGCGGAAGAATTTTTTTATTCAGCCCAAATTCAGCCGCTCAGGTGGGTTTCTGTCAATTTTGTCCTTACACGTCCTGTGGATGTACCTAGAATCGGGATCGGGGACAGGCATTTGGATCTGCAATTCTTTGTTTTGAATCAGGAAAAATATGGAGTAAATGTTTCGCTGATCTTCTCGCCTATGATGGGATCAAGTTACATAGATCACAACTCCTTGATTGTTGGCAGGAAGTTTTCATTTTCTGAGGGTTTTTCAATAGAGCCAACGGTCGGCTATGGTCTTGAATCGGTTTACAGAAGACCTTTTGCAAATCTCAATTATGAAAATGATAATTTCCAATGGATACCCAAGTCTGAATATGGTAACTATTACCTTTCGGGGGTTTTTGGGGGAGTTCAGTTTACACTTTTTGATGCTCTTTATTTATCTGCTGAGTATGACTCTCAATATTTTAATGTCGGAGCGAGTGTGCTGCTATTAAAAAAAATAGGATTGCAAGTCAATTTATTAGACGAAGAAGAATTTACGGGAAGTCTTTCGTACAAAGTATTTTTGGATAAGCCCAGAAAATTTAAACCTAAATTCTGATGAGCAAAATCAAGTATATAATTACTTCGCTGTTTCTTTTGGTTTTAGGGGTTACGGCTGTTCGATCACAAGATGTTAAGTTATTAGAAAGGGAATTGTCTAAAGCCGGTTTTGAGCAAGTTACCGTACTTCCTATTAGTAAAGTAAAGGAAGAAATGCACTATAAATTGGGTTTGGAGCACAGGGGGATGAATAACCCTCTGGACATTATTTTGTTGGCAAAGGCAATAAGTAAAAGGTTGGGATTTACTAATATTACCTACACGCTCTTATTAAAGGGACAAGTGATCTTTGAATCGAGTGTTGATCAGAATAAGTTGATTTCCAATATCTTATCTGATACGTATATCAGGGATTTTAACAGATCTTATTCTCTGAATAAATACAGGCTGAATGCTTTTTTTTCACCTGAAATTAAGGTCAGATTCGGGAACTTTGAAAATCCGCTGCAATCCAAAATTGATGTTATTTTAGGCACTGATCTGATTTTATTTAGAGGGTTTTCTCTTTTTTCAGGTATTTCCATACCAATTTCAAACGATCTTGACAGTCGGAAAAAGACAATTACATTGGCTCCGACTTTCTTTGAATATTTTTCGCAGGTTTTTCCCGGCCATTTTATTCAAATTTCCACAGGGTTATTTTTTAAT
>JBILPR010000364.1:0-4318 GCA_044373795.1 Algoriphagus sp. | reverse complement strand
CAAAGGACTAAATCCGGCAACAGAATTGCCTTCACCTCCGGCTGCAACAGCGAATCCCTTTTTTCCAATGTTATAGTTGATCTGAAAAGGGATCACTACGGAGTTACCCATTTTGTTTTCCTTGTTATAATTTTCCGAGAAAATGGAAATGGCCAACAAGTCAAATCTGCTGGTTGGTGAGAATTTTTTCTTAACGATCAACTGAAAATTTAACTGTTCATAGCCAAAGAAAATCTCCATAGGAATGGGAGGACCTGAACTGATGGGTTTGGCAGGAGTGACGGATGGTTGGTCTTGGGCTTTTCCTGGAAATGAAAAAATCAAGACAAATAGTAGGCTGAATAAAACAAAACGGTAATTGGGATTTTCGGGGAAAAACTGCATTGGGATCTGTTGTTAATTCGATCCAAAGGTAGCCGAGGGTGATTTCCCGTGAATTGCTCCAGAGCAAGACTTTTGACCTAAAGTTCGGCCTTCAATCTGCTTAGGGTATAAGGTGTAATTCCTAAGTAAGAAGCAACAAGCCGGCTGGGAATTCTGGAAAGTATGCCAGGTTGGTGGTCGAGAAGCCACTTTAATCGGTTCAGTGCAGACATCCCTTGAAGATCGTAGATTCTTTTTTGGGAAGTGATGTAGGCATTTTGCAGGATGTTGATGTAAACGAGGTTGATTTGAGGGGCCATTTCAACAAGAAGGAAAAAGTCGGAAGAACGGATATTCAATACTTCTGAAGGTTCCACAGCCTGAATGTATTCCAGAGAAGGTGTGCCTTGGATTAAACTCGTGAGATTGGTGCCAAACTTATTTTCAAAAGCAAAATATCGAGTAAGCTCCTGACCTTCGGGATTGACATGATAGAAGCGAAACGAACCTTTGAGAACAAAGTAGTTATACATGCAAACATCCCCTTCCCGAAGGAGAAACTCATTTGCCTTTACCTTTTGGTAGGTGAACAAATCTTTAAACCGGGAAAATTCTTCCTCGGAAATGGGAGCTTTGGACTTTAAATATCGGAATAAACTGTCGTGAGGATTCATGGAGAATTTTGGGTTTCCTGCAGTTTAAGATAAGCCCAAGAGCCCTATTTCCCAATTCATAAAAAGAAACCGATATTGAAGTAGGGCAAACTCTCCATCATTCGATGGTTATCAGGCAGCGCAGGAACTGTAAAATCCAATGCATGGAGTAATTTTAGTTGAACTTCAGTTTGGATATTTTTTATTAAATGCCCTCCAATTCAAAAAATTAGAGTGAGATACCTGAAATTAGAGGTTTATAAAAAAAGGGAGCAGATCAAATCTGCTCCGTGTTGAAAATTCAATGAAGAATGATTTCTGATTAACCTTCCGAAACCCGGAACGCGACCTTACAAATCACACCGAACGAAGTTATTTTCCCATCCTTCACGTGAACTTTGGTGTCTTTCACATAAACAGAATCAATATTCCGAATCGTTTTTGAAACCTCAGTCACACATTGTTGAATAGCATCCTCAATTCCTTTTTCAGAAAAGGCGATTACTTCAATCGCTTTTACAATTGCCATAGCATTTTGGGTCAAATTGGTTTGGAAAATTATTTTTTTCAGAGAAATACTTACAAACCTGTAAGTCAATTTAAAAACGCTCCGATGCTGATGGATAGCATCATAATTTGCAGATAAACTGCGGTAAAATCTTACCAATAAAATTACTTAAACATCTGAACATAAGTATTGTTATGGGCCAATTTTAAAAAAAAGTGCTTTAAAAAACATGGTTTGAGGATAAGAGAATTTGCAGCAATGAAAGAACTCTCCGGATACTTTTAGGGGTGTTATGAATTCATGATTTATGTCACTTCATGAATAAAAACGATTTAAATGGTGTCTATAATGCCTTTTCATTCGTTCGTAAAATAGTAGGGATGTAAGAAATCCCTGTTAATTGTTTCTTATAGTAAACCATTATTTCATATGAAAACACTCGAAAACAAAGTCGCCGTCATCACAGGTTCTGGTTCTGGAATTGGCAAAGCGGCAGCAATCCTGTTTGCAAAAGAAGGAGCCAAAGTAGTTGTATCAGATATTCAGGAAGAGCATGGAAAAGCGGTGGTCGCTGAAATCATCAAAAGCGGAGGAGAAGCATTCTTCATCAAAGCGGACTCCTCAAATCCGGACGACAACGAGGCGTTGGTAAAAGGTACTCTGGCGAAATATGGGAAGCTTGATATTGCGGTCAACAATGCCGGAATCGGCGGACCGCTTGCACCTACTGGAGAATATCCGCTGGACGGCTGGAAAAAAGTAATAGACATCAACCTTTCCGGTGTATTCTACGGCATGCATTTCCAGTTGCCTGCGATGGAAAAAAACGGAGGAGGAAGCATTGTTAATATTGCCTCAATCTTAGGAATGGCAGGCACTCGTAATTCTCCTGCATATGTTGCAGCAAAACATGGACTGGTCGGGCTCACCAAAGCAGTAGCATTGGAATATGCAGCGAAGAATATCCGGGTCAATTCCGTTGGGCCTGGATATATCAAAACTCCACTTTTAACCGGTGCTCTCGATGAGAAAACCATGAATTTATTAGTTGGATTACACCCCATCGGAAGATTGGGCGAATCCGAAGAGGTTGCGGAACTGATCCTCTGGCTCGCATCGCAAAAATCATCATTCGTAACAGGTGCTTACTATCCGGTTGACGGAGGATATTTGGCTCAGTAAGTGTTAAAACCTGTATTCGAAAGAATACGGGTTTATTTTTTTTTATTTAGATAATTAGTAGGCAATATTGTAAGAGCTAACTAATTACATTCTTCATCCCATTCTAAAAATATGTCATTTAAAAAACTTGCTTTCCCTTTCCTTTTTTTAATCATGTTTACTTTTTCCTGTCAGGAAGAGGTTGCTTCCGGTCCGGCCTGTGAAGTGGAAAATCCCGTCCGGGACTTGGGCTGGTTAGCGGACATTGCCAAGGAACTGGATAATTCAGGTTTAAGAGACGTTTTTTATATTTCGCAAGCTCAGTATAAATCAAAACCTGTTTTCGCTGTTCAAAACTGCTGTGCTTTTTGTAACACTTCACCTCCTCCAGTTTATGATTGTGAAGGAAAGCAAATTGGGTTTATTGGAAGTGGGAAAGGAGATATCGACCCGGATATCCTTGAAAATTCAATAATTGTCTGGAAAACTGAGGGTTTTACCTGCGCTATGTAGACACAGTTTTTGTCTAAGAAAATAATTCGCTGGATAAAGATCTCGACTTGATTTTTATGCGAAATATCACATTGCAAACTGACTTTTTGCTTTTCTAAAATCCTCGCGTTCCCGTAGATTGGACGACTTGAATTTAAGCAAGACTCATAGTTTTTATCAATGAGATTAATAATTACATTCACAATCCTTTTGGTAAATTCGCCATAATAAGTTCAAAATGTAAACAAACAATCAAACTATGGATACTAACAAATCAGGCAGTGAATCAAGCTACAATGTAAACAGTGAGGGTGCCAAATGCCCTTTTGGTTACGGATCGGCTATTAAGCAAGTAGCCGGCGGTGGCTCGACAAACCGAGACTGGTGGCCAAATATGTTGAAACTGAACATCCTGAGACAGAATTCTTCTTTGTCCAATCCGATGGGTGAAAATTTCAACTATGCCGAGGAGTTCAAATCTCTCGATCTGGATGCCGTAAAAAATGACATCAACACCTTGATGACTACCTCCCAGGACTGGTGGCCGGCTGATTATGGTCATTATGGACCATTCTTCATTCGCATGGCTTGGCATAGTGCAGGTACTTACCGAATCCATGACGGAAGGGGTGGTGCTGGTTCTGGAACTCAACGTTTCGCTCCGCTTAATAGCTGGCCGGACAACGTAAACCTTGACAAAGCTCGTTTGCTGCTTTGGCCAATTAAAAAGAAGTACGGCAAGAAACTTTCATGGGCTGACCTAATGATCCTTGCAGGTAACTGTGCTCTTGATTCAATGGGCTTAAAGACATTCGGTTTCGGTGGCGGACGTGAAGACGTTTGGGAGCCTGAGGAAGATATCTATTGGGGTTCTGAAACAGAATGGCTTGGTGATAAGCGTTATTCTGGTGACCGCAACCTTGAAAACCCTCTGGGAGCAGTGCAGATGGGTTTGATCTATGTGAATCCTGAAGGACCTAACGGAAACCCTGATCCTCTTTTGGCAGCCCGTGACATTCGCGAGACTTTTGGCCGCATGGCAATGGATGATTACGAGACAGTTGCTTTGATAGCAGGAGGACATACCTTCGGTAAAACTCACGGTGCAGCAGATCCAAGCGTAGATGTGGGTCGTGAGCCA
>JBILPR010000363.1:0-4334 GCA_044373795.1 Algoriphagus sp. | reverse complement strand
GCTACCTATCTTCAGTCTGATCATCCCCATGCCTATTGGACCAGTTTGCTTGCTGCATCTATCGGATATAAGATTAATGACGAAATTAAATACAGAAACTTAGCGGTACAATTCGGAATTTCTTATCGGTTTGTGGGGAAAAAATAAGGATTTGAAAAAAGGTCAATCCTATTTTTTTGTCGAAAATATTGTTGGAAGTGAAATCAAAAAAATGATCAAGTATGCCAATTAGATATCGTATCCTTTAAAAATATCCTTCAACTCCAGCTGAAATCCGGGAAGAACCTCGGAAGTGATCAGGTCACCTGAAGTAAAGGGACGGGAGGATTGGAATTTCCCATCTTTCAAAATGTAAATAAATAGGGTAAATTCTATCGGATGAATAATCCAATATTCCTTTACCCCAAACTCTTCATAAAGCTCATATTTATAGCGGAGTTCAGTTTGATTGTTTCCCGGTGAAAGGATTTCCACCACCAAATCCGGTGCGCCGATACAGCCTCGATCATCAAGTTTGGATAAGTCGCAAATCACAGAGATATCAGGTTGAACGACATTATAAACATCTTTGTCGGCCTTTGATTCTTTGGGAAACCGCACATCAAAAGGAGCAGAATATACATGGCATTTCTGTCCCTCCAAAAAAATTAAAAACCTATATACAAAATACTAAAAACCAATAATTTCATTTAACCTTTCCAAAAGTCATTTCAGTTGGCCCCAAAGAACCATCTTTTCGCACCACTTTCATTTTAAATTCTTCCTCTTCTAATGAGGTAATAAAAAATTTAAGAAGATTTACTTTACCAGATTCAAATACCATAAGTGTATCGGATTTAATTAAAAACCTTCCTTTCATTTCTGTAACTTTTAGATCTCCACCAGCATTGGTAAAGAACAACGAATCTCCTTTAAAATTATAATAGGTATTATCCAATGTAAATTGCATTGAATCAAATACCCTTAATTTTTCATCTTCTGTTAAATTGGTAAATCCTGGTGTGACCATAATAAGCGTGAACCCTGTGAATTCGGATAGCTTCCAATTACCCTCTAGCTTACTGTTAAAACTCTGAAAAACCGAAAATAAAACTACAAATATAAGATGCATAATGAAATAGATTAAAATCTGCAGGAATAAATCCTGCAGATTAAATTACTAAGCTTGTGGACAATTGGCGACATAAGAATCATACAGAACTAACCATAATTGGTTTGAACCTTGAAATCCCCCACCAAACAGGAGTAATTCAGCTGTTTCGTAATAATCATTTCCAACTAACAGATTTTCCATCTGGTCAATTGTTAATTTTTCCATGATTTTAATTGTTTTGGTATTTAAAAATTAAATAATGAGTTAATGATAAACTCTAATTTCAAAACTTACAAATCACTGATTTTCAATCCACTACTATTTTGACTAAAATTGTATTTTATCGAGACCATTTTTCAGGATTATATTTGCTTTATTAGTTCTACCCCCCCCAATTCCTTATATTATTCGTTTTAAAAACAACTAACGAAATCTTCAATTGAATTTCAATTTATTTTAACTTTTTTTTAATTCTTTGAAAAATACAACGAATATTTTCTTTTTGATCAATGAATGTTGGTCACTCTGAAGGGTCTAGCAGTTCTTTCTTGATATAGGCCTTCCTGATCTGCCCTTGGTGAAGAGGGATTAGTAAATTTGAAAAATGACTATTTCCATACTTTCTTTGCTCCTATTAAAATCCACCCATGTTCTTCTACCTCTCCCAATTTCTGAGTTTTCTGGCCATGCCTCTGACGATTATCAGCATTCTGATCGTGATCGGAGCACTTTATGTCCGGAAAAAATGGGGTAAAATCAGCCTATGGACAGGAATCTTACTGCTTTGGTTTTTCTCCAATCAGTTTATAGCAAATCAGGCGATGTTGGCCTGGGAACATGATTTCAAAGCTTTTGATAAGATCAAAACGTATGAAATCGGGATCGTCCTGACCGGTGTCACCAACCTGAGCAAGACTGCTTACGACCGGACTTTCTTCCAAAAAGGTGCTGACCGGATCACTCACGCGCTCCAACTTTATCGAATGGGTAAAATCAAGAAAATCCTCATTACCGGTGGTCAGGGCCTGAATCCTACGAACACAAATACAGAGGCCAAACTTCTGAAGGACTTTTTACTGATGACGGGAGTGCCGGAAACTGACGTGATGATCGAGGAATTGGCGAAAAACACCCGGGAAAATGCCCTGTTCACGAAGGAGTTTTTGGAGAAAAATGGAGTCGATACCAATCAGGAATTTTTGCTGATCACCTCCGCTTTTCACATGACCCGAGCCAAAGGTTGCTTTGATAAAGTAGGCCTGAAAACCGAGACTTTCCCGACCGATTATTACAGTCACGACACGAAATATGATCTTCCCGCATTCATTTATCCTGAACCTGCCTCAATTGAACATTGGCATAAACTGGTGAAGGAATGGATTGGGATTTTGGTTTATAAAATGGTTGGATATCTCTAAAAAATTTAATCTGCATCGTTTAATTTCCTAAAACCCGCAACTCACTTTACCCAACGAAAATTCAGAGATCAAAAAAGAGCATTTCGAAAGTGAGCCCAATAAGATTGAAAAGCTTAAACTCCATGTGCGTGGAAATTGATGTTCCCCCTTTTCAAAAGTTACAACCTAGAGAATTGAAACTAGCACATGTATAATTAGCTAAAGTATCATTCTCACTTCTGAAGCCAATAATTCCCTAATCTCAAATCAGCTTCATAACTGCAACATTTATGCAAACCTGATGCATCATAATGTGTTAATTCGCTGAAATACAATTCGTTTTCTAACGAATAAAAGTCAACTCTGACAAAAGTAAAAGGCTTTGAAAGGACCTTTGCATATGCTACCATTTGATCAAGATTTGGTATAATAAAACCTTCCGGAAGGTCCTTCATACGGTCGTACATCTCCGGATCCTTAAGGTCCATTGTTAAAAAAGAATCAACTTTTTTAACAAATCTTTCCTTAACAATGTAAATGAAATGAGGAACACCGTTGAAACAATAAAATTTATATTCAAAAGGAAGTCCGCCTTCTTTTTCACGGATAACTTTCTCTATCAAAATACGCCTAGGAACATCTCTATATCCCCATTCAAGAAGATTTTGTCCATAGCTGGAATGAATCCAATTCACCGCCAAATCAGTCAACTCTTTTGGATCAGTTCCCGGGCTGACAAGTCGATTTCCTCCTGAATAATGGTTGGCCTTCATAAATACCTCCTGATCAAATTTATGGAAAGGAATATCCCGTCCGGTTTTTGAAACATAGTAAAGCGGTATAATGAGTGACTCACCTTCTTTTCCTAAAAACTTTTTCACATATTCCCTCACCAAAAGTTTGTCAGAAGTCAATGTGATTAGTGGGTCTCTATCGAATATTTTTTTAGAATTGATTCTTTCGCTTTGGGTTTTAGGGTTTTCCAGATTAAGGTGATACCCGTGTGTTTTAAAAAAGGCTTTCTTAAGAGCTGGAAATCCTAAAACTCTTTGCCTTAAAAAATGTAAATAATCTCTTCTTTTTTGGATGATGGAATCAAAAGCAGTTCGCATTAAATCTTATTATTTTAATTATCGAATTATGAGTATTCATTAAACTATGGCCGAATTTAATTTGTAAAATCTAACCAAATTTAATTACTCTAGGTTTTTGAAATAAGAATTATTCAATGATCCTAACTTCTAAACGAGTCAATGCTTGGTCATTAAAATCTTCTTTTTTATTTAACTAACAGTGTACTTTTAATCCCATCTCTTAGTGCTGACTCAACTTTTACTACTTCAGCAAACTCATTCCAGCGTTTTACAGCGGCCTTGACTTGCTCGATTTTTTCCATCGTCTTTTTGATATTCATCTGTCTCGCAATTTCCAGAAAATCCGTATCAGTAATCCCTTCTCTTTTGCCATTCACCGTAAGTGACTGCGAGCTCACCCACAAACTTCCGGGTCGGTATGCATGACAAATGTCGAAAGCCGGTGATTGGCTCCATTTCCCGGTTTGGTCCATTAGGAAAGCAAAATTCTTGGTATGATCGTCACAGTTCCTGGCCAAAACATTGAATACCATTCTCAGGAACATTTGCTCTGCTTCCGGATAGGACAACCGGAGCATCCGCATGGTTTCAAAAACCTGCTCGTAGCCAAATGCACCCACTTGGTTGAAATCAAAGTGGCGAAGACCACACAAACTCTGCATATGTATTTTTTCACCTGAATCGGTTCGATCAAACCGCTTGGTCATAAAATGTGCGCGACCCTTTTCTTCCAGCAAGCGGCATTCGCTC
>JBILPR010000362.1:0-4341 GCA_044373795.1 Algoriphagus sp. | reverse complement strand
TTACCCAAAGAGGATTTTCGGCTGAAATCATCTTTGCAAATATCGCATTCCAAAGCGCTGTGGGAGATTTGCATTTCCCCGAAATTGCCAAACTCAAAGCACTTCGATCTCTGGTGGTGGATTTGGCTGTAAATTACGAGGTAATTCTTGCGCCGGAATCAATTCATTTAATTGCCTCCACATGCACTTGGACTTATTCCATTCTGGACAAAAACACCAACCTGATCCGGCAAACCTATCAGGCAATGGCCGGGATCCTGGGAGGTTGCAATTCGGTTTGGGTAAAAACATTGGAAGACAAATCTGCCTCCGTACGAGAAAAGAGAATCGCGAGGAATATCTCAACAATCCTTCGGGAAGAGTCATATCTGGACAAAGTAATTGACCCGGCAGCGGGTTCATTCTACTTGGATTCCTTGCAGAAAGAAATCACCGATCTGGTCAAGGAAAAAGTGAGCCGTTTGGAAGCCGAAGGGGGTTGGCTTAAATCCTTCTCCGAAGGAAAAATCCAACAAGAAATTCGGGAGAATAGATTAACAGTTCAAGAGGCCATTTTGGAAAACACCATTTCCAAAGTCGGGGCAAACAGATATACCGGAAATGGAAACCCAGAGGACAGTCCTTTTTTCGAAGAAATTGAAGAAAAGGAACTTGAATTGAAGCCTTCGCGGGCAAGTTATTTGGTTGAACTGCAAACCCTGAAATCGCTATGAGACCAAACCTGAACCAGTGGAAATCTGCAAAAGCAGGCCCTAAAAATCATGCAGAAACTAAAATCTGGGAAGCTCCCGAGCAAATCTCCGTTCCATCAGAATTCAAGGAGTCGGAAATAAACGAACTTCCCCATATTCGATTTGGGGCGGGAATAGCGCCATTCCTCCGTGGCCCTTATAGCACGATGTATCAGATCCGTCCCTGGACGATCCGACAATATGCGGGATTCTCGACAGCCGAAGAATCAAATGCTTTCTATCGGAAAAATCTTGCCGGCGGGCAAAAAGGACTTTCAGTAGCTTTTGATCTCGCCACCCACAGAGGTTATGATTCTGATCATCCTAGAGTGGTCGGCGATGTGGGCAAAGCTGGAGTCGCGATCGATACAGTGGAGGATATGAAAATCCTTTTCGATCAGATTCCGCTGGAAGAAATGTCCGTTTCCATGACCATGAACGGCGCCGTGATTCCGGTTTTAGCTTTTTACATCGTCGCAGCAGAAGAGCAAGGCGTGAAACCAGAACAACTGAGCGGAACGATTCAGAATGATATCCTGAAGGAGTTTATGGTTCGAAATACCTACATCTACCCTCCGCAACCGTCCATGCGGATCATTGCAGATATCTTCGAATTCACTTCGCAGAAGTTGCCAAAGTTCAACTCGATCTCCATCTCCGGATATCATATGCAGGAAGCAGGAGCAACGGCGGATTTGGAATTGGCCTATACCCTGGCAGACGGACTTGAGTATTTGAGAACAGGAATGAAAGCTGGTTTAGACATTGATGACTTTGCTCCAAGGCTTTCTTTCTTCTGGGGAATCGGGATGAATTATTTTATGGAAATCGCAAAATTGAGAGCGGGTCGTTTGCTCTGGGCAAAAATCGTCCAGCAATTCAATCCGAAGGATCCAAAATCTCTTGCCTTAAGAACTCATTGTCAGACTTCCGGCTGGTCCCTTACCGAGCAGGATCCTTTCAATAATGTAACCCGAACGGCAGTGGAAGCACTTGCGGCGGTAATGGGTCATACGCAATCCTTACACACCAATTCTCTTGATGAAGCCATTGCTTTACCGACTGATTTCTCAGCTCGGATAGCCAGAAATACCCAACTTGTGCTTCAGGAAGAAACCGGCATTTGTAACGTGGTCGATCCTTGGGGTGGTTCTCATTATGTGGAATATCTCACAGATCAGCTGGCACAAAGAGCCTGGAGGTTGATCGAGGAAGTTGAAAAGTTGGGCGGAATGGCAAAAGCAATTGAGACAGGTTTACCCAAACTCAGAATCGAAGAAGCTGCGGCAAAAAAACAAGCCAGAATTGATAGCGGACGTGACGTGATCGTTGGTATAAACCGATATCAGATCGACGGAAAATCCGAAATCGAGTTGCGAGAAGTGGACAATCAATCCGTGCGAGAGTCTCAAATTCAACGACTCAATCAGGTCAAAATAACAAGAAATCAAGAAGAAGTCACTCAAAGTCTGACGGCAATCACCGAAGCTGCGAAAACAGAAAAAGGCAATTTGCTGGCTCTGGCGATAGATGCAGCGAGAAAAAGAGCTACTTTAGGAGAAATCTCCGACGCAATGGAAAAGGCTTTTGGCAGACATAAAGCTCAGACCAGATCCATCTCGGGAGTATATGCAGCAGAAGTGAAAAATCAGGAATCTTTTCAAAAAGCCAAAGTTCTCTCAGATCGGTTTGCCGAACTTGAGGGCCGTCGTCCCCGCATCATGGTAGCCAAAATGGGCCAGGACGGGCATGATCGTGGCGCGAAAGTCATTGCCACCGGATTTGCCGATTTGGGCTTTGACGTGGATATCGGTCCACTTTTTCAGACTCCTCAGGAAGTTGCAGAGCAGGCAATTGAAAACGATGTGCACATCGTCGGAGCTTCTTCTTTGGCTGCAGGCCATAAAACCCTCGTTCCACAATTAATCCAGGCTTTGAAAGAGTTGGGACGACCTGATATTATGGTTGTGGCCGGAGGAGTGATACCTCCCAAGGATTATGAATTCCTATTTGACGCTGGGGTTGCCGCAGTGTTTGGTCCAGGAACTGTGCTGTCTGAGGCTGCTATCAAGATTTTGGATAAATTGATGAAAGGCTAGTTTTCAACACCATTGATGAAATTAAGATTTGTTGTATTGATACTTTTTTTTGGATTTCAGATTGTTGGGATTATTTATTCCAGATTGGTTCCGGAAAGATATTTTTCCTGGGCACCCTACGATCAACTTTCTTTTTATACAATTGAAGCCGAAATAGAGGGCAAGAAGTTGACATCTTCCGAGGTCAGTCATCGATATAATTTACCCTCTTCCGGACGAGAAAACAGATCCATCAGTAACCTGATCGGAGTGATCAGACAATATGAACTAAGATATGGAAAAGGAGAAAAAATAAAAGTGAAGGTTGCTTATCAAACTAACGGAAAATCGGAAAAAACATGGAATTGGCCGGAGCATTAAGATTTTCATTTGATTCAACTCAATCCACTTCTATCCCTTTCGGTTTCGTAGCAAGGCTTTTAGTCCTGTATTTAATTTTTGTAAAAGGCCTGGAACAACTTCCACCTCCTTTCCTATCCTTCATTCCTGGATTAGATTTTTTCAGAGAGGTCCCAGTTTACACCCAACTTTTGAATATTGTCTATTGGAGTTCAATGTTTGCCATTTTAATCAACTTCAGAATAAGGACATTTGCCTTGATTCTGGGATCAGTTATTTTTTTAGAAATTGTTTCAAACAGGCTTCAATTCTCAAATAGCCTTCTTTTTTGCGGTTGTTTCTTATTCCTGATCGGGATGTTCAGACCGGGATTAGCATGGATTTTCAAGGTTCAACTTTCTTTACTATACCTGGGTGCGGGAATTAATAAGCTATTGGAAGAGGACTGGAGATCGGGCAGATATTTCGACTTCTTTTTCAGAGAAGCTTTTGAAAACAAGCTTTACATAGAGTTGAGCAACCTTTCTCCAGAATTCAGTCTTGCAATTTTCTTGAGTTACTCCACCATTTTGATAGAATTAATTCTGGGAATTATGGTCTTGGTTTTAAAACGAAATTTTTGGCTCGTTTTCACCATTAATCTGTTTCATCTCTCAATGTTAATTTTAACAGCAGGCGAACTTTCAATTCATTTTTTTAGTCTGATGGCTTTTTGCAGTCTTTTGATTTTACCCTGGGAAACAACCTCATTTAAAATAGAATTTAACAGTAAAACCATCCTTCTTCGCATTTTGAAATTCTTAGATTTTAAGAAGTTTTTTACTTGGGAACATTCTACCGTAAAAAATTTCATACTTAAAGAAAATGAAATTATTATTCCCCGATTTTTGAGTTATTTTAAAATTTTTTTTTACAATAAAGTATTTTTCTCAGGTTTAGTATGGCTCATCACCCTTACATGTTTATATAAGAATCACCTCTTACAACTTATTTGCTTCTATGATTGAAAGCACTTTATTAACCTCAAGTTTGATTTCAGGCAGTCAGATTGATGGAGTAGTCTTAAAAAAACTTAAAGAAAACAAAGATGAAAGAGGATCTTTTACGGAGGTTTTTAACCATCGGTGGGAACTGGACCTAAATGCAGTTCAGTGGAGTTTTGTAAAATCGGA
>JBILPR010000361.1:0-4347 GCA_044373795.1 Algoriphagus sp. | reverse complement strand
TATAAATTCTAAAAAATAAAAGGGTTGGTTTTTAATTCCACCCAGCGTCCTGTTGATCTTTTGAAGTGAAAAGGTATATATTACTCCGAGGGGGATTATTCAATCTTTTTAATCTCAATTATAACACAATCAAAATATTGGGAACAGTTCTCATTTAACCCGATTTCTTTATACTTTATATTTACTCTATCTCCTGAACGAAAAGAAATTATGTCTTCCAAAGAAACTATTAATGTGTCTCCATTATCAATACGAACTTGCTGTGCACAATAATACAATCCACCGCTAAGCCACACTTCTCCATTTTCTTGTTTAATAACATCTTCATTGTCTTTATTATTACAAGAAAAAGCAAACGATAAAATCAATCCGAATAAAATATTTTTTATCATAGCCATTTTTAGTTTATGCCGTACCTATAATAGGTTCATTTTGTTATCAAATGGTTGGCTTATTTTCAATATAAAGTCCCCTAAGGTTTTGCCGATTTTTGAAAAGGGTTGAACTTTTGATAGAATTGAATTACTAATTACATCCAGGCCAAACGCTGTTTCCTCACTCAGTCGGGAGCTTTGGGATTAGCTTGCGACTATCGTGACTTTCTGTAATTCTTGGGCCAGTTTATGGAGTGTACGCTCTATTTTTTTTGCTTGCTCCTCAGATGGATTTTTCGCTCCGGATACATACTGTCTAAGAAGCCCAGGATTCATTCCTGCATGTTCGGCAACATTAGATATTTTCAAAAAGTCAAATCGCTGAAACAGGGCGTAAATGTCAAATTGACACTCAAATTGAACCATTTCAGGATTTACTTCTTCAAATTCCCATAATAGGACTTTCATTTTTTCTTCGAGTTCCGGGATTGAGCCACCAAAGTCTGTGATCAGATTTCCTTTGTATTCCACTCGCCCCCAAAGCAATTTATCATCACCTCTCTCAATGATTAATGGGATTTTCACGATTTCCATTTTACGATCTGTTTTGTCGGATGTTAAGTTATCAGGTATTCCGAAGAGGGTGGTTATTTAAGTCCTGCCTGCTTCAAAATGGAATTTAAAGTTCCAATTGGTAGGTCCCCACCATGAACAGGGACCGTTACTTTCCCCAGCTTCACTGGGTGAATTAATTGAAGATGGCTGCCTTTCTGGTCTTTTTTGAGCCATCCATCCTTATGAAGCAACTTTAGCAATTCGTTTACTTTCATTTTCTAAAGTAACAAAAATGCTACCAAAAAACAAATAAAAAGTACCGCCATAGTTACTTTGATTGTCCGGATTTTGAGGAAAAACGAATTACAAATTCAAAAAAATAGAGGGGTGTAATGCTCCCGACAACAGTCTGGGAATATTCCCCGTCCAAACCAAGTTTTGACTACTTCAGGAGGTGACCAACGCTCAGTCCGGATATTCCATTTAGTTAAAATAGGATGTAAATATCAATGAATGAAGTTGGAATTTAATCTTCAGGCGTCGCTTCGTCAGCAGGGTGATTCAACTGATGTTTGATCAATACTTTGACATAATGCCTGTTGCGACGTTCTTTTTTAGCATCGGCCCTCTTATCGTTGCGTTTGTCTTTAACAATCCGCTCTAAATCGTTGAGGTGCTCCAACTCTTTCACATCGTTGATTGACGTTCTTTTTGGCATAATTCAAGGATTCAATCGTTTGGCCGGTCATTTTTTGGCTCTGGTTCTTAACACATTTGAATTTCAATTTGTTGAATTTCAAGTATGTTGCCGAAGTCATCAGGCCAAAGTCCAGGCTTCAGTTGGAAGCGGTTTTTAATGGCGATCACCCTTCCAGGTGCCCCCGTAGCGGTAATCGGGTTCTCCTTTTACCTTGTTGCAGCAATCGGTGCAGATAAAAATCCAGATTTTACCTTTTGTAAGTTGGACTCTGTAAAGCGTGTTTTCTTCTTTTTGACATACCGCGCAGATTTTGGTTTTCATCTTCTCTCCAGGATTGAGTTAGCAAAACCGGGAAGCACCCACAAAGTTCAAAGCCAAAACCGGAACTCCCTAACTACCTAAACCTATCAAAAAGTCTCAATTCCCATGCTTACAGACGTTATCGAAGGAGGGGAAGTTGGTTGAGTTATTGGAGAAGGGAAATCAGAGATTCCAAAAAATGGAAGAGTGTAATTGCTACCAATGATTGCGCGGTATTCCACCCAGCCAGGCGTTTACTTTTCACTCAGTCGTGGGTTTTAGCCAATTAGTCCCGATAGCTACCTTAGGATTGGTAAGGATAAAAAAAGGCGTAGTTACAAACTACGCCCAAGCCAACGTTAGACTACAACCAGAAGGAGGAATCCTATTTTAAAAATCAGCCATTAGCCTTTTTGCTTCTGTCTATAAAGTATAAAAGGATAAGAGGGACAACTAAATGCATACCTGAAAGAGATAAAGCATAAGGTGTTGTAACATTTGGTATTACTGTAAATGGACTAGCTAATGACAGCAACATTAAAATGATGGAAACAATGCTGAATATTCTGAAACCATTTTGAGTAAATTTTTCGAATGCAAAAAATACAAGTGAAGCAATCAGGGAAGGAACAAAACTTGCCATAATAACAAGAATAACAGTCATTGGCTGATTGGGTTGAACAAAGATATCATCTGTTATCCATCCCATAGAATGAAAGAGAAAGAACAGAATGGCATTGATAATTGAGGAAACTGCCGCAGCTGTTAGCCCAGAAAGAAATACTTGTTTGAAGTTTAATTTGTTGGTCATTTTAATTGCTTTTTTAATGTTGCGTCATCATAGACGATGCAAAGGTGAGTTCATTAAAAAAGCCGTGCATTGATGTAGGTCAAGAAGTGATTTTACCTATAATTTCCTTATTGATATTTCTTTTCTTACTCTGCTTAGTGCTTCAGGTGTTATACCTAGATAAGAAGCAATCATTTTTTGAGGTACTCTTTGAATGATGATAGGATAGGTTTGCAAAAAATGTTCATAGCGTTCAGCCGCAGATGAACTCATTAGCATAATGATGCGCTTTTGCAAAACCGCAAGCCGGTTAAATAATGAATTCAAGTTGGGGCTTTGTTTTGAAACATCCTTTTCTGTTTCAATGATTATGGAGTCTTCCAAGGCATCAATAAATAAGTCGCAAGGAACAGTTACTTCGCAATTGTCTCCAATTATCCAGTTTTCTGGTGCAAACATATAAATATGCTCTTTCCCCTTATGGTCAATAGTGTAACTACGCAATAAACCACTTACTACCGTAAAGACTTTCGTATTTAGTTCTCCACTTCTTTGTATAATTTGACCTTTCGTTACTGGTATACTTTTCATCTAGATGTTTCTATTTAGGTCGTGCCAAATGGGATACAATGCTTTCACACTTGGCGAAGTGGGTTGAACTCTTGGAGACGGGGGATTACAAATTCCAAAAAATAGAAGGGTGGAATTTTACTCGGTCCAAATCAAGCCATGACTACGCCGAAAGCGGATCACCATGGCCTGACAGCACACAAAATCTCTTCAAAGCATCCCATTCTTCTTGGGTTGCAGCAGCTTTTTGATACTCCATCAAGCATACCCACTTGTCACCTTGTTTTACCAGCAATGCTTCCAGGTGCGTATAACCGGCTGCAATGAGTTTGCCCGTACTATCATGGGAAGTGAAATAGAAAATCCCTGTTTCGTGTGCGGTCGTTTCGTCTCCTATTCTTTTTGAAAAACGAAACGAGACCTTATCCATTTGCTTGCCTTGTTTCGTATCGAGAAAACCCTGTTTCCAACGAGCAAGGGCAACGGGCATTGGGTAGGAAAGCTTATTTTCCTTGGCGGTAGTGACCAAAACGGCATTTTCGTGGCAAGTAGCCGAGTAGCCCTCAAAATCACCTTCTTTTACTGTTCTCGATATCACGCTCCAATAGGTTTTATCTATTTCAGCTTTTCGCAGGTCGTCTGTGTTAGATTGGCTTATCGCTTTTGTCGTTACAAAAAATGTGAGCAGGATGATGGTCGCAAAAAGGATGTTTTTCTTCATTCTAAAAGTAATTTTTTGCCTAAAAATAGAGAAAATACTGTGAGTAGAAACTTATAAATTTTTAGATATCCGGGTGGTTGATACGTTTTGGATTATCCTTAACAAAGGATGTTTTAGGCTTACCGATACCAGTTTCGATTCCTCGGTTTAGATCCTTTTGATCCCGACCAATGAGAATTGGAGATCGCTAGGCAGTGTTTTGGGTTGTTGGGGTGAGATTTGAAATGAATTCCGATCGATTTTGTCAATACTATCCTGCCCAAAGACTGATTTTTCTATGAAGTTTCAAGGGATTAATTCTCCGGTTTTAAAATGAACTGTTCAAAGGCAGATCCCT
>JBILPR010000360.1:0-4354 GCA_044373795.1 Algoriphagus sp. | reverse complement strand
TCAATTTCGTTTCCAAAATGGGTTAGAAAAGAGAAGCCAACCGCAGCTACAATCAGGACGAAAATGGCAATTCCGATTAGTTGTACGATCAATTCTGCTTTTGCCCAATTAGCTTTGCTGGGTTCAGTATTCTTGTCCACCGCCCAGACGATCAGCATGATCAAACCGATCAGCGGGATTTTGGTGATGATGACAGAGATGATCCAGTCTCCCAGAGATTGGGGTGGTTTTTGAAATTCAGGAGGCATATTCATGGCCGGTGTGTTAAGAGTTAAAAATCTTTTGTTTCAAAAGTGTATTCCTGCATGGCATAATTTTCAGGATTTGACGGGTCTGTTTGGACAAACTGAATTGTAATCAGCGAGTAAGCCCGAGCATCCTTAAAATCCCGGATGTAGAGTTCGGCGCACTTTCGTGCCAAAACCTCCGGCTGATTTCCAAGAATCAAAGGATCTCCATTTTCAAGTTTTAGAAAAATAGTGGATTCAGTGACGTCATCAGCGGTTGATTGGCTGAGGTTGACGCTTACTCCCTGAAACTTGCCCAAAGCCCTGATTTCTTCCGAGGGCATAAATCCTTCACCCATCATTTTTTCCAGTCCCCACATTGCACTTGAAGCGACGTCTTCCGGATCACAGGAGCAGGAATTGAATAATAAACTTAAGCATCCTAACAGGAAATATTTTTTCATTGGGAGTTAGGTTTTTTTTATTTTTGAGTTTTGGATAAAATTAAAAAATTAAACTGCTCCGGTTTATTTTTTTGATGCTTGAAATCAAATTTTTTTGCCTTTTTAAATTGGGTCAATGTGAAAAATTCATCGTTAATAATGAGCAAGTTGTGTGAGATGAACATTTTATAAGTGTAATTAAATGATGAGGCTGGAAAGAAAGCATGAAAAAAAACGAACGATTTTTTCAATTGAGAAAGAATAATCAATTCTGGTCATTTTAAGATCCTCTCAGAACTTTGATGATCTCTGTTTTCGAATCCCATTGTATTTCCAGAATTGTCAATCCGGGAGGTAGCTCTCCAAAAATCTCATTTAGATTAATCGTTCCCGAGCTTCTCAGCTCTATATCTTGAGAATTAAAGTAATTGCCAGAATTCATAATTCGCAAGCGAATAGGACTTGATGTATTATCATTTCCACTTAAGATCCTGATGAAAACGTCTTCATTAATGGATGGGTTCGGGAAGGCCTGCCATTGATTTTTGCTTGCAAATGGAGCTTCTCTTTTTGCCAATTTGACTGGACTATAACTAACTGTATTACCAGATATTTTTTTTATTCTATAGTAAAATAAATAGATGTAAGCAGGTATAGATTTATCAATAAAAGAGTGTTTTACAGGTTCACTACTTTTTGTAGTTGTTTCTATACTTCCGATTGTAACAAACTCGTCAACGTTATTATTACTTCTCTCTATTTCATATGCAGATTCACTCAATTCTTTGCTGACCTCCCAATCGATAATAATTTCTGTCGAGTTCTTGTTAAAATTAATTTCAAATGAAATTAATTCTGAGGAAAGAACAGAGGCTATATCCATTATATACGATACTGTTTGGCGGCAGCCATTAAAATCAGATACGGTAAGAGTGTAATTTCCATCACTCAAATTGAAAATATCTTTTGATGTACTAGTGAACCCACCTGGTCCGGTCCAATTGTAAGTATAAGGAGCGGTTCCACCTGAAACATTGGTGTATATGATTCCGGAACTGTTATTAATTTTGGTAGGGATAATAGTGACTTGAATACCAAAATTCGGGTCAATAAAAATACTTTTGGTTATAGTGGTTGTCGAAACCCCGTCATTAGCAATCAATGTAATTGGAAAAGTGCCTGTTCCTGGAAAATCGAAAATGGGGTTGTTTAGATTTGATGTGCCCAGTCCTGCAAAATTCCAGGAATAGGTGTATGCAAAAGGAGGTGACCCACCTATTGTCGTGCTAGTAAACTGAATTCGGGTATTGCACAGAGTTGGAGTAAAAGTGAAGTTTGAAGTGAGAAGATCGTTTACAATATACTGTGCAGTTTGGGTGCAGCCTTTAACATCGGTTACTAGCAAAAAGTAAGTGCCTTTAGCTAATAAAGAGATGTCTTCGGCTGTTCCAGTAGATCCGTTTGGGTAGGTCCATAGAAAAGTATAAGGAGCTGTTCCACCTGTTGCGGACACATTGATGCTTCCTGTGCTTCCATTGATCTGTGTTGGATTAATTACTGCAGGAATACTTATTATATCTGGGATATAAATCGTTTTAGTAACTGTTGTAATGGTATTTATATTGTCAGTCACAGTAAGGCTTACATTATAGTTTCCAGGCTGTGTAAAAGTAAATATAGGATTTAATTGAGTAGTTGGATCTAATTGAGTAGAAGATCCAGCTCCGCCAAAATTCCATTTATAAATATAGGGCGGAACTCCCCCCGTTGTATTATTTGTGAAATTAATAGCACCTGTGAAGTTGCAGACCGAGTTGAAGATAAAATTGGGATAGAGAGGCAAAACCGCGGTGAATCCCTGCGGATTGCTATAACATTGTGCGTTTATATTATTCTTTTCACTCTCTAAGCAAGGAGGAGGATTGCTTGGTACATTCCCAGTAGTCCAATACATGAAAATATTTTTAATATCAATTTTATCACCCCAATTCCAAGTAAAATCTCTCACATAGACCGGAATGCCCTGCTCAATTTTAATTCCGGAAAAAATACAGTTTTTTGCTTGTGATTGATTTAGCACTCCATTCTTGTAAATGTCATAAGTCATGAAAAGATTATAACCATTTGTTGAGTTAGTAGTGAGGGTAATAAAAAGTTGGCCAGTGACAGCTTGCCCGATTTGGTAATTATCAGTAATAGTGAATGGAAGCCCTTGACTATTTCTCAATTCATATTTTGCGACAACGATATTATTTTGGTTGCATTGCGCATTAAGTACATACGAATTTAGACTTGCTACTATAAAATAAGCGATTGATGTAAAGAGCCTTATTTTGTTTGCGAAATTCATTTTTATGAACCTATTCAGACTATGGGAATTGCACAGTTAAATAGGATTAAAAATAAAGAAAAAACAAATCTTATACAAGCGAATTTCACTATTATATCTCTGTCTTAGTGTTTTTGTTAAGTTCAAAAAAATGTATATATAAAACATTATGCTATTGATCCGAATGGTTGGCTTGATTGAAAAAACATAAAGTTCTATTCGGGTGTTGGATTGTGAAAAAATTAATTTCTCATTACGAGTCAAGGGGAAACTGAATCGATCAGCAATTTGGCTTTGTTCTCTTTTAAATCATTGCCAAGTGCTGGTTATGGGTTTACTTCACGGAATTGAAAACTGCATTGATCTACTGAGATTTTGTTTGGATATTTGCTTAGGCTGGGATCGGTTGTGAAGCTATTGCCACTTTTTTTCCAAGGGAAGAAAAAAGCAAATCATCTTTTGCAACTCCCTCACCAGCCTGAAAACAGAAAAGCTTCACATTTCTGTGAAGCTTTTACGTGGAGAATATCGGATTCGAACCGATGACCCCTACACTGCCAGCGTAGTGCTCTAGCCAACTGAGCTAATCCCCCATTTAATATTTCCAAGATTCGAACTGATGACCTTCCCGCATTGCTGCGGGATGCGTAAGCCAACTGAGCTAATCCCTCTTGAAGTGTGCAAATATAGAGGCTCTTGGTTTGCTTCCAAAAGAATTCTTTATTCCTGCGAATAATTTATTCGGGTCAGGATGCTTCTGCCGAGCGTTACCTCATCGGTAAACTCAAGTTCACCTCCTACTGGGATGCCTCGTGCAATGCTCGTGATCTTTACCCCCAAGGGATTCAGTCTTTTGCCCAAGTAAAAGGAGGTGGTGTCTCCCTCCATCGTGGCAGAAAGGGCCAAAATGATTTCTTTGATTTCGCCCTGCCTCACCCGTTCTACCAACCGCTCACAGGTCAGCTCCTCCGGTCCAATGCCTTGCATGGGGGAGATGACTCCACCCAACACATGGTACAATCCCTGGTACTGGTTCGTGTTTTCAATGGCCAATACATCGCCAATATCTTCTACTACACAAACCAGGGATCGGTCTCTTTTATGACTTTGACAGGTTGTACACAACTCCTCATCGGCTAGTGCGTAACAGGTTTTGCAATAGGAAACTTCCGCTCGCATTCGTGTCAAAGCCAAGGAGAGGGCCTCGGTATGTGCTTCATGCTGCTTGAGCAGGTGCAGCGCGAGACGAAGTGCAGTTTTTTTCCCAATGCCGGGAAGCCTGGATATTTCCGTTACTGCGTCTTCTATTAATTTGGAGGGGAAGTTCACCTAAATTTTAATTTTACAGGATGGCT
>JBILPR010000078.1:0-14686 GCA_044373795.1 Algoriphagus sp. | reverse complement strand
AGGCAAATGCGGAGAAACTTCAAACTGCCAGAGAATTGGCTTCCAAATCCATCGATTGGCACAGAATCAGCAAATGGGTAGATGACAGTTATTATGTGTTGGGAAAGCTTGACTACCTGCAAGCCCACTTCGATGATGCCCAAAACACCTTTAAGTATGTCAATGTAAACAGTAAGGATAAGGACCTTAGACACCTGACTCTGATTACTCTTTTGAAACTATATGTCGATTTGAGGGAATATGAGAATGCCAACTTCACGATAGACTACCTTTCGAAAGAAACAGAAATCAATGAAGGAAACCGCTACGAACTCTACCGCACGCTCGCCTATTATTACGAAACTCGCTCTGACAAAGTCGGAGTTATTGGAGCTCTTGACAAGGCCCTGGATTATGAACAGGATACTAAAGAGACCTCCCGAATCAATTTCATTTTAGCCCAATATTATCAGCGGGAGGGACTTGATGCCTTGGCATATAGTTATTATTACAAAGCGTTGGAGGGAAATCCTCCCTATGAAAGGAGCTTTTTTGCGCAGCTATACGCTCAGCAAGTGGCAGAACTGAATGCCTCGAAGGATTTGCGAAAAGTGAGAAATTATTACGAAGACCTCTACAAGGACCCAAAAAACGAAGACTTGAAGGATGTAGTTGTCTACGAGATGGCTCTTTTTGAAGAAAAGCAGGGGGACATTCCAAAGACAATTGATCTACTCCATCAGGCTGCGAAAGAACCCGGCAGCAATCCTCGTCTCAAAGGATATATCTATCAGAAACTTGCTGAAATCAACCTAACTGAAAGCAAAGACTATCGGGCGACCAAATACTACTTGGATAGCGCCCTCACATTTATCAAAGAAGATGACCCAATTGCAAAGCAAATTCAGAAGCAAAAAGAAACCCTTGATAAATATGTTTTTCACGTAGAGAGAATCATCGAAAATGACAGTCTGATCAGTTTATCAATGCTTTCGGCTGAGGACCAGTTACTCGTGGCAGAAAACTACATTAAAAGCGAAGAAGACCGATTGATTTTGCAGGCCCAATTGGCCGAGGAGCCAAAGAGCACAAGCATTTTTGATAACCTTCTTTCATTTTCTGATAGGGGGACAGGATCTACTTTTTACTTTGACAATGGTGTGGCGATGCAACAAGGAACGATTGATTTCTACAGAACCTGGGGAAATCGAACACTTCAGGATAATTGGAGAAGAAGTGCGGCAAGTTTCCAAAACACTAACCCAACCATCTCTGCCCAAACCACTACTGATACAACCTCGGAGGAATCCACTCTTTTGAATCAGCTTCCGGATGTCGAAACGCTTTTGTCACAAATCCCTTCCACTCCAGAGGCAGTGCAAAATTTGAATCTGGAACTGGAAGAGTCGCGTTTTGAACTTGGAAAACTGCTTTATTTTGACTTGAACGAAACTGAGCTAAGCATTGAAAATCTCGAGACTTTGGTTCGGGAATATCCAAATTCCACTCGAAAACCTGAGGCTTATTATTTGCTTTATCTTGGCAATAAGGATTTAGGAGGGAATTTTGACCAATATGCCTCACGCTTAAATCGCGAATTCCCCGACTCGCAGTACACCTATTCCGTCAATAATCCTGGCGCTGTTTCAGGTAATCTTGCTTACATAGAATCCTCAAAAAGGTATGAAGAGGCCTACAATGCCTACTATGCCGGAAACTATTCTTTGACAAAACAACTTGTGAAAAGTACGCTCGAGGAGTTTGCTTTGACCCGAAATACCGAGCGATTGATCTTGCTGGATATCATGGCAACCGGAAAAACTGAAAGCCGGGAACGGTATCGGGAAAGACTGGAATCTTATATTGAGAACACTCAGGACGAACAACTGGTAGAACTGGCAAGAAATATGCTGAAACCAATGTTGTCAAGTGCAGAGTTAGTAAATCGGACAACCACCGACAGCACGCTCACGGACTCGACTAAGTTGGCAGGACCGGACCTTGAGGATAATGAAGGCAAAAAAGAGTTGCAGGAATCCCCTTATAAGATTAATGAATCGCAGACTCATATCTTTGTCATCGCAATGGAGCCTGGTCAGGCAGAATCAGCTAAAGGTATTCTGGGAGATTTGGAGAATTTTCACGCGAAGAACTTCTCAAATGCCCGGTTAAGAACAGGAAATATGAATATGAATCGGGAGAATTCGATTTTTATCATTAGTCCTTTCAGCAATGCGCAGAAAGCGCTGGAATATTACGAGAAGTTTCAAGAGGAATTCGAGTCGGAAGGATTGCCTGTCCTTGTAAAAGAGAATTCATTCTTCATCTCGATCGAAAACTTCCAGGAACTGAATAAGAGTAAAAATATCGAAGAATACCGGACTTTCTTTAAGTCAGTTTATAAGTAAACTATGCGTAACAAAGTTAAACCCCAGTCTGAACCCTGGGTTCAAAAAACAATCAAGTATCTCTGGATCGCCTTCATTGGGGGATTTTTTGCCTTCATCCTGTTTGTCTGGATGTTGAGCATCAATTTCCTTGGCTTGTTTGGATCACTGCCTGATTTCAAAGCCCTCGAAAACCCTGATTCCGAACTAGCCTCAGAACTCTACTCCATAGATGGAATTTCGCTCGGAACTTATTTCCGTGAAAACAGGAGTCCGGTGACCTTTGATGAGCTTTCTCCCAATCTTGTAAATGCATTGATCGCAACAGAGGATGTGCGATTTGAAGACCATTCCGGTATAGACATGACTGCAATGTTGCGGGTTTTTGTCAAATCAATTTTACTGGGTCAGGACTCAGGTGGTGGATCTACGCTGAGCCAGCAAACTGCCAAAAACCTTTTCAAAACCCGCAATGATGACAATCAGGGATTGCTAAGTTCAATTCCGGGTCTTCGAATGCTGATCGTGAAAACCAAAGAGTGGATCGTAGCTACTCAGCTTGAAAAATCATATACTAAGAATGAAATCCTAACTCTCTATCTGAATACTTCCGAGTTTGGATCCAATGCCTATGGGATTAAAACCGCAGCAAAAACATTCTTCAAAAAATCCCCAGCTGATTTGAATGTCCAGGAATCGGCGGTTTTGGTAGGTCTATTCAAGGCGCCGACCTATTACAGCCCGGTATTTAATCCTGAAAATTCATTACGAAGAAGAAACACGGTTTTGGGTCAAATGTATCGAAATGATCTTCTCACTGAGACAGAGTATGATTCCATTACCCAGCTACCCGTTGAATTGGACTATTCAGTCTCGAATCAAAACCAGGGACCTGCTACTTATTTCAGAGAAGTAGTCAAAGCGGATTTGATCAAATGGACTAAAGAAAACCTGAAATCGGATGGCAGTGCATATGATTTATATGGGGATGGTCTCAGGATCTACACGACTATTGACAGCAGAATGCAACGCTATGCTGAAGAGTCAGTGGATGAGCACATGAGAACCCTCCAAGCCGCATTCTTTAAAGAAATGGGTACTCGCGATCCTTGGGTGGATGGGAATAATCAAATAATTCCAAACTTCATCGAAGATCAGGTGAAGCGAACGGAGGCCTACAGACTATTGAAACAGCGATATGGAAATGATGTGGACTCCATCGATTTCAGATTGAATGAGAAAAAGAAGATGAAGGTTTTCTCATGGGAAAAAGGAGAAATCGACACACTCATGAGTACGATGGATTCAATGCGCTATTATAAGAAATTCTTGCAAACCGGTTTTATGAGCATGGATCCGCATACTGGACACATCAAAGCCTGGGTGGGAGGAATGGACCACAAGTATTTCAAGTTTGACCACGTAAAGCAGGGTAAACGTCAGCCAGGCTCTACATTCAAACCTTTCGTGTATGCTGCAGCTATTGAAAATGGATATAGTCCATGCTACACGGTCGTTGATCAGCCTGTAGAAGTCTACATTCCCGGCCAACCAACCTGGAGTCCTTCCAACGCCGATGGAGAATTCAGTTATGGCAAATTGACCATCAGACAAGCGATGGCTGAATCAGTAAATTCCGTGACAGCTTACATGATGAAGAAACTCAGTCCCAAAATCATTGTAGAAACAGCCAGAAGATTAGGCATTACAAGTGATTTGGAAGAAGTTCCTGCATTGGCACTCGGTGTTAATGATGTTTCGATTTTTGAAATGGTTGGAGCTTTTGGAACTTTTGTCAACAAAGGAGAACATACTACTCCCTATTATATTGATCGGATTGAAGATAAAAACGGAAACGTTATTCAGCAATTCACTCCTAAGAAACGACCTGCAATGAGTGAAGAACATGCATATCTGATGCTATATATGTTAAGAGGAGGATTTGAGGAATCTGGTGGAACAAGTCAGGGAGTTCCTTACACTCTCCGAGAAGGAAACGAATTGGGTGGAAAAACAGGAACAACCCAAAATGCATCTGATGGCTGGTATATGGGTGTCAGTAAAGATCTGGTCAGCGGAACCTGGGTAGGTGGAGATGACAGAGCCATTCACTTCAGAAGCTGGACTGCAGGCCAAGGATCCAAAACCGCAAGGCCTATATGGGTTAAATTTATGACCAAAGTCTATTCAGACAAAACCTTGGGATATACCAAAGGTGCATTCCCAAGACCCGAAAGGCCATTAAGCATAGAAATCAATTGCGATGTCTATGAAAAGGAAAGTCAACGCTTCGCAGATTTTGACTACGATGCCAAGAAAAACGATTTTTAACAGAACATACTCCAAGAAAAACAGCCTTAAACCAAGGCTGTTTTTTAATTTTAGACCATGCAGTCATCGTCCTATTCACCTGAAGAACATCTTCAGCTTCCTGACCAACCAGGTGTTTATAAGTATTTCAATGAGGACAATGAACTGATCTATGTAGGTAAAGCAAAAAGTCTCAAAAAGCGGGTAAGCAGCTATTTCAACAAGAATACCGGTGTAAATCTTAAGACCAGAAGAATGGTCAAAGAAATCCGGAAAATAGAAATTACAATTGTTGACAATGAGTTTGATGCTTTGCTTCTTGAAAATAACCTAATCAAAAAAATCCAGCCCAAGTATAACATCTTACTTAGGGATGATAAGACCTATCCTTATCTATTGATCACCAAAGAAAACTTCCCGAGAATTTTTCCAACCCGGAAAATGATCCCAAAGCGTGGGATTTATTTCGGTCCATTTGCTAGCGTGAAAGCAATGAATAACGTCCTTGATTTGATTAGGGAGTTATTCACTATACGCACTTGCAAACTGGATCTGTCCCCCCACAAAATTGCCGAAAACAAATTCAAAGTCTGCCTTGAATACCATATTGGAAATTGCCAAGGCCCATGTGTCGGTTACCAAAATGAACAGGCATATCAGAAGGATATTGAGCAGGCAAAACATATTCTGAAAGGAAATCTCGGTGTGGCCAAGACCTATTTCAAACAGGAAATGCAGCATTATGCAGAAACCATGGAATATGAAAAGGCTCATCGGTACAAGGAAAAATACAATTTATTGGAAAAGTATCAGGCAAAATCCCTGATCACAAATCCCGGATTTGGAAATCTCGACGTCTGCACGATAGTATCAGATGAAAAAAGTGCCTACGTAAATTATATGCGGGTAAAAAGTGGCTCGTTGATAGTTTCCAAAAATGTGGAAATCAAAAAACGACTTGATGAAGAAGACGAGGAGATCTTGTTGATTGCCTTGATAAGACTTCAGGATCAATTCCAAAGCGATGCAGATGAAGTATTGTTAAATGTTGAATTATCCAGTCCTATTGAAGGACTCAATGTTTTTGCCCCGAAAATCGGAGATAAGAAAAAGCTTATTGAATTATCGTTGAAAAATGCTCTCTTCTACAAAAAGGAAAAAGCTCTATTACTAGGACTCAATCAAGACAAAAAAGATCGCGTAATCAAACAACTCCAGACAGATTTAAATCTTTCCGAAATTCCGGACCACATCGAATGCTTTGATAATTCAAATATTCAAGGGACAAGCCCGGTAGCTAGTATGGTTTGCTTCCTTAACGGCAAACCTGCTATAAAAGAATACAGGCATTACCATATTAAAACTGTCGAAGGAGCAAATGATTTTGCTAGCATGAAAGAAATCGTTGGAAGAAGGTATAAGCGACTTTTAGAAGAAGGATTACCAATGCCAAAACTTGTAGTGATCGATGGAGGTAAAGGCCAACTATCCTCAGCGGTGGAAGCTTTGCAGGAATTGGGAGTTTATGGAAAAATGCCTATTATAGGTATTGCAAAAAGACTTGAAGAGATATATTTTCCAGGAGATTCTTATCCCATTCATATAGATAAAAAATCAGAAAGCCTCAGACTTCTTCAGAGAATACGGGATGAAGCTCACCGATTTGCAATAACTTTTCACAGAAATGTCAGGAGCAAAAATGCATTCGGAACTCAGCTAACCTCAATTCCCGGAATTGGAGAGAACACAGCAGATAAATTACTGAGTCATTTTAAATCGGTAAAAAAGATGAACGCAGCCGGGGAAGATGAGTTAGCCTCAGTGATTGGATTAAGTAAGGCAAAGGCATTATTGGAATGGAAAGAAAAAAATAAAGGGGCTTAACGCCCCTCTTTTTTCTACCATTCCCAAAGATTATTTTCGAATTCTAATAGTTTATATTCGAAGGACAAAGCATTTATATAGGCCTGTACTTCCGGATTAGTACTATCACTCGAGACCAAATCTGCAATTAGAGCATCTTCAGGATTTGTAAACCTTCTAACTACAGACCTGAATAACCTTGACTCAAAAGCTTCATCATATGTTAAGCTTTTGGACAGATTGTTAAAGTTTATCCATCTGGCAGTAGGATGATCTTTGAAGTAATTGTGAAAATCCTTGTATCGGATGTAAGCGATTGTTTTTTGACCAGCGTTAGAGTTAGTCTGAGATGGCATCACTAATTCTATGTATTTGATGTCAAAAACCATGTCTGAATGATGCTTATCAAAAACAAAATCTTCCTTGAAATCAATGTAATAAAGTTGCTTTGAAAAGATACTGTCTCCAGTAGCATTCATCCAGAAATTATTCTGGAAATCAGCAATTGACAAGGGTCTTGTAAAGTTTTCATCTGCAAAAACCTCCAAGGCATTTTCGTCAACCACAGCTTTATAAAGGTGATTTACAATTCCGTTTGATTTGGAGTCACCCGAACCATAAAGAGATAGATTGTACTTTTCGCGAAGGTCGATTCGTCTCCACACTGCGATTTGATACATTTTATCATCCTCACGAATTCTCTTTGCAGAGTAAACAGTATCCATATCAAACGTTCTGTCACCAAATCCCGAAGGAGTCACACTGGTGGCTATCTGCGCATTAGCTTTAACAGGGATTAACCCTACCGCTACAAGCAAACCTAGACTTAGTTTAAGAACAATTTTTTTCATCATCACATTAGTTATCTATCTCAAACAGAATTCTTTTCCTTATTTGATAGGAATACGAAGAATTTCCGGTTGATTGGTTGCAATCTTATTACCACGAAAATTAGTCCTTGTCACTTGCGTAACCCGAACAACAATATCATCACCTGGCTTAGCACTTTCAAGTAGAGATCTCATTGCTAAACTATTACCATTTGTAATTTGAACAGTCGTTCTTGGCACTTCATTTCTCAACAGGATCAATTCACCACCGGTTACTTCAAATTTAGCATCTTTTGCCATTGTCCTTCCGAATGTAGGCTCAGCCATAGCTTCCACTTTCAAGCCACTCAAGGTTCCTACAGCATGGGCCTGACTAAGATCCAAAGGCCCACCACCAGTTACGGGTCTTATTTTTGGAGCAGGCACAGGTTTAATATCATAAGCTACATCTCCGATTCTATTGCCTCCACTACTCACTCCGATAGTAACTTTTCCGGATGCGCCAGGAACAACTGTTAACTGACCTGGCTTGTTTCCTTTGATAGATTGGCCATTGCTTACCGTGAAGTCAGGAGAATAAGTGTTTCCTAAAGCCGGAACCTCGATCATTAATTCGTTTGCACAGTCAGCATACAGCTGCTGAACTACTTCAGAGGAAACCTTAATTACCGGTTGAGCAACGAAGTATTCATATTCAACTGGCAGAATTTTATCTTCTCCTCCAACATTGGTTATGATTTCACCCTTTATCACTCTTTTGGAAAGACCTCTGTCATCATATTGAGTAGCCGGTGTAGCAGTAAATTCGATTTTACCAAAACCTTTAGCATCAACTGGCACAGATCTTCCATCAATTGACATTGATGGAGCCGCAGATGTAGAACTGGAAGCGATGAACATATCAGCTTCAAATTTAGTACCAGCAGCTACTACGTTAGAAAGAGCAGCAATCCTTGCTTCGGTTACGTCAGCTTTGAAATAGAAAGATCCAATTGTATTTGCTACAGCGGTAAGGGATTCACTTTCAATATTTAAAACCTCATTTTGATACTGAGAAATCAAAGCGATTACCGCACCAACTGGAGATTTTACAAAATTCAACGCCACGAAGTCTTTGTTTCTTACTTCACGGTCATTCGCAAATAGCGGAATGTCTTTTGCATCATTCGCTATTGGATTGAACTTTAGATCAGGTAGACCCACTTTGGTTAGGATTTCGCTGATCTTAGTTGGAAAAGCATTAAGCTTTTCTTTCATTTCAGAACCCTTACCATTATTTGCAAACAAGTTACCCGTGATTTCAGTATTCTTTAAGTTAGCATTTACGAAATTTCCTTCCTCGTTTTTAGCATTTGCCTGAACGATCAAATCCTGCTTTAACTCTTCCAAATAGGTGTAAATATCAGCCGTTTCTTTTCTAATTTCTTGTGAGGCTGCTACTTTAGGGAAATCTTTCTCGTTGTTTCCCTGCTGTTCAATTGTATACTTAATTGACTCAACTGTCGACTGGTTTTTACTTATATAATTCTTGGAGGTTCTCTCCATCCCGTCGTTTATCAGTACAAATTTCTGAAGAATCTGATTACTTACCTGGAGGGCCAATAAGGCCGTTAGTACCAAGTACATCATCCCGATCATCCGTTGTCTTGGTGTCTCTTTAGCTCCTGCCATTTTGATTGTTTAATGGATATAATGAATAGAAGATAAATTAACCTTTCATAGCGGAAAGCATACCGCCATAGATTTTATTCAACGAACTCACGTTTTGATTAAGTTTTGCTAATTCATTTTTAAATGCTTCTGTTTCTTTTCCAGCGGCACTTAATCCTTCCATTGCCGCAGTCATATTAGAATAGAATTTATTCAATGTCTTGACATGGCTATTAGCATCCTGAAGTTCCATTTCGTACACCGCGTTGAGGGCAGAAAGGTTTTTTGTTACAGTAATTACCTGATTGTGGTATTCCTTGGCATCTTGAGAAGCAGAAGACATTTCCGTGAGAGCAGCTGCAGTTTTACTATATGATGCGTTCATATCCACCAGCGTTTTAGCTGCAGATTTTACATTAGTTGCATATTCATTCGTAGCAACGGCGGCATCAGCCAGGTTACCCATTTTTTCTGCAGAAGTGGCTAGATTTTGCATTCCTTTACCTAGACTCTCGATCAATTCAGGACCCACTTTTGCCGTAGCCAACATTTCATCAAGCTTCTGGGATACATTGTCACCTTTAGCTTTTTTTACTGGAGCACCTTCTCCTAGTTCAGGATAAATTTTACTCCAATCCATCTCTTCGTGTCTTGGCTCAAAGGCGGAAAGGAAAAAGATAACGGCTTCAGTACTTAATCCTACACCGATCATGATGTTGGCAAATTGCCAATCAAGGATTTTGAACATTGCACCAAGGATAACTACAGCTGCACCAATACCATATACCTTCGGCATTATGCTGCTGTAAAATTTTGCTTTGAATGAATTGCTGTTGCTCGACATTTGGAAAATTGAAATTTAAAGTGTTAGGTTTTTTTTGTGGTTGGATTGATTCTTAGAAAATTATCTTCTTGTTCTTTTGCTGGACTTAACATCCATAGAACCTGATCTACCGATGAAGGTCATAACTGTTCTGAAACCTATGTGTGCCTGAGCTACATCCTCGTACTCATAAGTTCTGGTACTTGTCTCTAAATAATGAGCGATATCTTTCCAGCTCCCGCCTCTCACAACTTTTCTTGGCTCCAGAGGATCAGCATAAACAGGATCCAAATCCCAAGTTACTGTGCTTGATGTAGTCCCGTAAGCATCAAGAACCCACTCTGCCACATTTCCAGACATATTATACAATCCAAACCCGTTAGGAGCAAAGACATCGACAGGGGCAGTGTAGGCAAAACCATCATCTATATAATTTCCTCTGCCAGGCTTAAAGTTTGCCATCAGGCATCCCCTTTTATTTTTTAAATATGGACCTCCCCAAGGATACTTAGCAACATCCTTCCCTCCTTTGGCAGCATATTCCCATTCTGCTTCAGATGGAAGTCTAAATGGCGTCATATCGTAGTCGGACTCATCATTTGCTCTCATATGGTAGGTTCTCCACTCGGAATATTTGTGGGCTTGATCCCAACTCACGCCTACCACTGGATAATCATCAAATGCAGGATGGTCAAAGTAAAATTCCATTAAGGGATCCCCGTAATGGTAGGAAAAACTTGTTGACCAAACAGTCGTGTCAGGTTTTAATTCATCAAGATTAAATGCTGGTTCTTCTCTTAAGGTAGTTGGAGTTCCTGTCGCCAAAGCTCCATTTTTAACGGCTTCCAAAAATTGTCTGTATTTATTATTGGACACTTCATATTTGTCCATAAAGAATTCGGAAACGGTTATCTGCTTGTTGAGAGATGATTGGGTAAAGGCAATATCTTCGTCAGATTGTCCCATCCAAAAAGTTCCTGCCTTAACAGGGACCATATCAAAGGGAAGGTTATGTTGCCAGGTTTCTCTCTTTGCAACACCGGTCACTTCTCCTCTTCTATTCAACTTATCACTGGCAGATCCTTTCTTATTAAAAAGGCCACAACCAGGTAAAAGTGTCGCGACGGTCAACCCCAAGGCGACGGTCATAATGCGAAAATTCATTTTATTATACATAAATGACGTTTTTGATATCATCAAATAATTACCCATTGTAAAGTGTACTCATGCTACGAAATTTAGCTGAATTTGGCACAATAATGCAAATAACCTGCCAAATTTTAGGGCGCAATTAATCCTGGCTAAATTGATTTTCTTTTCAATTTATCGGATTGTCAACTATTCTAAAATCTAAATCTTGGTGTCCTCTGAATAACTCTTTCAACTTCCCTACTCATATCCTGTAAAGTATATCTCAACATTAATTCATGACTAGTCGGAGATTTTGCGTCTACGCCTGAAATTACCAGATCAAAAGAATAGCCAAGTTTCAAAGAATTATCTTGTAAGATACTATACCCCAAAATAACTGACACGGACTCCTCTCCTCTAAAGGCAATCCCTCCACTAATTTTTTCCTGATGAGTTGCTATAACGCTGATGTCGTATGAAAAATTATTGAATGAAACGGATTTTAGAAGAAAGCTTGGCTCTATGGAAAGTTGACCTATTGGCCTGAATCTATATCCTAATAAGAGGTAAGAATGATTTTTCAATTGGTTTTCATAAGCACCATCCCCAAAATCAAAAACAGGCTCATTTAAATGCCTGCTGCTAAGTCCCAAGTAATAATTACCTCTGTCGAAGAGTAAACCTGCCCCAAAGTTCAGATTTGTTTGACTTTCCTTACCCGCACCGGGAAGGTTTGGCTCTGGATTAATGACTATCAACTCATCGTAATTGATAGAACTTGAAAACATTCCTACATATGCCCCGAAGCTTATTGTAGAACGATTGATTTTTTTGTGGTAGGAGCCTTGCAAATTCACTTCAACATTTCCTGTGGCTCCTATCTGATCGTTGACAATAGTAAGACCATAACCAATATTTTTTCTTTCCAACCTCCCTTGAGCTGTGATCAGTTGCGTAATCGGGGCCCCGCCTTGTCCAGAATTGGTACTATAATTCTGCCATTGGGTGCGATGTATTGCTGAAAATCTAAATCCACCATCCTTACCCGCAAAAGCAGGATTGTAGTACATACCATTGAACATGTACTGAGTGAACTGAGCATCTTGCTGTGCCATCAATGGACTAAGTCCAAAAAAGAACAGAAGGGTGGCAAGAATCTTCAAAAAAAATGTATTGTAGCCTCTTTGAATCATTTGAGCGTGGTTAAGTTCAATCTAATACCTATTCTAAGAATTTAAACTGAAAAACCACAGGTTTTGATTTCAAAGGGTTACAAATTGTTGGCCTTTTTGATATAAAGTTCAAGGGCGCCCGTCATACTTGGAGCATTAGGCATCGGCGCTTCAATATCCAAAATCAAATCCATATCTCTCACTGCTTGGGCTGTGGTAGGCCCGAATGCGGCAATTCTTGTTTTTCCCTGAACAAAATCAGGAAAATTTTGCTTAAGAGATCTAATTCCGGAAGGACTAAAAAAAGCCAGAATATCATATTTGACATCTGCCAAATCTGTTAAATCTGCAGCAACTGTGTGGTAAATTATAGCTTCAGTAAAAGATATTCCATTTTTGTTCATGTAATCCGGAATATCCTCTTTACGAATATCTGAACATGGAAATAAATATTTTTCGGATTTATGTTTTTTAAAAAAATCAAACAAATCCTCTGCCGTCTTCTGTCCGACAAACAATTTCCTCTTTCTGATGACGATGTATTTCTGTAAGTAATGCGCAGTTTGATCTGAAATACAGAAATACTTCATCTCTGCGGGCATTTCAATTTTGAAATCCTTGCAAATGGCAAAAAAGTGATCGATCGCATTTCGACTGGTAAAAATGATTGCCGTATGCTTCAGGATATCAATTTTCTGCTTTCGAAATTCCTTGGGAGGAACTGGTTCCACTTTGATGAATTGCCTAAAATCTATCTTTATCTTGTACTTCTCTGAAAGCTGCAAATAGGGAGAATTTGCATCCGTAGGTTTGGGTTGAGAAACAAGAATACTTTTCACCGGTCTAAACCGATCTTTAGTGGTTGCACTCATGCTAGTCTAATCCTTTGTTTATGTCCAAAAACTTATTGCCCTACCAGCATGATCCATTTTGAAAGAATCAAAAAGGGCACCAATTCCGCGATGCAAAGGTAAGCAAATAAATGGTATTTCTTAAAACTAAGTCGATTCATCATGATCAGAAACAAGCCCGCCACACCTAAGATATAAATCCAAAAAAAGGTTGAAAAAGAAAAGGACAAGGCATTTTTCATCGCTGAAAACTCATTCATTAAAAAAAAAGTCGAGACCAAAATAAAGAATGCGGATGTGATAGCAACCAATCGAAGCAGGTAAAAGAAATGTGGAAACTCAAGTTTTTCTAGATCAAATAGGTAGGCCACTATTTTTATTCCAATAAATTTTAAAATCGTAAGGACCAAAAGGATCCCTGAAACGGCTAGCCAAAGCTGAAACATTGAATTGAAGTCCAAAGTAAACCGGGTTTCCAACCATTCGTTTTTGAAAAATATCAATCCTAGCACTCCCCCCAAGGAAGTCAGCATATTCACCACCAACACGTAAAATAGAACATCAAACGAGAAGAATTTCTGCAAACTTCCGCTGTCAGAAAAATCCTCTGCATTAATCAAAGAAAGCGGCCTTACCATTACGGCAAAAAGATAAGGATAAGCCAACTTATAGAGTGCAATCCCAACTAGTACCAACAACACAGAAAAGCCAAAAAAGTCCCTGATCTCCTGACGTTGAAAATCTCGTTTTTTTATGAAATCACTTTTAATGCTTACCGCAGAATTCAAATCAGAGGGTTGCAAAACTTTCTGAATTTTTGGATCTCCCATCTGAATACCTCTTTTAAACACGATCAGATTGCCTTTTTCCACCTTGAATTGACTCCTCAACTCACTAACTTTTTTTGAAAAAATGGTATCTTTTTCTGAAAAAAACCAAAGTTTGTCTCCCAGGAAAACTACAGATTGGGCGGGAATTTCAAATGAAACATACCCCATTGGGAAAGACATCAAATCCAACTCAACGATCAATCGGTCGTTGTCACTAAACCAGGTTTTCTTCCCGCCTTCTTTCCAATCAGATTTGTAATCTTCCAACACTTGCGCACAGACAAACAGGGTTGGGAAAACCATCGCAGCAAAGAATAATATAATCTGAAGAATTACTTTTTTCATGTTTTAAAACCTGGCCAGATAGCCAAAATGAATTCTGGAATAAGAAAATTCAAGTGGCTGACCATTGGATTTCCCCACACCATATATAAATCGGAATATTCCTGATCCGGTGTCCAAAGTTACCCCGGCACCAAAAGAAAAAGGTTTGTCTATTGGTGTTGCAAAGTACGGGTTTTCCAGAATCCCTATGTCTGCAAAAACCATGAGAAATGAATTTTCTCCAAAAAAGAGCCGCTGTTCGGTATTCAGATACCCATAACTCCGGGCATAAAAGTAGTTTTCATTGAAACCTCTAATGGTTTTCAATCCTCCCAGCCGGAACAGGTCATTCAGCAAAAGATTTTGATTTTGGGTAAAACCTCCACTTGCTCTCAGCATAATTCCCCAAGTTGGTTTCAGAAAGAAATGCTTTTCCAAATCGAACTTCCCCAAATACTGAGGTGAATTCAAAACCAGATTTGTGTAAACCCCCTCGGGTATTCCGGTATTTTCAATAATTTCCTTATTTCCAGCGG
>JBILPR010000359.1:0-4376 GCA_044373795.1 Algoriphagus sp. | reverse complement strand
AATGTACCCAACCAAATGAATTATAATCCCAACCTGCACCACCGCCGATCCATCCGATTAAAAGGATATGATTACGCCCGGGAAGGGTTGTATTTTATTACCATTTGTTGTCAAAATCGCGCCTGTTTATTTGGGGATGTCGTTGTAGGGACAAATCCCGGAGGTCTTCGTGAAATGAAATTGAATGATGCTGGAAAAATGATTGTAACCGAATGGCTGGCATTATCCGAACGATTTACAAATGTTGAATTGCATGAATTTGTAACCATGCCCAACCATTTTCACGGAATATTGGAAATCGTTGGGGAATCCGGAAATAATGGGGCAACCGAAAATAAAGGGGCAACCACGGATAATGGGGCAACCGCAATTAATAGGGCAACCACGAGGGTTGCCCCTACGGGTGATAATGGGGATGTTACCGTAGGGGCGCCCCTTGTGGGTGCCCATAATGCCGCCCATCATTCCGACCATAATATCAATAACGACGTCACCAAAAATGATATGTCGGATCATGATTCGCCGCCGACGAATAAAACCATTGGTGATATGATGGATGCATTCAAATCCATCACAACCGTCAAATATATAAATGGGGTAAAAACGTTGGGATGGCCACGATTTGATGGAAAAATTTGGCAACGCAATTACCATGAACACATCATCCGAAATGAAAAATCCTATCTGAAAATTTCCCAATACATCGTGGACAACCCTGCAAAATGGGATGATGATAAATTTTATATGGCATGAACGAATCAGAAACCAGGGCGGAATTAATCGATCCAAAGTTGAAAGCTTGCGGATGGGGTGTGGTCGTAGAATCAAAGGTTCTCCGAGAACATCAAATCACAGCGGGCAAAATCCAAACTGGTGGTGGTCGTTCCAAAAAGATGATTGCAGATTATATCCTTGTTTATAGGGGAATCAAGCTTGCGGTCCTCGAAGCAAAAAGTGATGTTCAGGAAGTAGGCGAAGGGGTTGCGCAAGCCAAGCTTTACGCAGAAAAACTGAACCTCGAAACAACTTACTCTACCAACGGAAAGGAGATCTACAGCATTTGCATGAAAACAGGTGCTGAGGGTTTGGTTGAAAATTTCCTTTCTCCGGAGGAGCTTTGGAACAAGACTTTTTCGGATCAGAATGCCTGGCGGGAAGCTTTTGCAGCCGTTCCATTTGAAGACAAAAGCGGATCCTGGCAGTTGCGCTACTATCAGGAAATAGCTGTCAAAAATGTAATGGAAGCCGTATCGAAAAATAAAGACCGCATCCTCCTGACCCTTGCGACCGGAACGGGAAAGACGGCGATTGCTTTTCAGATTGCCTGGAAACTCTTTCAGACTCGATGGAATCTCAAGCGTGACGGAAGCCGCAGACCGAGAATTCTCTTTTTGGCAGACCGAAATATCCTTGCCAATCAGGCGTATAATTCCTTCTCAGCATTTCCCGAAGATGCCCTCGTCCGGATCAAGCCAAGCGAGATCAAAAAGCAAGGTCGTGTCCTGACTAACGGAAGCATCTTCTTTACCATTTTCCAAACGTTCATGTCCGGCACGGATAAGGAAGGAAAGCCTGCACCTTATTTCGGAGATTATCCGAAAGACTATTTCGATTTCATCATCATTGACGAGTGCCATCGCGGCGGTGCCAACGACGAAGGGAATTGGAGAGGGATTCTGGAATATTTCTCCCCGGCAGTTCAGTTGGGTTTGACAGCCACACCCAAGCGCAAAGACAACGTCGATACTTACAAATATTTTGGCGAGCCGGTTTATATCTATTCCCTCAAGGAAGGAATCAATGATGGTTTTCTTACTCCATTCAAAGTAAAACGCATCAAAACCACGCTCGATGATTATGTCTATACCAGCGACGATCAGTTGATCGAAGGCGAAATCGAAGAAGGAAAACTCTACAAAGAGGCGGATTTCAACCGGATCATCGAGATCAAAGAGCGCGAGGCAAAGCGTATTCGGATCTACATGGATGAGGCCAATCAGAAAGAAAAAGCCATTATTTTCTGCGCAACTCAGGAGCATGCTGCGGCAGTTCGTGATTTGGTCAATCAATATCATCACAGCAGCAAGAGCGGTAAATCTTCCGGCCCGACACCGAATTATTGTGTCCGGGTGACGGCAAACGATGGCGAGATCGGAGAGCAGTTTCTGAGGGAGTTTCAGGACAATGAAAAAACCATCCCGACGATTCTGACCACTTCGCAGAAGCTTTCCACCGGAGTCGATGCGCGAAATATCCGAAACATCGTGTTGATGCGACCGGTGAATTCGATGATTGAGTTTAAGCAGATCGTAGGACGAGGAACCCGGTTGTTTGATGGGAAAGAGTTCTTTACAATCTATGATTTTGTAGATGGATACCATCACTTCGCCGATCCGGAATGGGACGGTGAACCGCTGGAACCTGAGCCTGAAGGTGTAAGAGAACCGAAAGAATCATTTACACCTAAAGGAAAAGAGGAAAAAGGAAGCGAAGATGAAGGAGCTGAAAAGCGCAAGCGGATCAAAATAAAATTGAGGGATGGTAAAGAGCGGGAAATCCAATCAATGATTTCCACGTCGTTTTGGAGTGCAGACGGCAAACCTGTTTCGGCTGAAGAATTCCTGAACAACCTCTTTGGCGAATTACCCAATCTCTTCAAGAGTGAAGATGAATTGCGGTCACTTTGGAGCAATCCACTTACCCGACGGACACTTTTGGAGAAGTTAGATGCCGCAGGTTTCCCCAAAAGCGATTTGCTGATTGTTCAGCAGTTGGTAAGTATGGAAAAGAGCGACTTGTTTGATGTCCTGGAATATGTCTTCAATGGCAATTATCAGGCGATGACTCGAGAGCAGCGAGTAGCAGCCTCACAGGCAACCATCTTTGCTTTGCTCGACAACAAACAAAAAGAGTTTATCGAGTTTGTTTTGAGCAAATACATTGAGACCGGAGTGGATGAACTTGATCAGGAAAAATTGCCGATCCTGCTGAAAAACAAGTATCAATCTCTTGAAGATGCCAAAGACATTTTGGGCAATGTTGCCAGTATCAGTAAGCTGTTCGTAGAGTTTCAGCAGTATTTGTACGAGGAGAAGGCGGCTTAAAAAATTTTATGGTAAAGGATAAAAGTCAAATTGTTGAGGTTTTAGCAGAATCGGTTGTCGATCGTATTGTTAAGAAATGCATCCGGGATCTTCAGAAATTGGATATTACTCTATCAGGAGATCCGAGACTCAAAACCACTTGGGATGAAATCTGTGTACAACTTCAAAATGAATATTCCTTTCATTGGGATGACTATGTAGAAGCTGTTTTGAATTACATAATTGCTGAAGTTGAAAAGCTTAAAGAATTTGAGGTTTTAGCTATTTGGTTTCAGACAAATTCCGGGTTTTATTTTGATGAGGATGAGGACGACTTAGTGGATAAGTTCGATCTATACGAAATCTATCATCACATTGAGTCTGAGATTTATAAAAGAGGCGGAAATTGGAGTAACAAAGGAATAAGAGATTATCTAGAAAATGGTTAAATCGCCCTGAGCTCAATCCGAAAAGCCCCTCCCAATTATCGGGACGGAAGTAATCAAATTTGACGATCTTTTTTAATTTAAAACTCCCGCTCACAAATCAATTTATCAGAGTTAGTCATTAACCAAAATGAAATCCATGTCTCCTTTAATTTTAATTGTGATCGGTGTAATTTTCCTTGGCATTGGGTTTTATCAATTGATCCAATCCAAGCCTCAATTGGAGTCAGTCCCACAACCTTCTCTTCCTGTTTCTGAACTCCAAGTAGTTTCTAACGCCATTTCCAAAGATTACCATCAGGCATTGGAAGAAGCCATCGAAGTAGCCGTGGCAGATGGAACTCTGACCAAGCGGGAAGAAAAACTTCTCCGAGATAAGGCCAAACTTGCCGGCAAAGATCCTGATGAATTGATACTTCAACTTCGCGAGGATTTGGTCGGTACTGATAACTCCGAGACAGAGATCATTGATGCCAGTCAAAGGGCCGGACTGAATTTTGAAAAATATGTAGTTCAGAAATTCAATCCCAAATACTTCAAAATCAATCAATGGGCCGGGGATAAGTTTGTAGCAGGTCGATATGCAGAAACAACACTGGAACCTGATATTCAATTAACCTTGTCCGCAGAAGGCGATAAATTCCCCTTGGCAGTGGAATGTAAATGGAGAAGGGAAACCGAGGATGATTTTATCACATTCGCCGAGGATTATCAATTGCTCCGATATCAGGAATTTGAAAAAAGGACAGGTAAACCCACTTTTATCGTGTTGGGAGTTGACGGAAAGCCAGGTTCTCCACATGAGGTTTTTATAATTCCCGTAGGTGTTTTCAAAAACCCTAACCAG
>JBILPR010000077.1:0-14746 GCA_044373795.1 Algoriphagus sp. | reverse complement strand
CTGCCGGAAGAATCGGAGCTGGTGATGACTATCGGGTTGTTTACTATCCTGCGCAAAAAGCATGGTTCGAATCCTTCATTGAAGACTTTGGAGACAATGTTCGTGTTGGCTGGATCAAAGCTGAACTGGGAGAAAGCTATCCAATGTACCAGAAGGTACAAAAGCTGAAAAACTACCAAGGCGTTCAGGTAAGGATGCCTCAGGAAATAAACATCAAATAAAAAAAACGGCCCCAAAAGATTTTGGGGCCATTTTTTTTATTTATCCCAAGTGGAGATCTTCTTTAACCACTTTTTTGAAGGAAAAAACAAACCATCTGAAACAAGGTTTGAAGTACAAATTCACAAGTTGTGGTTTGTCGTCAGTGGATAATTTTTATTGTTTTTGGAGCAAAATCAGCCAGGCTTTTTCAACTTCTCCTGCTTCCAATTCTTCCTTTGCGAAGCGATGCAAATGATCCAGCCAGGATTCGGGATCATTTTTGAATCGAACATGCATTTCCAGGATTTCAGGGGTTTTGCCAAAGGCAGCTATTTCTTCCTCGCCTGGCAATTGCTCCACATTTCCCAGTCTACCAAGATTATTCCCGCTGAGCACCAAACTATTTCTGATCTCATCCGGGATTGAATCGATTCCGATTCCCATCGTTCGAAGAGGCTTTTCAATCTTGAATAACGAGTCTCCGCTTGCCCGGCAGTACCAATCTCCGCCGAGACGAGCCACCGCATCCAGTTTATTGGGATCAATCACTCCAAAATCATCCAGAATTGATTCACTGATATGCGCCACCAACACTTCGCAAATCACCAGATTTCCCGCCCCACCTGAATTCCCCAATGGCTTTATTTCAATCACTTTGCATTCAAATGCAACCGGTGCTTCTTTCACTCTGGGTGATTTCACATGCAAGGAATCAACGGCCGTCAAACCTGCTTTTTCAAACTCATTTACGCCCTTTCCATATTCGGTACTCGCCAGAGACATTTGCTCCACCAAGCCGTAATTGACGATGTGTATCACCACTTCCGGTACTTCGAGTACATTCTCCAGTGTGTGTTTGGTAGTATTATCGCGCACTCTTCTCGAAGGTGAAAAAATCAAAATAGGAGGATTGGTACTGAACATATTGAAAAAACTGAAAGGGCTCAGATTGACATTTCCTTCCTTATCAACGGTACTGGCAAAGGCAATCGGGCGAGGTGCCACGCTTCCCTGCAGCAAAGTGTGAAAATCTTGGGTGCCGAGGTCTTTGGGATAAATGGTTTTCATTTGATAAAAATAGATTGCAATTTTAATTGATAAGCTATTTCCCAGCAATTAGTTCTGCATTATGAAACTCAACCTTGTTAAAATCCTCCAAATTTCCCTTTTTCTTCTTTTCATAAGTCCCTTATTTTGGCAGCAGACTTTTGCCCAAAACCATAACATGGCCACTTTCAATGTGCGATGGGACAACTCAAAAGATGTCGGAAATCTCTGGAAAGACCGACTCCCGTATGTCATTGGTCTGATCAAATTTCACAAAATCGGACTCTTTGGAACCCAGGAAGGTTTGCATCATCAAATCGAACAAATGAGTACAGGTTTGGGCTATTCCTATCTTGGTGTAGGCCGGGATGACGGTGCTCAAAAAGGTGAATACACCGCTATTTTATTTGATCCTGCTCAATATAAACTACTGGATCATGGTACTTTCTGGCTTTCCCCAACTCCGGAAATTCCTAGCAAAGGTTGGGATGCAGCACTCAACCGAATTTGTTCCTGGGGAAAATTCAAAGACAAATCAAACAAGACCTTCTTCGTGTTCAACATCCATTACGACCATATCGGACAGCAAGCGAGAGAAGAAAGCAGCAAACTGCTAATGGCTCAAATCGAAAAAATCAACACGAAAAAACTGCCGGTGATTTTGATGGGTGATTTCAACGTCACTCCCGACAATCCCGCCTATTCAACGATTACTGCAAATCCTATATGGCAAGATGCGAGGTTGATCTCTAAGATTCCAGCCTACGGCCCTTCCGGCACGTTTAGCGGATTTGATTGGGAAAAAATGCCTGACGGAATCATCGATCATGTCTTTATCAATGGAAAAATCGAAGTAATCCGACACGGAATCCTGACTGATAACTACGGAAAAAAATATCCTTCAGACCATTTTCCGGTGATGGTGGAAGTCAATTTGAAATAAAAAAAGGGCCAAGCCGGCCCTTTTTTTATTTCAATGCTTTCCAATATACCCTGGTTCCAGAGCAGCCACTCCGGGAAGAACTTTCCCTTCCATGTGCTCCAGTAATGCTCCTCCGCCTGTAGAGACGTACGAAACCTGATCTGTGTAGCCAAACTTATTCACCGCCGCCGCAGAGTCTCCTCCACCGATCAATGAATAAGCACCATTTCTGGTAGCTTCAGCTACTGCTTCCGCTACAGCCTTTGTTCCTTTGTCAAACGACTCCATTTCGAACACACCCATCGGGCCATTCCAAAGGATAGTTTTTGATTTCAGGATTACTTCTTTGAAAATCTCACGGGATTTTGGTCCGATATCGAGGCCCATCCAACCATCAGGAATTTCTCCTTTGTTAGCAACACCTTGCTCGGCATCATTTGCAAAAGCCTTGGAAATAATTGAATCAACAGGCAAAATCATGTTGACGCCTTTTGCTTTCGCAGTCTCCATCAGCTCCAACACGAAGTCCATCTTGTCTGCTTCCAGCAAAGAATTTCCGATTGTTCCGCCTTGTGCTTTTGCAAAAGTATAAGACATGCCCCCACCGATGATCAGGTTGTCAACCTTGTCCAGCAAACGCTCGATGATCAAAATCTTATCGGCGATTTTCGCACCACCCATGATTGCCGTGTATGGACGCTCTGGATTATCAAGCACCATATCTGCATTTTTCAATTCAGACTGCATCAGATAGCCACAAACTTTGTCTATAAAAAACTGTGCAATGACAGCTGTGGAAGCGTGCGCTCTATGTGCTGTTCCAAAAGCATCATTCACGTAGATATCACCAAGTTTGGCGAGTTTCTTAGCGAAGTCAACATCACCCGCTTCCTCTTCTTTGTAAAATCTCAGATTCTCAAGCAATAAAACTTCTCCCGGATTCAATGCCAAAGCCAACAACTCAGGTTCTCTGCCAATGCAGTCAGAAGCGAATTGAACTGGCTTTCCAAGTGCTTTCTCCAACGGTAATAGAATATGCTTCAATGAATATTTATCTTCAGGCCCGCCTTTTGGTCTGCCCAGGTGAGACATCAAAATCACAGAACCGCCATCGTTCAAAATTTTATTGATCGTTGGAAGTGCAGCTTGGATTCGAGTATCGTCAGAGACATTATTATGCTCGTCTAGTGGGACGTTGAAATCCACTCGGATCAGTGCTTTTTTCCCCGCAAAGCTGAGGTTATCTACATTTTTAATTCTAGGATTCATGAGTATGGGCTAATAGATTTTAGTTAATTCTTCGTCAAAAATAAGTCCCGAATTTATCAAAGATTCCATCAAAAACCGCCGGATCGAAATGATCAATTTCCCTTGGAAATTCTAAGTAGCGATTTCAGTCTTTTGCAGCGGCTCTTTTCAGGCGATCATTAATTGCTCTGCCCAAGCCAACTTCAGGCATCAACTCAGCTAAAATCACTTCCGCCTCACTCTCATCAAGTTGGCGCATGGCTGCAAAAAGATTGGCCGCAGCCTCTTTCAAATCAGAATTCTCACTCAGGCAAAACTGCCTTTCAGTAGGGATTTCTTCGATTATTCTATTTAAACTCACCACTGCAAAATCAACTTTTTTGCTTTGGAAATTGCAAATTAGATCGTCCAGATTCCCAAGAATAAACGGTTTTCTCGGAGCGTAGTGACTTTCGAGCAAGCCAGGCGCCTGAGGATTGGAGGAGCTGTGATCTTTGATTTTCACCTTCCCGACAATGGATTCTATCTCCGCTATTTCCAGTCCGCCAAGTCGGTAAATTATCACTTCCTCTCCTTCCATTCCGACAATCGTACTTTCCAACCCCACTTTGCATGGGCCACCATCAAGAATGTAAGGAATTTTTTTACCCAATTGGGCATCTACATGCTCAGCTGTTGTGGGACTGATGTAGCCAAAAGGATTGGCACTTGGAGCCGCCAAAGGAAATTCCAGCGATTTCAATAACGCCAGCGTAAGCTCATGATCGGGAACCCGCACAGCCACTCTGTCCAAGCCGGAGGTAACCAAGTCGGGGATGTTATTTTTTCGGGGTAACAGTAAAGTCAGCGGACCCGGCCAAAATTTCTCCGCTAATTTTTGAAGCGGTTTTGGAAAATCCTCCGTGTACTTTTCAACGTGCCCAATCCAGGAAACATGAATGATCAGCGGATCGAAACTCGGTCGGTTTTTAGTTTCAAAAATTGAAGCAACAGCGGCAGGATTCAGCGCATTTCCGGCAAGACCGTAAACCGTCTCCGTAGGAATGGCAACCAATTTTCCTTCTTTTAGAAAATTCGCCGCCAACCTGATATCCTGACCTTTTTGAGCCATTTTACTTGCAGAAATCGTCCAGCCAGGTTTTGGCTTCGGTATGTCCAAGAGAAAGCGCCATTTTCAAATCCACGCAACCTTCCTCCTTTTCTCCCAACGCACTCATCCGAGTCACGCCAAGCAGATAATAAGCTGCTCCATTTTTTCCGTCCAGATTGACTGCATTGGTCAGAGATTCCATCGCTCCTGCCGGATCATTGTTTCCAATCTGAGCTTTGCCCTTGTTGAAATACACCAAAGCCTGATTTGGATTTACCTGAAGTGCTGCGTCAAAATCCAGCAAGGCATCTTCGTATTCCTCCATCCCCAGCAAAGCTAGGCCACGGTTGTAGTAAATATCCGTTTGGGCAGGATCAAGGCCATTAGCCATGTTGTAATCAGAAATCGCTTGTTTGAAATTCTTGAGTTCCAGATTTGAATTAGCCCGATTAAACCAAGGCTTATAACTGGTTGAGTCGCTTTCGATGGCTTGGGTGAAAACCGGAATCGCTTCTTTGTATTTCTCTTGTTGAAAAAGTGCCACTCCCTTTGCATTTAAAGCCTGGGCATTTGAAGGATTGACTTCCAGAAGGCGGTCGAAATATTCGATGGCCTCATTCCAGGATTCAGTGTCCATTTTCTCCATTCCTGCCTTGAGGAGCTCCTCTTCACTCGGGCTGCAACTCAGCAGACCAACAGCCATTACGGCAATCAACCAAAGTTTTTTCACGGGATAAATTTTCGGCAAAGATAGGGAATCAAGCCCTTTAATCAGGCTTTCTGAGTGAGTTTACTCAGGGAATTGGCGGAAATCGGAACAGGACGCATGGTTTTCATATCCACTGCGACCAATGTACACTTGCATTTTGCAAAAACATGAGAGCTTCCGATCTTACTTTCACCGACCAAATATTGCTCTAAGTCAAAGGAAGAATTCCCCGTTCTGGTGCAATGAACAAAACATTTGATCTCATCTTCCAAATGGATTGGCTTCATGTAATCGATCTCAATCCTGGCTACTACTGTGCCGATCGACATGATATCCCACTCGCAAACTTCGTATAGATAAACAGCTCTCGAATGCTCAAAATAGCTGAAATAAACTCCGTTGTTCACATGAGAATAGCCATCGATATCTGAAAATCGGATTTGGATCGGGGTGAAAAAATTAATCTCACGCTGAATCTGCGTAGGGTCAATTCGTTGCATCAAAGGAGGATTTCTGATTTACTGGTTTTTTCTAGCATTCGAAGGATCGAAGGATTGTAGCCGATCATGTCGGTGACAGAATCGAATGCGATCCAGGCAAGTGAAATACTTTCCTTGCTCACATGAAGTGGCTCGTTGATTTCTGCTTCGAAAAGGTACCTCACATCAAAGTGAAAATGCTCAGGCACGTGTGGGCGCTCAGGAATGATGTGCTTGTCAAGATCAAAAATATTCAAATCCACAAAAGTCAAACTTTTAAGTCCACTTTCTTCGGTTGCTTCCTGCATCGCCACTTCCAATAGGTTTTCGTTTCCATCGGCATGGCCTCCAAGCTGCAACCATCTTCCCAATTTGCGGTGCAAAGTCAGGAGAGTATGAGTTCTTTCTTTGTTGACTACCCAGGCAGAAGCTGTAAAATGCCCTTCTAATCTCTCCCGCTTGTAAGCCAAAGGATGTTCGGTAAGCTCTTCAAAGTCTTTGACAAAATTCACCTCATCCTCGTAAGGAGTGCGGTATTTGTTCAATTGGTCTCTAAATAGAATTCTATCCATTGGTGTTAGCATCAAATAATCGATCCAGCATGTGGTCGAAGGGTTTTGGATCCTGATACAATCGGTCTGAATAGAAAGTTGCCAGGAATTTTAGGTAGTTGGGCTGATTATTTACGCTTACTTTTTCAATCGCAATATTTCCGTACAACTGGGAGATTAGCTCCCCCTCAGCAGGCATTTGAAGGGGTGGTTTGAAATAAAATTTCTCGGTCACTTTCACCTGCTCATTTACCTCTTCCATTTTCCGGTCCAAGCTGACCTGCTGATAACCCAAAGCTAGAACTCGCTGCGCAAAAGCCAAGAAAACCTGTGAAAATGTTTTGGAAGTAAAAGGCTCTTCAAACGTAATCGCGAAGCCTTTGGCGTATCGGGAATCGAAGATATGAACCTGTGGATGGTCATTGATCTGCGCTCTCTTGAAATGATAATTTTTATATAATTTCGCTAAAAGAATCTGACCTTCTTCCCCACGTATCCATTCTTCAGCTTCCTCGATTTCAGAAACTTTCAGCACGAAATTTACCTTCAGGTTCATCGGTAATTTACCCGAGCCCTTGAAGACTTTGTTGAAAAGATCGTCCAGAAAATTACTCATGGGGATTGATAGAAAGTTTGCCGTCGCGCAGGAGTGTGATCAGACCGTGATCCTGTAATTGACGGATGAAATTAAGGTTTTTTTCCGAAGCAGGAAGCCTGAGGCTATCGAGTAACTGATGCTCTGTTAACTCGCCGCTTTGCTTTAAAGTTTCGAGAACCCGGGTTTGAAACCGAATCTCGGTTCCTTCGGGATCTTTGGATTTCCGGTCTTCCTGACACCAATCACAAATTCCGCAGGATTCATCGGTCTTTTCTCCAAAATATTCCTGGATGTATTGTGTTCTGCAAATTTTCTTTTGACGGGCGTATTCAACCATTTTGACTGCTTTGTGCAAAGTCAGTTCACGGCGAAGTTCGATCCGAGTCAGATTCAGCGGCAGCTTCCCTGCATCGTATCTCGGAGTCAGAAATGTCAGCTGAGGCTTGTCTTTTCGCTGATCGTAATCCATCACCTCCATTTGCATCAATTGCTGCAAACCTTTGATCAATTCAGATTCTTTGATTTCGAGCGACTTGGCAAGTTTGGCTTCCTGGATTTTGATGTACTCGGAGAAAATGTTCCCTCCATAGGTCCTCAACAGCATTTTGATAATCGGATCCAATTTTGCGTGAGCAATCTGAATCTCGTACAACCTTCCCGGATCGACCCGAAAATGGACTTTTGAGGGGGAATAATAGCTTTCGCTCAACCCGATAAAACCCTCTTCTTCCAAAACTTTCAGCGCATAAAAAGTCTCCAAAACACCCAGATTATAGGTATTCGCAAATTCGTTCCATTCAAAATCGAAGCTGCTAAGCATGTTGCTGCCAACGGCTATTCGGTAAAAATTCGCCAGGCACTGGTATACCCGCTTCAAAAAATCTGTTGGCGGATACATCAAGACAGACCGGGTCAGAATAAGTTCAAAATCTTCCTCATTGACCATCAAAACCCCAAAGGCCTTTTTGCCATCCCTTCCTGCACGACCGGCTTCCTGATAATAGTTTTCCAGGTTTTCGGGAAGGTCATGATGGATCACCACCCGCACATCCGGCTTGTCGATTCCCATTCCGAAGGCATTGGTACTGACCATCACCCGGATTTTATTTCCTTTCCACTCTTCCTGTCTCTTTGCCCGGTCTGCCATACTCAAGCCGGCATGATAGGCAGAAGCCGAAATTCCCATTTGGGTTAGCGCCTTCGCAATCTGATGGGTAGCGTGGCGATTTCTGACGTACCAGATTGCTGAACCCGGGACCCGATTCAGGATTTCTGTCCCTTTTTCTATCTTATTTTCAACTATTCTGACGCTATAGCTCAGATTGACCCGGGCAAAACTCTGACGAAACTCCGCGGGAGCTTTCATCTCAAGTTTTTCCAGAATATCTGCACAAACCTCCGGCGTTGCGGATGCAGTGAGCGCCAGTATGGCTACTTTCGGATGGTATTGGCGGATTTCCGCGATCTCCAAGTAGGGCGGCCTGAAATCGTATCCCCATTGGGAAATGCAATGCGCTTCATCAACCGCGATGAGATTTACATTCATCTGGCGAAACCGCTCAATAAATAGTTCGGCTTTTAATCGCTCAGGAGAAACATAGAGAAACTTATAATTCCCATAAATGCAATTATCCAGCGTGCGGTCAATCTCCCGATAACTCATGCCTGAATAAATCGCTGCCGCCAGAATTCCCTTGCTTTTCAAGGCATCCACCTGATCTTTCATCAGCGCAATCAGCGGACTGACGACCAGGCAAATTCCCTCGTTCACCAAAGCAGGTACCTGAAAGCAAAGAGATTTCCCTCCGCCTGTGGGCAAAAGCGCAAGCGTATCCTTGCCATCGAGCACCGCATCGATGACTTGTTTCTGGACAGGACGAAAGTCCTCATGACCAAAAACTTCTCTAAGAATATCCTGAGCCCGATTTCGCACTTACCAGTTTGGTTCTGTTTTATTCAGAAAGGAAGAAATTCCTTTTACACAATCTTCATGTGATCGAGCCGCAGCATTCATTTCCGTCGCCATTTTCAACCCTTTTTCTCTGGATTCCTGTGACAATGCCCGAAGTAGTTTTTTGGTTTGCCCCATAGAGAATCCCGAGTTCTGGTTGATGAGCTTTTTGGCAAATCCGATGACTTCTTTTTCCAACGAATCATCTCCGACCACTTCAGTGATCAGCCCCAATTCCGAAGCTTTTGCAGCTGTGATCAAACCTCCGGAAAGCAATAATTCCTGAGTCTTGGCACCTCCGATTTGCTCGTGCAAAAAAACAGAAACGAGAGCCGGCACAAAGCCGATCCTTACTTCTGTGTAGCCAAAAAGTGCTTCCGGGACAGAGAAACCAAAGTCACATACCGTCACCAATCCGCTTCCTCCTGCCAAAGCATGCCCTTGAATCTGAGCTATGACCACTTTAGGAAGGGTGAAAATCAAAGAAAACAGATCTTTCAGACGGTTACTATCTTCAAGATTTTTTTCGAAAGTAAAAGCTTGCATTGATTGCAAATAGCTCAAATCTGCACCTGCACAAAAGGCCTTTCCATTGGCGCGAAGGATGATTACTTTGACATCGTCACGAGCTCCCATTTCCACAAAAGCATCTTTTAGCCCCAAAATCAAATCAGGACTCAAAGCATTTCTCTTTTCGGGTCGGTTGAGCGTGATGTAGCCAATTCGATCGGCCACTTTTGTCAAAACTGGTTTACTCATGAATTTATTTTTTGATTGTGATCAAGTTAGGTTCAGAAAAAGGCAATCCCAAAAAGGGACTCAGAAAAGTATTCGAAAAGCTTTGTCTCCCAACTTCAAAGAATCTGAATTAACCAGATTTTTCCAACGATCATTTTCCCAAATCTGAATGGTTTTTGGAATTTCTGTTGAAAAATAAAGCTGATTTTGATCAGATGAAAAGCCAATTGAATGGAACGGGAAAGCGAGTTTTGCGTCTTCTTCTTTACCTGCGGAAAGCATCTCGGGAAACTGAGACCATTGATTTGCAATTCGATTTGGGCCAACAACAAAACTGATTTCTTCTGGCTCCAATCCCTGATTCCAGGAATAAAGCTGTCCATTGGAAGAGAAATCAAACATGTTTCCCTTTTTCCCCTGATAAATAATCAACTCCTCATCAGGCTTTGAAAGCTCATTTTTAACCAAAGAAACCGCCCAAAAGAAAATCAGAAAAAATGCGGTCCAAGTGAGGTTTCTCTTATCCCCGAATTCCCAATTGGCCCAAATCAGGAGAAGCGCCCAAATCAGGACCATCCCCGGAAAACCAATGGTCAGTCGATTAATAGTTCCTAAAGGAAATTGGTGAATGATTAATGTCACCTGGTTTTGAGACCAGACTAACCAACTCAATATCCAACCCAGTGCTTCTCCAAGAAATGGAATCCAGCCCAAAATCATCAGCGGAACGCCAACTTGCATAATCAGAAACGAAATGGGAATGACAAAGAGATTTGCAATTAGAAAATAGGTGGGAAACACATGGAAGTAATAAACTGAAAGCGGGAAAGTAACCAATTGGGCAGCAATGCTAACCGAAGTCATTTGCCAGAAGTATTCTCCAACTTTGGACGAAGGCAGCCACCAATTCAAAATCAAAGGTTGAATCAAAACGATTCCTATCACCGCCAGATAGGAAAGCTGAAATCCCACATCAAAGATCACGTCAGGATTTGCGGTGATCAATAGCATCGCTGAAAAAGCCAGCACGTTATAGATCGAGGGTTTTCGCTCACGCATTTGCCCTAGAGTAATCAGAGAAAACATCGTAGCGGCACGCAAAACAGAAGGAGATAAACCTGTGAGAAAAGCATACAGCCAGATGATTCCTATCACGGCTATGAGGTAGTATTTGGTTTGATGTTTTTTCAGTCGGGCTAACTTCATCAAAAACAAAAATATGGCGTAGATAATACCCACATGCAGTCCCGAGACAGCCAAAATATGCATCACGCCGGTTTCTGAATAAGCTTGCCGGATTGCCGGATCCAGGTTTTGTTTTTGCCCCAGAAGCAATGCCATTGCCACCTGCTGAGAATCAGGATCAGGGATTTTTGCTTCCAGCATCAACACCATTTTTTGTCGGAGATGATCCAGAAAATAACGAAAATCTGAACTTTGACCCGATTGAATAATTCTGACTTCTTTTCCTACAAACTGTCTGTGAAAAACCCCTTTCCTGGCCATAAAACCTTTGTAATCAAACTCATTCGGGTTTTTGGGTTCGGGAATTACCTCCGGCGCTTTGTTCACCCATAAAATCTGACCCGGTAAAAGCGGAGTTCCGCTTTGATGGTAGACCAATACTTTCCCCGAAGCATCCGACCAACCTGCGGAAGTTTTCACCGACTTCAGTTCCAGTAAATTTTCGAAGGAATTTGGTTTTTGAACATCGTACTGAATCACTTCAGCGAGGTATTGGTCAGCCGTTTTTACTTTGTCCAAACCTTCAGGAAAGCTTTTGTTTTTCACTTGAATCAAGAGAGCCCCGAAAAGAATCAGCATCACATATGCAAGAGCACTGGGCCGGAGAATAGTTTTGATTTTTTCCTGCTTCAAAATCAAAATGAAATACCCAAGCCAAAGGAAGAAAATCGCTCCAAGAAGGAGCCAAAGTCCCGGCGAATATTCTGATCTGCCCAAAAATATCCCTCCGAGCAGAAATGGTAAATATCTTAAAAATGGAAAGTCGGCAAATCTCATTTGTTTTAAAAATTAAAGATTTAAGATAAGCTTTTTTGACAAAAAAAAGAGCCCTTTGCGGGCTCTAACTATTTTAAAGGAAGTTGATTATCAGAATCTATATCCCAAACTGAATCCTGCATTTGGCTCAATTCTAGTAAACTTATTCGCTACCTGGTCACTGAAACCCCGCGCTATACTCGCATAGGGGCCAAATGCGAAATTTTCTGTCACCTCCCACTTATATCCAAGTCCTGCACCAAAAATAAAAGAGGTCATGTCTGTAGTAGTGATTGCAGCATCCTTGTTTTCCTCAAATTCTCCAAAACGAATCTTTGCAAAAGGGAAAAGATAGAATCTGCCGCTATTCTTATTTCCAAAGTAGAAGTTCATTCCGGTTTGGATTGAGTTGGTTTTATACTCTTTTCCTTTTCCTTCAAAATTGTATCCAAAACGATCGTTTATATGGACTTGAAAGTCAAGAGAGTGAGTTTCGCTTAGATATCTCTCATATCCAACTTCGACAGAACCCAAAACAATCAGGTTTAGGAAATTGACTTTTATTTCATTAGAAAAGTCCCTGTTTAGCACAGAACTGCTTGAAATTACTTGCTGAGCCTGACTGAAAGATAGTATTCCTATTAAAAGAGTAAGGGTGAAAAACGTTTTATTCATGATACTTTAAGTTGGTTTATGATGAAACTGCAAGGGTCAAGCCAACTTCATTTTATAATGAAGAATATTACACTCTTCGAAGATATCTCCCTCTTTTTCAAACCCAAATTTTGAATACAAAGGCACCGCAGTCAATTGGGCATGAAGGTATTTGAGTTTGCTGAAGGCATTTGCGTCAGAAGAAATATCACCCAAAACTCCTCTTACGAGTGCTTGACCAACTCCTTTTCCTCTGGCTTCTTTGAGCACAGCAAAGCGCTCGAGTTTTACCCCGTACTGAGTAAATCTCCATCTTGCTGTCCCAACTGGCATTCCGTCTAGCATTGCCAAAAAATGAGTAGCAGTTTCTTCAAACTCGTCGTATTCATCAGCCGGATCCACTTCCTGCTCGATTACAAAAACTTCCTTTCTTATTTTGAAAGCTGATTTAAGATCTTCTTTGGCGGTGATTTTATTTACCAGAAGGCTCATTTCTATACTGGTCTTTATCGATTTGATCTTTTTCGTACGCTTCAATAATGGCTTTCACCAGTTTATGGCGGATCACATCCTTACCACTCAAACTTACGATGCCGATTCCTTTCACATCTTTGAGGATTTTCAGAGCTTCTGACAAACCTGACTTTTGTCGAACCGGTAAATCGACTTGTGTTTGATCTCCTGTGATGATCACTTTTGAGTTGGGTCCCATTCGGGTCAGGAACATTTTGATCTGCTCCTGAGTGGTGTTCTGAGCTTCATCCAGCAAGACAAAAGCATCATGAAGCGTCCGTCCTCTCATGTAAGCCAAAGGCGCAATTTCGATTACCCTGGTTTCCTGATAATATTTCAGCTTTTCCGGCGGCACCATGTCTTGCAAGGCATCGTAGATCGGTCTCAAATACGGATCAAGTTTCTCCTGAAGATCTCCGGGTAAGAAGCCAAGGTTTTCTCCCGCTTCTACGGCTGGTCTTGTGATGATGATTCTTTTTACTTCTCTGTTTTTCAAGGCACGCACCGCGAGGGCAACCGCGATGTAAGTCTTGCCCGTTCCGGCAGGACCTAATGCAAAGACCAGATCATTCTTCATCGCAGCCTCAACGAGCTTTTGCTGATTAGCTGATTTTGGCTTGATAACAAGACCTTTATTGCCAAAGACAAGAACCTGATCCCTGTTGGCTTCTTCGAAAGGAATGCCCTCCAGGTCGAGGTAATCCTTTACATTTTCCGGAGTGAGATGCCCAAATCTATCAAAATGCTCGAGCAAGAGATTGATCAGATCGTTGATACGGAGGATTTCTGGCGCACCACCTTGGATGCGAACTTCATTACCTCGGGAAATAATTTTGCTTTGGGGAAAGGCAAGTGCGATTTGCCTGATATTCTCATTGGCAGGGCCTAAAAATTCAGCCAATGGTACGTTTTCTAAGGTGATTACTTTTTCGACCAAACTCGTTTATTGATTAGATTTTCATTGAAGGTGAAAGAATAAAATCTCTATTTTTGTTCATCCCCCTTCTAAACAAAAGTACATAATTTTAATCGACTTGCTTCCATGGCATTAGTGACATTCCTCTCAGATTTTGGGGACAAAGATTTTTACGTTCCGGCTGTAAAAGCCAAAATGCTTTCTATAAACCCCCAATTGAATATCATCGATATTTCGCATAACATCGATGAATTTGACCTTGCTCACGCAGCATTTGTGCTCCGCTCCACATTCCGGGAGTTCCCGAAAGGAACAGTCCACTTGGTCGCCATCAATACCACCGGAAGCCATACGCACGGCTACATGGGAGTAAAACTGGAAGAGCATATTTTCGTAAGCCCAAACAATGGAATTCTGAGTTTGCTGGCAGATTTTGATCCGGGAATCATGGTTCAGTTTGCCGATATCCATGTAAAGGATTCTACTTTTCCTGCCAAAGACATTCTGGCCCCCATTGCTGCCAAAGTAGCAAGCGGAGCAGCTATCCACGATTTTGGCGGACCGCTAACCAATTTCAGGAAATTGATGTCGCGACATCCGAAAGCAACAAAGCAACAAATCATCGGAAATGTCCTGAGAGTAGATCGCTATGGCAACCTGATTACCAATATTCGCAGAGATATTTTTGAGAAACTGAATCCAGGCAAGTTCACCATCGAATTTGGCAGAGAGACTGTGGATAAACTTCACTTGGGATACGATCAGGTGGAGGCAGGAGATTGTTTCGCATTCTTCAACAGCATCGATCTGCTTGAAATCGGAATCAATCACGGACATGGCGGCGATTTGCTGGGATTGAGATACGACAGTGTAATCTATATCAACTTCGAAAGCTAAAGACATGCTGATCCGAATCGTTCGCATGACTTTCAAGCCTGAGGAAGTTTCTGCTTTTCTGGAAAATTTCGAGGCAAATAAGTCATCTATTCGAAATTTCCCGGGTTGTCAGCATTTGGAACTCTGGCAGGACGAAAATCAAAAAAATATTTTCATGACTTACAGCCATTGGCAAAGCGAAGAAGCGTTGGATCAATATCGTGATTCTGAGCTTTTTAAATCTGTCTGGAG